>JAFTWL010000237.1 GCA_017465305.1 Ruminococcus sp. | reverse complement strand
AGGAATGTGTCATGTTTATATAGATAGCTGTCGGCATGGAGAAGAAGATTACAAGATGGCAGTTAACATTGCTGACAATGCAAAAACACAAAGACCATCTGTATGTAATGCTATTGAAAGTCTTCTTGTTCACGAACAGGTTGCAGAAAAGATTTTACCAATGGTAAAAGAGGCATTTGATAAGCATGATGTAACTATTTACGGATGTGAAAAGACAAAATCAATACTTGGTGATAGCGTGTTGCCGGCAACTGAAAAGGAATATGCTACAGAATTTTTGGATTATAAAATTTCTATTAAGGTTGTTAAAGATTTGGACGAAGCAATAGAACATATTTCAAAATACAGCACAAAACACTCTGAATGCATTGTAACAAGAGATTTGACTGCTGCACAGAGATTCCAGCGAGAAATTGATGCAGCGGCTGTATATGTCAATGCGTCTACAAGATTCACGGATGGTGGAGAGTTTGGATACGGTGCAGAAATCGGCATTTCTACCCAGAAACTTCATGCGAGAGGACCAATGGGACTACATGAACTTACAACTGTAAAGTATTTAATTATTGGTAATGGACAAGTAAGATAAATTCTCTATAATTAATAATCATTTAATATAAAAGCGTACTTACACTTTAACCTTGTAAGTACGCTTTTTTTATAATCCTGCTTCCCATTCCCAGTTATACAAGTCCAGTCTTTGTAAATCATACGGTGTAAGCTGATAAACACAATGATTTATCCAGTTAGAGAATAATAGATTTGCACTGCATCGCCAAGTATATAATGGTTCTTGTTTTGGGTCATCTTCAGGGAAATAATTAAACGGTACATCAATATCAATGCCCTTGTCAATATCTCTGAAATATTCTTCAGCAAGTGTATTTCTGTCATATTCAGAATGACCAGTTATAAAATACTGTCGACCATTATTATTAGCTACAATATGAACACCTGCAAGGTCAGATTCCGTCAATATTTTTAAATTTGGAACTTTTAAAATATCTTCTTTTCTTACCTCTGAAAGACGAGAGTGTGGAGCATAAAATTTATCATCAAATCCACGCAAAAGCTGTATATTATTAGTTTTTACTTTATGTTCAAAAATCCCGAACATCTTTTGATTAAGATTATATTTAGGAACTCCAAAGTGATAATAAAGTCCGGCCAATGCACCCCAACAAATATGTAAAGTTGAAAATACATGTGTTTTTGTCCATTCCATAATTTCCTTTAGCTCGTCCCAGTAGTCAACTTTTTCAAAATCAAGATGTTCCACAGGAGCTCCTGTAATGATACATCCATCGTAATATTCATCTTTTATTTCGCTGAATGTTCGATAAAATAGCTCAAGATGATTTTTTGATGTATTTTTACTTACATGGCTTGAAACATGAAGAAATTCAACATTTACTTGAATGGGTGTATTACTAAGCAATCGTAGGAATTGACATTCTGTTTCAATTTTTTTAGGCATTAAGTTTAAAATCAGTACACGAAGTGGTCTTATATCCTGATGAGAAGCTCGGTCATTATCAATAACAAATATATTTTCTTTAGCCAGTGTCTGATAAGCGGGAAGTTCCGGAGAAATACAAATCGGCATACTTTCCTACTCCTTTCTTTTTAAAATAATAATAGTATAGAATGATTCAGTCAGCACATAAAAATTATATTTGCTTTTATGAATCATTCCATCTGAAATCAATAAATATTAAAGAACAGGATGAATTTTACTTTCCTGATAAGTGCTGTCTATTTTGAATTTTTTATCTCGTCTTTCTCTGAAAAATTGCAATGCAGTTTGTCCAAATTGTGCATAGCTCAATACGTCTTCAGGCTGTTCCATCCAATCAGAACATTCTTTTTGTAATTTTTTAAGTTCTGGTTCAATTAAATCAGCTGGTCTGCATATAACAGGTGTAGCATCTCCAATAATTTTTTTCTGAAATTCAGGGTCAATAGGAATAGGAGTTCTTCCATAAGCTCCTCTAATCATTTCACGAAATTCCTTTGTCACCATTTTATAGCGTTCTCCAGAAATAATATTTAAAGCTGCTTGTGTACCAACAATTTGAGATGAAGGTGTTACTAATGGAGGTTCTCCTGCGTCTTTTCTAACTCTTGGGACTTCCTGAAGTACCTCTTCAAACTTTTCTTCTTTACCTGCTTGTTTTAGCTGTGAAAGTAAGTTAGAAAGCATTCCTCCAGGAACCTGATATAATAATGCACTTGCATCAGCAGCAAGTAATTTAGGGTCAAGTAATCCATTTTCAAGATATTTTTTTCTAAGCTTCATAAAGTAACTTCTGAGTTGAGCAAGTTTTTTTAAATCAAGTCCTGTATCATATGGTGTGTCTTGCAAAGCAGCGACAATAGATTCAGTAGGTGTATGCGATGTACCAAGAGCCAGAGGAGAAAGTGCTGTATCAGCATAATCAAGACCAGCTTCAGCACCTTTTAAAATACACATTGCTGATAATCCTGAGGTAGAATGAGTGTGAAGTTGAACAGGAATATTTACAGCCTTTTTAATTGCATGAATTAAATTTCCTGTACGATATGGAGTTAATAATGCAGCCATATCTTTTAGACAAATTGAATCTGCACCAATATTTTCAGCTTCTTTAGCACTTTTGACAAAGTAATCATCAGTAAAAATTTCACCAGTAGTAAAAGGAATTGCAACCTGTACATGCAGGGATTTTTCTTTTTTTGCTGCTGAGATTGCAGTTTCAAGATTTCGCATATCATTAAGAGCATCAAAAATTCTTATTATATCCATACCATTCGCGGCAATTTTCTGAACAAAATAAGTTACAGTGTCATCAGAATAATGTCTGTACCCAAGCATATTCTGACCACGAAACAGCATCTGCAATTTACAATGAGGAAGTTCTCTTCTTAAAATTCTAAGACGTTCCCAAGGGTCTTCATGTAAAAATCGCAGACAAGAGTCATAAGTTGCACCGCCCCAGCATTCCACAGAGTGAAATCCTATCTGGTCAATTAAAGGCAATGCAGGAAGCATCTCATCAATACGCATACGTGTTGCAATAAGAGACTGATGTGCATCACGAAGAATAGTTTCTGTAAGTTTCATTCGCTGATAAAATCCTTTCAATTAAAAGTATTTTGTCACTACATCATTTGATTTAATCAATCGAAGCAAGTTTGTCATCTGTTTTTACAGTATCACCGGCATTGACAAAAATATTAGTAATAATACCGTCTTTTGGCGATACAATATCATTTTCCATTTTCATTGCCTCTAAGATTAAAATAGATTGTCCCTTTTTTATTGTCTCTCCTGTTTTAAAATTGACTTTAATAATTGTTCCAGGCATAGGGGAGGGAATAATCTCTCCCTGTATATTGTCTTGAGAGATGCTTTTTTTAGTAGATTCATCTGATTTTAATAAGTCAGAAGAAGTGTTTTCTTTTGATGTTTTAATTTCCTGAATGGATTCATTTTCTTCTTCTACTGCAACATGATAGATTGTGCCATTAACAGTTACTTGAAATTTCTTTTTCATATATTTCCACCGCCTTTCATTATAACATTCCGCCATGTTTTTTTGGCAAAGTGGAAATACGTTTACTACTGAACATCTGAATAGCAGAATCAATTTGTTTTCGTAATGTTTTTGATGTTACAATACCATCAACGCATCCCATAGCAGCAGCACGTTTGGCACTTCCAAGCGTAGATGAATATTCTTCAATAAGTTCTTTTCTTGCTATTTGAAGATTTTCAGCATTTTTTAATTTATCGTGCCATAGAAATTCTACTGCTGTTTCAGGTGCAAGTGGTGCTAATACAGAGTTTTCACAGGCAAAAGTCATATCAGCACAAAAAGCTGAAGTACAAGATATACCAATAGCTTTATTTAAAATAAGAGAAATAAAAGGTGTAGTTAATTCTGCACAACAACATGAAAACTTTACAGCCGATGTCATAATTTCGCCTGTTGAATCACCAATTATTTCACCTGTATCCGTTAAGAGTATTATTGAAATAGAAAAGGCATCACAAAAACGAAGAAATTTAATAAGTGAACAATACTCTTTTGCTATCATATGTTTAGCACAAAGTGAAACAATTCCTGTTGTCTTTCCGGATACAGTACAAAAAGCAGAAAATACATCTTTTTGCTTAGGTGAAATATATAATTTAATAAGACTGTTTTTATCAGCAAAAATTGATATGGCATCATTTACATTTAAAATTTTGTCAGAGTCTATATTTTCACTTTTTTCAGATGGAATTATATATTGCTGCAATGGAGGAATGGATAAATTGTTATTAGGAATATATTTAAGGCAGTTTCTGACCCATTCTAAAGCTTCAAATTCATTTTCAGAATCTATTGTAGAAAGTCCGGTTTCTCTTGCATTACTTGCTGAAATTATTTGATTTGGAGTTGAGGAAAGAGTTGCATTTTTGGACAATACTACAAAATCAGAGCTACAGGCTAATGCTGCAATGCTTCCTGTGCATTTTCCAGCAATTATAGAAATTCTTGGGATTACACCGGAAGCCTGTGCATGAATTTTTATCAAAGTACTATATGCAACAAGAGGAGCAGCTGAACCGTCAATAATTGACCCAAATGAATCATAAATTCCTATAATTGGGCAACCTGTCTGTATTGCGAGTGTATATAAATGATGAAGTTTTGCAGCCTGTGCTAATCCAAAAGCTCCATGAAGCCGAGAACAATCCTGAGAAAAAGCATAAACAGTACGACCATTTATATTTCCCTGTGCTGTTATAACAGCAGCAAGTTCTTTTCTTTCCTCGGCAAGTGCCTGAAATTCTGTAAAAATTCCATTATCGAATAATTTTGAAAGCCATTCTTCTGCAAGTGTTTTATTAGTCTGTTCAGGTGGCATATGCTTCAATCCTTTCTGATAGTGTAAATACACTATTTTCCGTGATTTAAGCTGAGCCCATAAAGAAAATCTAAGTGAATTATTATAAGTTATACTTCTTTTCCAATAGCATTACGAATTGCACGTAATTCTTCAGCGGTTAAATCTCGGTATGTACCAGGTTTCAGCATTCCCAATTTTAAAGGACCAACGTTTGTACGACGAAGGCGTGCAACTTCTAAACCTACAGATTCACACATACGACGAATCTGACGATTTTTTCCTTCATGTATTGTCATAAGTAAAACAACACGATTAGGTTCTTTTGACTTTACAACAACTGTTGCAGGTTGTGTCATAACACCATCAAGTTCAACACCTTTAGATAGCTTTATAAGCTGTTCTTCTGAAATATCAGGTCTTACAGTAACACGATATGTTTTATTTATCTGACGGCTTGGATGCATAATAGCATTAGCAAAAGCTCCATCATTTGTGAAAAGTAAAAGACCTTCAGAGTCTTTGTCAAGACGTCCTATAGGATAAACTCTTTCTTCAACGTCTGACAATAAGTCCATAACACAACGGCGTTCCAGTTCATCTGAAGTAGTTGTGACATATCCTCTTGGCTTATACATCATAATGTATCTATAATTTTTCTTTCTTGATAACCATACACGTTCACCGCTTACAGTGATAAGGTCTGTATAAGATGCTTTATCACCTAATTTTACAGGGTGACCGTTGCATTTTACTTTTCCGGATTCAATCAAAGATTCTGCTTTTCTTCGTGAGCAGTATCCATTATCTGCTAATAATTTTTGAATTCTGATTTTTTCCACTTTAAAACTCCTTACGATAAATGCAGGAATGATTTTATTTTTCCCCACATAGTTGTTTTTATACCTGTTTCTTTTTCGGCAGGTTGAATTTTTTCAATACTTTCTTTTGTATACAACGGAATTTTAGCAATTTCATGTCCGTTGCAAGTACAATATAAAATGCCCACTTTTTGATTTTCCTCTACAGGGGCATATAAAAAAGGCTGTGCATAAACAGCCCAGTTAAAATCAGGGTCTATTTTGCTCAATGTTCCATATGTTAAATCCTGATTTACTCCGATTGCAACACTTTCGACAGTTCCACCAGCTACAGGAATATGTAGAGATTCAGGCAATGGAAATGTATCTATTTTAATTTTTGAAAATATATAATCATAAAGATTTGAATGGTCGAGCCAGTCATTTTTATCATTTAATGTAACACAAATCAAAGTAACATCATTTTTTGTGCAGGCAGATACAAGACATCTTCCTGCTTCATCTGTAAAACCTGTTTTTACACCTATTACATTCTCATACATATTTAAAAGTTTATTTGTATTTTTAAGCCATCGGTCAAAAGGAGGATTTCCAAAACGAACTTGTGCAGTAGTTTTACTGCATATTTCTTTAAAATCAGGATTTTGCAGAGCTTCAGCCGTTAATAAAGCCATATCATAAGCTGTTGAATAATGGTTGTCATCATGCAAACCGGAAGGTGTAACAAAGTTGGTTTGTGTCATACCGATTTCTTTTGCACGGGCATTCATTTTTTCAGCAAAAGCTTCATAACTGCCTGCTATTTTAACAGCTGTTGCTCCAGCAGCATCATTTCCTGATGGAAGAAGCATTCCATAGCATAAAGCACGCTTTGTAACAATATCTCCTTCAACTAATCCCATGGAAGAGCCTTCTACTTTAATAGCATCGCTGTCTACAGTAAATTCACTATCTAAATCTCCGCTTTCAAGACATAGCAGAGTTGACATGATTTTTGTTGTGCTTGCCATAGGTAGTTGTTCTTTTTCATTTTCAGCGAATAAAACTTCTTTTGTATTCGCTTCTAATACTATACATGATTTTGCAGATGTATAAATATCCGCATTTTCAATATTTTCAGCATTTGCATAGCAGAAGTTATATGATAATAAAAATAAAAATGACAGGAAAACAGAAAATATTATAACAGTAATAATTCTTAACCGGCACATTGCAGAAAACCTCCAATACTTGTTTTTCAAAGCATATGCGTCGGAAATTATAATTATGTTAATAATTTTACATATAACAGTGTGCTACATTATGAGTTATATTTTAATTTTCTTTTTTAGATTTAACCATGTTTCCTATTTGATTTACAACTTCTGGAATGGTTTTTATAAGGTTTCCGGCAGTATCTTCAGCATCATTCATTTGAAGTAATCGTACATTTCCATCCTGAACTACTAAGAATCCTACAGGCTGAATTGAAACGCCAGCACCTGTTCCACCTCCGAACAAATCTTTAGGGTTATTTTTACTTGGCAGGTCAGAGCCACCTGAAGCAAAGCCATAAGATACTTTTGAAATAGGTATAATAGTAATGTCTTTTGAAACTATTATAGGGTCACCTATAATAGTCTGTACGTCTACCATTTCTCGTAAATTTTCTAAAGTAACACCCATTAATCCGTTGATTTTTGTATTTTCTTTTGATTCTTGCATGTTTATACCTCCTTAGGGTAATTGTCTTAAATTTCTTTCATTTTTGATTTTATTGTTTTAATTAAAAATGATGTTCCAATGACAAATATAGCTATAATCATTGAAGCAGGACATATTTTTAATTTAAAACGTATATTATAATCACTTTCTTCTTTGCCGAAGCCACAGTTTAAAGCAATATGCTCTTTTTTTATAGTAAAAAACTGTTCAGCAAAAGCGATAGATTGATAAAGAGCTATATTAGCTCGTCCATATGCAATAGCACATTCATAAGCATCAAATTTACTTACAGTCCAGTCTAAAAATAAATTTGTAATACGTATACCTTTCAGCATCCATCTTAAACCTTTTTTTACAGAACTAAGCAGATTACAGATTAGCTTCCAGCGTTCAGAAAGTGAAAGAGACTGTTTTTCTTTTTTATCATTGTCTGAATTTTTTTTATTTTTCTATTTTTGATATTCAGATTTTTTTAGTTTATTTTTTTTAATTTTT
>JAFTWL010000236.1 GCA_017465305.1 Ruminococcus sp. | reverse complement strand
TGAAACTAATTACTCTAAGGATAAGAATTTATGGCATTTGTCTCATGAAGGTCTTGATTTGGAAGACCCTGCAAATGAACCACAGTACGAAAAAGAAGGATTCCTTGAAATGGGTGTTTCTCCATTACAGGCTCCTGACAAGCCAACTTATGTTACAATTCATTTTGAAAAAGGTATTCCTACAGCTATTGACGGCAAGGAAATGAAGGGTGTTGAAATCGTTGAGACATTGAATAAGCTCGGCGGTGAAAATGGTATCGGTCTTGCTGACTTAGTAGAAAACCGTCTTGTTGGTATGAAGTCAAGAGGCGTTTATGAAACTCCTGGCGGTGCTATCCTTTATCATGCACATGATGTTCTTGAAACAATTACACTTGATAAGGAAACAGCAAGAATCAAGCAGTATCTGAGCATCAAGTTTGCTGATATCGTTTATAATGGTCAGTGGTATACACCTCTTCGTGAAGCAATGAGTGCATTTGTTACAGAAACACAGAAAACTGTTACAGGTGATGTAAAACTCAAGCTCTACAAGGGTAATATCATCAATGCTGGTGTAACTTCTCCATATACACTTTATGATGAAGAAGTAGCTACATTTGATGCAGAAGAAGTTTATAACCAGAAAGACGCAGAAGGCTTTATTAACCTGTTTGGACTTCCAATTCATGTTAAGGCTAAGCTTGACCAGAAGCGTGGTAAGTAAAATATAAAATAAAAAAGGTGTTTGTTGCTAATGTCATTAAGTTAAGTAAAGATAATGTGAAAAGACATGTCACCCCTTTAATCAGTAATATGATGTGTTATTTTGAAGCGTAAAACACATTATTATATGGGGAAGGCTTAACTTGATGACATTGCTGTTTATATTATTTATTAAAGTGTTTTGAAGAAAGAGGTTATATGAAATTAAATTTGAAAAAAATTGCAGTTATAACATTGATTTTATTTTGTGTGTTATTAGCTGTATTTTTTGCAAAGGCATATATTGATGGCAAATTTAATTCTGTAGAAACTTTGCAGGAGTATATAAATAGTTTTGGTATATTTGCACCAATTGTTCTTACAATAGTACAGGCTGCACAAGTTGTCGTTCCTATTCTGCCGGGTTTTCTTGGCTGTGCTGTGGGAGCTGTACTCTTTGGAAGCGTAGGTGGTTTCCTTTGTAACTATATAGGAATATCATTAGGTTCAATTATAGCATTTATTTTAGCAAAGAAATTTGGTATCGCACTGGTACAACGCATATTTCCAAAGGATAAATATGAGAAATATTCAAATTGGGTAGGGAAAAGTAAATCTTATGTAATGCTTCTTTTCTGGGGAATGGTTTTGCCATTATTTCCGGATGATTTTTTCTGTTACTTTTCAGGACTAACAAAAATGAGTTTGAAAAAATTTATTATAATTGTTGCAGTTGGAAAACCTTGGTGCATACTGGCTTATAGTTTAGTGTTTTCAAAAATTTAATAAAATTCTATAAGAAAGGAGCATGTTTTTAAAATATAAAAATCACAAAACTTTAAAGTGTATTATATTTTTAACAACAATTAACTATGGAACAGAATAAAAAAATACTTGGGTATTATAATTATACAGTTGTATTAACATATATCGGCATGATTATGGGATTTATGGGTTTGTTATTTGTAATGAGTCATAAGTTTCAAGGTGCAGTTATATGTCTTATGATTGCAGGACTATGTGATATGTTTGATGGTGCAGTTGCTGCGACAAGAAAGCGTAATGAACATGAAAAAAAGTTTGGAATACAAATTGATTCTCTAAGTGATTTAATTTGTTTTGGTATTTTGCCGTCTATATTTGTAGCCCAGATTGAAAATTCAAATTACATAAGTTTTGCAATTGCAATATGTTATGTGCTTTGTGCATTGATACGTCTTGCATATTTTAATGTTCATGAAGAGGAACGTCAGAAGCTGGAGAGTACTGTTAGAAAATATTATCAGGGATTGCCTGTAACTACAATAGCATTATTTCTTCCGGCTGTATATATTTTATTTAAAAGACGATATGCTTTTACTTGCTTACTGTTTATTATGGCAATTCTTTTTTTATCACCTATTAAAATTAAAAAGCCTGAAATGTTAGGGAAAGTAATGATGGCGGCATTAGGAGTTCTTGAATTTATAGTGCTTATTGTAAGGATATAGGAGAATAAATGAAAAAGGAAAGTTGTATTATTCGGTTTTTATATAGAACTTGCATAGGCAGAGCAATTCTTAAAATTATTATCTGTCCGAAATTTTCAAAGATAGTTTCCCATTATTTAAATTCATCTTTTTCTAAGTGGTTGATAAAACGATATATTAAAAAATATAATATGAATATGGATGAGTATGAAACAGTAGAATATACTTCATTTAATAATTTTTTTATTAGATGCAGGAAGAATAATTTTTTTGATGAGGAACCCGAAAACCTGATTAGTCCATGTGATGGATATCTGAGTGTTTATAAAATTGATTCAGACTGCAATTTAAAAATAAAGCATTCAGATTATACAATACAATCACTTTTGCAGGATGAAATATTATCAAAAAAGTATCAGAATGGTATATGTATGGTTTTCAGGCTTGAACCGCATAATTATCACAGATATATTTATATTGATAATTGTACTGTTGAAAAAGAAGTGAGAATTGCAGGAGTTCTGCATTGTGTCCGACCTGTTGCCTGTGAGAAATTTCCTGTTTATGTTGAAAACAGCAGAGAATATGCTTTACTAAATACAGAACATTTTGGAAGTATTATTCAGATGGAAATAGGTGCATTGCTTGTAGGAAAAATAAAAAATTATCATGATTTAAATAATGTATCAAGAGGACAGGAAAAGGGATATTTTGAGTTTGGTGGTTCGACAATTGTGTTACTTTTTGAAAAAGATATGATTATTCCGAATGATGATATTATAAGAAATACGGAATTTGGTATAGAAACACCAGTAAAAGCAGGAACACAAGTAGGAGTTTCTAAATTAAAATAATTTGATAGTGGAATAAAAAGCAGAGCGTTCTTTTGTATGTAGTGTAATAATAAAAATATAAGTACACCGGTAACGCTTACAAAAGAGAGAGGCAGCTTTACTGGTAGCCTCTTTTTTGTTTATAACAAATAATATTATTGCATATTATGCAGTTTTCAGATAGATTTTTGTATATTTAAGAAAACAGAAAGGAAAAAAATTATGGCTTTATGGGCAGGAAGATTCTCAAAAGAGATTGACGCAGGAGTAAATGCGTTTAATTCATCAATATCATTTGATGCAAGAATGTATCGCAATGATATACAGGGCAGTGTTGCTCATGCGATGATGCTTGGCGAATGTGGAATTATTACAAAAGAAGACAGCGAAACTATTGTAAAAGGATTATGTGAAATATTAAAAGACTTAGATGACGGAACACTTGAGTTTGACCCTAACGCTGAAGATATTCATATGTTTGTAGAAGCTGAACTTACAAAACGTTATGGTGATGTCGGCAAACGCCTGCACACTTCACGTTCAAGAAATGACCAGGTTGCACTTGATTTGCGTCTTTATTTAAGAGATGAAATCGTAGAAATTCAGGGATTAGTTAAAAAATTAGCTGTCGTACTTACTGAACTTGCTGAAAAGCATACAGAAACTGTAATGCCTGGATATACTCATTTACAGAGAGCTCAGCCTGTTACATTTGCACATCATCTTTTAGCATATGTTCAGATGCTTTTAAGAGACTTAGGCAGACTTGAGGACACTGCAAAAAGAATGAATGTCTGCCCATTGGGAAGTGGTGCGCTTGCAGGAACTACATATCCAATCAACAGAGAAATGACAGCAAATTTTCTTGAATTTGATGCACCTATGGCAAATAGCCTTGATGGTGTTTCTGACAGAGATTATTGTATTGAACTTGCAAATACAATTTCTATTATTATGATGCACTTGTCACGTTTTTCAGAGGAAATTATTTTGTGGTGTTCATGGGAATTTAAATTCATTGAGCTTGATGATGCTTTTGCAACAGGTTCTTCTATTATGCCACAGAAGAAAAATCCTGATATTACAGAATTGATTCGTGGAAAGACTGCAAGAGTTTATGGTGATTTGCAGACACTTCTTGTTATGATGAAGGGTACACCGCTTGCATACAATAAGGATATGCAGGAAGATAAGGAAGCAATTTTTGATGCTGTAGATACAGTTAAATTGTGTCTTGAAACATTTATTCCTATGATTGAAACTATGCAGGTTAAGAAAGAAAATATGCGTGCAGCAGCAGCTAAGGGCTTTATAAATGCAACAGATTGTGCAGATTATCTTGTTAAAAAGGGTATGCCATTCAGAGACGCATATAAAATTTCAGGAACACTTGTTGCAAAGTGTATAAATGAAAATCTTACACTTGAGACATTACCATTGGAAGCATATCAGGAAATGACACCATTATTTACAGAGGATGTATATGAGGCAATAAGTCTTGAAACATGTGTAAAGGGTAGAATTTCTCAGGGAGGTCCATCTCCGGAAGCTGTTGCTAAACAGATTGCTTTAGTAAAGTCCCAATTAGAAATGGAATAATTTTATGGGAAAACGACAATTAAAATTTATTATTCCTGTGTGTATCATTGCCATGCTGATTTTAATTATTGGTGAGTGTCTCATTGGTCTTGTATTTGATTGGGGAATAGTTGTCTCCCGAATATGGCTGATAGTTGTAATTGTGCTTACATGTGCATTTAGTGTATGGAAGTGTCCACGGGATTAAAGGAGTATTTTAATATGACAGTAAAAATTTTCATTGATGGTCAAGAAGGAACAACAGGTCTTAAAATTTTAGAACGTTTCTCCGGCCGTACAGATATTACATTATTAAAAATAGATTCAGATAAAAGAAAAGACATTGAGGAACGTAAAAAACTTATTAACAGCAGTGATTACACGTTTTTATGTTTGCCTGATGTAGCAGCAAGAGAAGCTGTATCACTTGTTGAGAATCCTGATGTTAAAATAATTGATGCGTCTACAGCTCACAGAACAAATCCAGAATGGGCATATGGATTTCCTGAACTGTCTTCTGAACATCGTGAAAAAATCAAAAATTCCAAGCGTGTAGCCGTTCCGGGATGTTATGCAAGCGGATTTAATTCTATTGTGTATCCTATGATACATAATGGCGTAATTTCACCTGAATATCCTGTTCAGTCATTTGCTGTTTCAGGTTACAGCGGTGGTGGTAAGAAAATGATTGCAGAAATTGAGTCAGAGGATTGTCCTGTTGAATCAAAAAGCCCTCGTTTTTATGGTTTAGCAAATACACATAAACATTTACCTGAAATGCAGAAAATTTCGGGACTTGCAAATGTACCTATGTTTACACCAATTGTTGATGATTATTTCAGTGGTATGGTTGTTGCTGTACCTTTTCAGACAAAAATAGCAGGAAATAAGATTACACCTGAGCAGGTTCATGAAATGTTTTCAAAGCACTATACAAATCAGGAATTTGTAAAAGTAATGCCTCTTATGGAACAGAAAGACATGACTGCATTTAAACTTTCATCAAATGATTTGAGAGATACAAACTTGATGCAGATTTTTGTATTCGGAAGTGAAAATCAGGTTTTAGTATGTTCAAGACTTGATAACTTAGGAAAAGGTGCTTCTGGTGCAGCTGTTCAGTGCTTAAATATTATGATGGGCATTGATGAGGCAACGGGCTTAAAATAAAATTTTAAATTTTATAGATAAAAGCTTTTTTGGTGCATCATTTTTTATTTAAATAAAATTCATCCCAAATTGTCCTTGGGGGCTTTGACATTATCATAAATGGTTAATATTCGGTTTATTGGAGGTCTTGCCAGCGGAGGTTCTCCGCAAAATGTTGCCCGAGCTTGAGGAAGCGTCTCAAATGCACTGAAGGTGCATAATAATTTTAACTGAAAAATAATAAGGAGGAAGTATAAATGCAGAATTTTGAAGGCTATTCATATATTGATGGCGGTGTTTGTGCTGCTAAAGGATTTCGTGCAAGTGGAATATATAGTGGAATAAAAAAAGCTATGCAGCCTGACGGAAATGAAAGTCCTCTTGGAAATGAAAAAAATGATTTGGCACTTATTGTATCAGATACACTTTGCAATGCTGCTGCTGTTTATACACAGAATAAAGTAAAAGGTGCACCAATACTTGTGATGAAAAAGCATCTTTCTGCTACAAATGGAAAAGCAAAAGCCTTGATTGCAAACTCTAAGAATGCAAATACTTGTAATGCTGATGGTGTTGAAAAAGCTGAAGCTATGTGTCAGCTGACAGCGAATCAGCTTGGTATTTCTAAAGAAGAAGTACTTGTAATGTCAACAGGTGTTATAGGTCAGATTCTTCCTATTGAGCCGATTGAAAAGGCACTGCCTGCACTTTGTGAAAAATTATCTGAAAATGGTGGTCATGAAGCAGCTGTTGCTATTATGACAACAGATACAGTTTCTAAAGAAGTTGCAGTTGAATTTGAAATTGACGGGAAAAAGTGTCGTTTGGGTGGCATGGCAAAGGGTAGTGGTATGATTCATCCGAACATGGCAACAACTTTGAATTGTATTACAACAGATACGGCTGTTTCATCAAAATTATTGCAGAAAGCATTATCTGATGTTGTAAAGATTACATACAATTGTCTTTCTGTTGATGGTGATCAGTCTACAAATGATACTTGTCTTGTAATGGCTTCAGGTATTGCAGGAAACTCTGAAATTACAGAAGAAAATGATAATTATAAAATATTCCGTCAGGCACTTTATATTGTTATGATGAATCTGACACGTATGCTTGCCAAGGATGGCGAAGGTGCAACAAAGCTTCTTGAGTGTACAGTTTCAGGAGCTGAAAATTTGGACACAGCAATCATTGTTGCTAAGAGTGTAGTTTGTTCTCCATTGTTTAAATGTGCAATGTTCGGAGCAGATGCTAACTGGGGAAGAATTTTATGTGCTGTCGGATATGCTCCAGCGGAATTTGATATTGAAAAAGTAGATGTAACAATTGCTTCTAAGGCAGGAAGTATAGATGTCTGCAAAAATGGAGCAGGTATCCCATTTTCAGAAGAAGAAGCAAAGAAAGTATTGCTTGAAGATGAAATTCAAATTTTCGTAAGCATAGGTGATGGTGAAGCTTCTGCAACTGCATGGGGCTGCGACCTGACATATGATTATGTAAAGATAAATGGAGATTATCGCTCATAAGAAAGGAATTCGGATTATGGAAGAAATTAAGAACGAGGTACGTGCACAGGTGTTAGTAGATGCGCTCCCTTATATTCAAAAATATAATAAGAAAATTGTTGTTGTAAAGTATGGCGGAAATGCTATGACTAACGAAAAGTTAAAACAGGCAGTTATGAATGATATTGTACTTCTCTCATTAGTAGGTGTAAGAGTTGTATTGGTACATGGTGGCGGGCCTGAAATCAATGATATGCTTAAAAAACTCAATATTGAAAGCAAATTTATTGGTGGATTGCGTTATACTGACCAGGATACAATAAATGTTGTAAAGATGGTACTTGCAGGAAAGGTAAATAAAGAGCTTGTAAATCTTTTAAATCGCAGCCGAGGACAGGCAATAGGACTTTGTGGAATAGATGGCGGAATGCTTATGGCTGAACGAAAATCAGGTCCAAATGGTGAAGATTTAGGCTTTGTTGGAGATATTACAAAAGTCAATGAAAAGCCTATCATGGATGCACTTGAAAACGGTTATGTCCCTGTAATTGCAACAGTGGCATCAGATGAGTTCGGTCAGTCATATAATATCAATGCTGATACAGCAGCAGCAAGAATTGCTGCACAGCTTAAAGCAGAGAATTTAATTTTGATGACAGATATAGCAGGGCTTTTGAGAAATAAAGAAGACCCATCAACATTGATACCATATGTCAATGTAAGTGAAGTACCGTTTTTAAAGCGTAAGGGAATTATTTCAGGTGGTATGATTCCAAAAATCGACTGTTGTGTAGAAGCTGTCCGCAGAGGCGTTAAAAAGACAGCAATTATTGACGGTAGAGTACCGCATTCTATTTTAATTGAAACACTTTCAAATGAGGGAATCGGAACACAATTTAGATAAACTTATCATGTTAGGAGTTATGCAATGAAGCAGATTTGTCCGAAGTGTGGTAAAAAGTTCGATTATGATATTTATAGTGGAAATTGTCCGTATTGTCATTATACAATGCTTGACAGTGATATAAATAATGATAAAGTAAAAGAACCTGAAAAGGTTGTAATACATGTTCATAAATCAAATGATGTACAAGTAGCTAAAAAAGCAGGTTCATTTTTGTGGGGATTTCTGCTCATTATTGTTATTTTATTGGGTTTAATTATTGGATGTGTTTTTCCATTAGTGATAGAAGATTATCATGATATTAAAAATAAACAACAATTATTAGAAAGCATGAAACTTGATGAGCCATATGTTTCAGAGCAATATGAAATGGATGATACAATTCCTGTAGCACCATTTTCATTGCAGGTAAATGATATATCTTATTTTGAGATTGACAAGATTGTACCTCCGGAAGGTGGGAAATATGTTTCTGTTGCATATAGTTCATCCAGAAGACAAGGAATAGAATCTTTACATAATATTGCATGGGCATGCCTTCGAGAAGAAACTTCGGGTACGTACTTGCTTCCTCTTTCTGTAAGTGATTTGACAGGTAGTGAAGAGATTAGAAATAATATATATGATATGCAATTAAATATATCAACAGATTTAAATAATGGCGGAGGAATGCTTGTATTCTTGCTTAATGATACTGTTAATTTAGAGAAGGACTTGACACTTTGTATTTTTTCTGGTACTGAGGATACACATCGTTATGGTTATGAAGCTGTCAATGTTAATCATATGTATGAAGTTTCTCTTTCACCACAATCAGAAAAGGAGAATGACAAATGAAATCTAAAAAAATAAATTCTCCTAATCGAGGAAAGCGTATTTTTCATGTAGTCATAGTAATTATACTTGTAATTGAGTTTGCTGGATTTATTTGTTTGGGATATTGGAGTGATTCTTTAGATAATA
>JAFTWL010000235.1 GCA_017465305.1 Ruminococcus sp. | reverse complement strand
TTTTCCTATATCATGAAGAAGTGCTGACAATCTTAGCACAAAATCATTTGATGGTGTATTATGTATTGTTTCAATAGTATGATTCCAGACATCATATTTGTGATACAGATTATGCTGGTTAAATCCGTCTAATGGCTTTAATGCTGGAATGATTAAAAATATGATTTCTTTATAATTTCTTAAAATTTCGGTGCAACCATTACCACATAAAAAGCCACATAGTTCATGTTGAATTCGCTCTTTAGATATATATTTAAGATATTTGGCACATGAGAATATAGCTTTTTCTGTTTCAGTGTCAATATAAAAACTATATGTTGAAGCAAATCTTATACATCTTAGTATTCTTAAAGCATCTTCTGTAAATCTTTTTTCTGGATTTCCTACACAGCGTATGCACTTGTTTTTCAGGTCTGATTGTCCTCCGAAGTAATCAAAAAAGCCTTCTTCAATATTATAAGCCATAGCATTTATTGTAAAATCACGACGGCTTAAATCCTCTTTTAAACTTCTGACAAATTTAATTGAATCAGGTCTTCTATGGTCACTATAGGATGATTCAGTTCTGAAAGTTGTAATTTCATATGGAGTATGATTTATAATCACAGAAACTGTTCCATGTTTTAATCCAGTAGGAACTACACTGTATTCTTTGAAGCATGATATTATTTCTTCTGGAAGTGCATCAGTGCATATATCCCAGTCATGTGGAGTCTTTTTTAGTAAAGAGTCACGGACACATCCACCTACTACATACGCTTTGTGATTATTTTTATGAAGTCGTTCAAGAATTTTTTCTACATTATAAGGAATTTTTAAATTCATTTTTTATACTCTCCTTTTTTGTTAAGCAATGTATTATGATTATTATAACATTTTTAAGCATACCTTGCAATTATTAAATAAAATGACTGATTATATAATTAAAATATTTTAAAAAATATGAATTTAAATCATCCCTTGACAAGCTAAAAGTAGAATGATATAATATAGACGATAAAAATTAAATATTACATTTTTATTTTAATATTAAGCTGAATTATTTGATATTATAATTTATAAAAAAGCCACCTGAAAAGGTGGCAAGAATATGTTTACTATTGATACCAAAGAGAAAAGGTAAAATTTTTATAAACATACAGCCCATAAACCGTGTTGATTACAATAAGCATAGACACATTGTACTTTATCATCAGGAAGAATAGAAAAGTTTATTTCAGGAGAAATATTTTTTTCAAGATAAGCATATTGTTCACATTTTTCTGTTTTAATGCATACCCATTCAATATTATGTTCGTCTATCATTGGATGTGGAATGCTACCAATATTAACACTTACAATGTTATTTTTTATTGTTACTACAGGTACATGCTTTTCTCCTGCTCCTTCTTGCATATTAGCTTTAAGTTCACTAAAATCATCAGGGATGTAATCACCTTTAATTACTTTTATAATATTGTTTTTGTCTTTGCTAATATAAAATTTCGGGCATTGTTTCATTTTTTACTCCTCATTTCTGTAATAATAATTTTTTAACTCTGAAATTAGTTATTAGTCTTAATTATTTTGTAGCTATATATAAATATATTGTTTCGTAATTTAATAATTATATTCAATGGGTTAAAATATTTTATTATAAAATTGTTATAAGAAATTTGGAAATAGCAATTAAATGATAATGGCATCAAAGTTTTTAGGCAGATAAAATTTTGATTTAAATTATAATTTGTCTGTCCTTAATTGTTAAATGTACAAGAAAGAAATTTAAAAAAATTTATCTTCTCTTTTCAAAGCGATAAAAATGTGATATAATAGATAGGAATTTCAGTTTTAATGCTTGTAAGTATGATATATTAAGATATAATTTGTATTATATTTACTTTATATTAGATTTCATTTTAGGAGAGTGTTTATGTCAAAACAGGAAATCATAGAGTTAAAGAAATCAGCGTTATGCAAATATTTTAGTAATTTAAACAAAAATCAAAGAGAGGCTGTATTTACAACAGAGGGTCCTGTATTGATTCTGGCAGGTGCAGGAAGCGGAAAAACTACAACCATCATAAATAGAATTATAAATATGATTTATTTCGGGGATGCATATAATAAGATGACACCTGAAATATTTCCGGAAGACGAAGAATATTTAAAAAAATATATTAGTGGAAATGCGGAATGTGATTCTTTACGTTTAAGAGATATTCTTGCTGTTTCACCTGTCAGACCATGGAATATTCTTGCTATTACTTTTACAAATAAAGCAGCAGGAGAGATGAAAGCAAGATTAGCATCTTCTTTAAGCGAAGAAGAAAGTCTACAGGTAAGTGCTTCTACATTCCATTCTCTTTGCGTTAAAATATTAAGAAGAAGTATTAATAAATTAGGATATGATAGTAATTTTACTATTTATGATTCTGACGATTCATTACGCCTTATAAAGGATTGTATTGCTGCCTGCGATGTTTCAGAAAAGCAGTTTCCTCCAAGGTCAGTAAGTTCAGTGATAAGTTCAGCAAAAGACAGTATGAAAACACCTGATGATTTGTATAATGAATCAAAAAATGATTATCGGAAAAATATGATAAGTAAAATTTACAGAGCTTATCAGGAACGTTTGCTTAATGCAAATGCACTTGATTTTGATGATTTAATTTATTTAACTGTCCGTTTATTTGAAAATTATCCTGAAGAGTTATCATATTATCAGAATCGTTTTAGATATATACTTGTTGACGAGTATAAGTATACAAACTATGCACAGTTATGTCTTGTTAGACTATTAGCAGATAAATATAAGAAATTATGTGTAGTCGGTGATTATGACCATAGTATA
>JAFTWL010000003.1 GCA_017465305.1 Ruminococcus sp. | reverse complement strand
TAACTGTCTGCCTGAGCATCATAATCATCTAATAAATCTGCCGCTGTCTCATATCCACGCAACCAAGCATAATGGAAGCCTGAATAACCTTCTATATAATCACTGTCACCATTTGTTACATCACTTATCTGAGATGCTTCTCCACTTGTAAGCTTTTCAATGTAATCTCTTGCACGTGATTTCAATTCTGGATGTTCTATAAAATCAGGATAAGAACCTGCACTACGTTTTTCATTAAGAATTTCTATAAGTGCTGTTTCCTGCTGACTATTATAAAGTTCTTTTACTGAAGTCATTTTTGCTTCAAGTTCAGAAGTATCTTCCTTCAGTTCCTCAGCAATAGAAATACGTTTTTCAAGAAGCGAAATAACTCCATCTTCATCTCCATAAACTGCTTCTGTTTCCTGCTGTGTAATCAATTGGTCAAGTGAATCTTTTATAATTTCATTACACTTTTCAGTATATTCAGAATTAGTCTTTAAAGTTTCAGCTTTTTCTATTGCTGATTCATAAGCTGCATTATCATAATCCTCCTGTATTGACGCCATATCAGCACGGCTTTTCATAATTTCATCCATTTCTTTTACAGTATCTGAGAGCCCTGGAACAGTTGCACCAATCTTTTCAATAATTTCTTTATGTTCAGGGAATAATTCATCCATAGCATCATTCTGACAATCTAAAAGGAGATTATCTGCCATAGCTTGAATTCCATCAATATTCTCAGGTTCTGCAAAATAATCACTATCTGAATACTCATCATAGAGTGCACTTACCTGCTCATAGTCATGACGTTCAATTGCTGATGAAATCTTAGCTTTAGGAGACAATACAAAAATATATACTATAACACCAATAAGAATCAGAGCAGCGAGTACAATGGCACATATAATAAGTATTATATTCTTATTTTTTTTCTTTTTATTTTTATCTCCGTCAGAAGAAATATCTGAAGAAATTTCACTAATAGCAGGATTTATAGGATTTTCACTTATTTCAGATGTGGCACTTGCAAGATTATCTGTATTACCTAAAGGATTTATATTTGATTGTGTATCCGAATTATTTTTATTTTCTGATTTATTATCAAAATTATTATTCAAGTTCTGAGGTACAGGATTGCTTTGCATAAAATCCATCTGATTATTACTATCAATATTTGCATTAAACAAATTTTTATTATCATCAAGAGGTGAAAGTAACACTGTTGATTGTTTTTCTGTAGAAGTCTGATTCTTTACTTCATCTGCTGGTTTACATACTGTTTTTTGAGAATCATCAATAACTGGTGGTTTATACATTGAATTATTAGCTGATTGTTGATTTACTGGATTTGATTGATTATTTAATTGTTGCTGATTTATTTGGCTTGCCTGATTATTTACTGGTTTCGGAGTATTATTTATTACTGGAGGTTTATATAATGATGGAGCTGGATTGTTGTTTATTGGTTTTTGATAAGATGAATATTGGTTCTGCTGATTATTCTGATTATTATTTGGTTTAATTATATTTGGATTTTGAAATCCTGAATTCGGAACTGTAACTAAAAGCGATGCACCACATTTAGAACAAAATTTTGAATTATCAGGATTTTCTTTATTACAGTTTTTACATATCATAATTTAACTGTTCCTTTCTTTTGTTTATTATATTAAAATCCTAAGATTCTAATAAAAATTAAATTGTGTAAGATATTATTGATTTACTTTACATGGTTAATAATATATTAAACCGGAAATGTGTATATAATATAATGTTTATATTAAAGTTTTTAAAAATATCAATTTTATTCTATAGAATTCTCAGTTGTTATAGCTGTTTTTGTCTCTTGAGCAGTATTATCTGATGTATCTATATTAAATCTGTAGGAATTTTCATTATCTGATTCTGATTTATCATATTCACTATTTTCATAATCATCTGAGTTATAAACATATTCTTCATTATTTTCATATGATTCTCTATTTTCAATATATGTACTTATATCTGTGTCAAAATTAAAAGTTGTAGTTGTAGTAGAAGTAATAGTAGTAGATGTATTACTATTATTTTTATATATTATACTTTCATCAGTATTATCTTCTGTTACATTTGTAGTAATATTAGTAACAATATTATTTACTGGTTCTTTTTCTTTTTTATCTTTTGAATACATTATTATCATAGAAGCTACAGATACAATAATAACAATTATCAAAATAAAAATCAAATAAATTGTTGTTTTATCATATTTATAAGTATCTTCTTCAAAGGTTTCTGCATTGTCAGATTGTGGCGTATATTGCCGAATGTTTTCATTACCTATAATCATGTTGTCACATATACTTGTATTACTATTTGTTTCATTATGATAAAATTTTGGTTCATAAGAAAAATTTGGACGTTTAAATTTATTCTGATTTTGAAATTCTTCTTTTTCATATATATTTTCATTAGTATCATATTCATTGACCAAAGGAATTTCACCAGAAATATTTACGTTATCAGCAAAATCCTTAAAATCATTAGGAACTGTTATTGTGGGATTTTTTGCATCAGATTTATCGCACTTAATTCCAATGCTATTCATAAATGAAACAAAATCTTTATCCATGGAATAATTATTAAGTTTTATCTGACTTAAACATGAAGTTTGGCATTCTTTGCAATATTTATCATTTTGAATAAGTTTCGCACCGCATTTTTTACAAATCATAATAAATACTCTCCTCATCATAATCATTCAATTCCTGAATTCGTTCATATGAAGAGTCGTTCATATATATTTGACCTTCATCAATAGAATCATATGCCAAAACTGTATTTAAAATTGTAAATATAACTACGACTAAAAGCAATACTGAAAGAATAACTATACAAATAACTAATTTCTTATTTAATTTGCTTTCTTTTGATTTACGTGAAGGTATTTCATCAACATCTTCTATATCTGATATATCTTTTTCTTTTCTTTTTTCTTCTTTTGCACTTATATCTGATTTCTTTACATATTCTGTTTCATCAGAATTATTATCTATACTATTTTTCACCTTATCATTGAAAATATCATCAAATATATTATCAATATTTTCATAATTTTCAATTCTTGTACTCTTCTCTAATGTTCTTATTTTCCACATTTTAAGAGAATCTTCACTTGTAGTATTACAAATCATACATTTTTCTGTCACATATGGCAAAAGAGTCTCACACTTAGCACAACGCCATTTTTTAGGCTGTCCACACAGAGCACAAAACTTTGCATTTTCTGTATTCTCTTTACCACAACTACAACATTTCCATTTTGCATCATTCATATATTTACTCCTCTATTAACCCAAATCACTATCATTTAATGTTGACCATCCTGTTCCAGTTACTACTTTTCCACCTGCCATAGTGCCTTTAAGTTCGCTATCTTTATTGTCAACATCTTTTTCTTTGTATTTTTTATTTTTTATAATTGGTTCATCAAATATATCTTTAGGGGTACTTTTATTTTTTATTTTGTAAAGTGCATCCATTACCTGATTTATTGAAAAACGTTCTTTTACATCTTTTTTTAGCATCTTTTCAATAAGCTGTTGATATATAGGCAAAATATTAACATTAAGTTGTAACTCAACAACATCATCAAACATCGCTTCAAATATATAAGTACAATAGTTATCATCTGTACATGGATAAGGTTGAAGAATTTTAGGAAGTTCTCCACTCAATATTTCATGGAATAGAATACCTAAAGAAAAAACATCTGCTTTAGGAGTGAGTTTTACATCGTCTTCAAACTCATTCGCATATATAAAACTCTCTGGTGCCATATATACTGGATCAAAACCTAAAGAACTTGGTCGAGGAGGCTCATCTTGTAAAAAACTTGCATCAAAATCAATAAGTTTAACAGTAAAATAATCATCAATAGTTCTTTAACCTTTCTGTTATCATAAACAATACGAAGGATTTG
>JAFTWL010000234.1 GCA_017465305.1 Ruminococcus sp. | reverse complement strand
TACAGAGAAAAGATACCTTACTTTTGTTGTACTGACAAAAGTGGGAGAGAGTATATCAGACTGGGATACTCAAAGTGCACAGTTACAAATTGTAGTAAATGATGAATATCCAAACGGAATTATTCGTAGTGCTATTCCAACTTCAAATGAAGATGATGAAATTCAAAGAGCAAGTAAGCAGTTATTAGACTTATCAGATTACACATATTTAGCAAGTACAGGACGTGTAAGTTATCTTACAAGAGATGAAGATGGAAAGATGATGGATTTCTGGTCATGGGAAAATTCAGGTACACAAATCGGTATAGAGCAGGATTTAACTACTGGCTATGAACTTGAGGTGTGTCCTATTCAAAATCCTGAAAATTATTTTTGTATGTTTGTTGTTAGAGACGCTCAGGGCAACAGCACAGTTTCAGAGCTTATTCCATTGGGATAAAATTATTTTTAGTTATAAAGATGTATAAGTATTGACTGAAAGGATTATTTATATCATGATTTTTCGTAAAATTATTTGTATATTTGCTATAATTTTATCAATAGGAATTAGCATATCTTGCAGGCCTGTTTTTGCTCAGGAAGAATTTGTAGAAGATAATATAATTGTTTCTGATTCTACTACATCTGATGGGTTTATATATAATTCTTATGATGGTGAAGTAACAATTACTGGTCATACAAATAAAAACATAAAAAATTTACAAATACCATCAGTAGTTGCTGGACTTCCTGTCACAATTGTAGCAGGATTTAATAATTATGATTACTTGAGTAGTGTTACTTTTCCAGAAAATATAAAATATATTAGTGGCTTTACAGGTTGCAAGTCTTTAAAAATTGTTGATTTTCCAAGTACGGAAATATGTATAAGTAGTTATTCGTTTGGAGGTACTCCATTTATAAATAATCAAAAAACAACAGTAAAATACGGTGGAAGTTTGAATCTTTTATCAGGCGAAATGACAAAGACAATTGCAATTACTTGTGATGAAAATGCAACATCTGTTATAATTGAAGAGGGCACACTTTATATTGCAGATCATTTTTTAGATATTAATAATGAAGTAAAATCTATTGTTGTTCCTAGTAGCGTTAAAAAAATTCCAACAGGATTTGCATCCAATTGTTATGAGTTGACAAGTGTAACTCTTTCTGAAGGAATAACAACAATAGGCTTAGCTTTTGGTAATTGTAAAAATTTAAAAAGCATTACTATTCCAGCGAGTGTAACAGAAATAGATGATGATGTTGTCACATTAGGATATTATCTTTCAAATGATATGAAGGATGTTAAAATTCCTGGATTTACAATAACAGGGTATTCAGGTACAGCAGCGGAAGCTTATGCAAAAAAACATGGATTTAAATTTGTTGCAATTGGAGAAGCCTTGAAAGGTGACGCTAATATGGATGGTTCAGTTAATGTAGATGATGCAAGTCTTGTATTATCTTACTATGCTAAAAAATCGGCAGGATTAAATCCAGATTTAGATAAAGTATTTTCAAATATTAAGCTGGGAGATGTTGATGAAAATAGTTCTATTGATGTTGATGATGCTTCAAAAATTTTAAATTATTATGCGAAAGAGGCTGCTGGATTAACTCCAACATGGGATTAAATTTTATGATATAAATTATAATTAACTACATAAAAATCATTGACAAAACTGAATATTTTGCGTATAATAGTAAAGAAGATATTAGTTATTAAAAACGTAGCAGTTAGAGTAGATTTGTAAAACGGTTCAGAGAGCATCGGGGTGGTGGAACGATGTACGTGGTCAAAAGCGAAGTGCAACTGTTAGTTGAAATGGGGAAAGAATTTTAAATAAATTTTAGTATCTGTTTCCGGTCGCCCCGTTATAAGCATCAGAGATAAAATCAGAGTGGAACCGAGGTATTTTTTAATATACCGCCTCTGCCAGAACAAATTATGTTCTGTTGCAGGGGCTTTTTTGTTTTTTATAATTTTGAAAGGTGGTGGTGGTTTGTTCCGCCGATTAAAAAAAGATATTGCTATAGTAAAAGAAAAAGACCCTGCTGCAAGAAGTAGCTTTGAAATATTTTTAACGTATTCAGGACTTAAAGCTGTAAGAAAATACAGACATGCAAATTGGTTTTACAGGCATGGAATGCTAACTATTGCAAGAATCATTTCACAGAGAGCACGTCATAAAACAGGAATAGAAATTCATCCTGGAGCACAAATAGGAGAAGGTCTTTTTATTGACCATGGAATGGGTGTTGTAATTGGGGAAACAACAATAATAGGTGATAATTGCCTTCTTTATCAGGGAGTTACTTTGGGTGGAACAGGAAAAGATAAAGGAAAACGTCATCCTACATTAGGTGATAATGTAATGGTTGGAGCAGGTGCAAAAGTACTTGGACCAATAAATATTGGAAATAACGTTAAAATTGCAGCTAATGCTGTTGTATTAAAAGATATTCCTGATAATTGTACAGCTGTAGGCGTTCCGGCAAGAATTGCAAAACGAGAAGGTCAAAAAGTAGAACAGGATTTAGACCAGATTCATATTCCAGATTTAACCACAGAGGATATTGCTACGTTGAAATGTGCTGTAAAATGCCTGAAAGAAGAAATTACTTGTTTAGAGGGAAAGAAAGGATAAATTTTTATGGGATGTAAATGCGTTGTATTTGATATGGACGGTGTGCTTTTTGATTCAGAATCACTTGTTATACAATGCTGGGAGAAGACAGCAGAAAAGTATAATATTTCTGATATAAAAGCTATATGTCAAAGTTGTCTGGGAGTCAACTCTGTTGCTACTAAGAAAAAATTTTTAGAGAAATATGGAGACGATTTTCCGTATGACGCATATAAAAAAGAGATGTCTGAATTATATTGGAATGAAGTAAAAGCAGGAAAATTGCAACTTAAATCAGGTGTCATGGAAATTCTCAAATTCTTAAAGGAAAATGATTTTGCTGTGGGCATAGCATCTTCTACAAGGCTCAAAGTAATTGAAGAAGAAACAAAGAGATTTGGCTTGTTTGATATGTTTGATAAGATAATAGGCGGTGACATGGTTAAAAACAGTAAACCATCTCCAGAAATTTATTTAACTGCTTGTAAGGAACTTAATGTTTTGCCTGAAGAATCATATGCTGTTGAAGATTCATATAATGGAATACGTTCAGCTTCAGCGGCAGGAATGCATGCTATTATGATACCTGATTTACTTCCTCCGAATGAAGAAATGGAACATTTAGCAGAACATATTTTTACAAGTATGGGAGAATTTCAAAAACACTTACAAAGTTTTTGTTAGCTATTTAAATTTTATATTTTTCAATAAAGCTTTTTTGGTGCAGCAATTTTCTCGAAAAATGCTGCCGAGGGTTTGGGGCGAGAAGCCCCAAATGCACCATAGGTGCATAAAACATTATTTTTAAGGAGAAAAAATCATGCAGATTTATAACACATTAACAAGAAAAAAAGAAGAGCTTATTCCTATAGAAGCGAATCATGTCCGCATATATGCTTGCGGACCAACTGTATATAATTACATTCATATAGGAAATGCACGTCCAATTTGTTCATTTGATGTTTTAAGAAGATATTTAAAATATCGTGGTTACAAAGTTACATACGTACAAAATTTCACAGATGTCGATGATAAGATTATTCGCCGTGCCAATGAAGAAAATGTTCCAGCAATTGAAATATCAGAACGCTATATTAAAGAATATAAAACAGATGCACATGGTCTTAATGTAGTAGATGCTGATATTCATCCAAAAGTTACAGAGAGCATGGATTTGATTATAGGAATTGTAAAAAAGTTAGTTGAAAGTGGTCATGCTTATGAAAAGAATGGCGATGTATATTTCAGAACAAACTCATTTCCTTCTTACGGTAAGCTTTCAGGTCAGCCTATTGAAGAATTACAGGCAGGTGCGAGAATTGATGTAAACGACAGTAAAGAAGACCCACTTGATTTTGCTGTCTGGAAGGCTGCAAAGCCAGGTGAACCATACTGGGAATCACCATGGGGAAAAGGCAGACCAGGATGGCACATTGAATGTTCTGCTATGTCATGTCATTATCTTGGTGAAACTTTTGACCTGCATTGTGGCGGACAGGATTTGATATTCCCACATCATGAAAATGAGATTGCGCAGAGTGAAGCAGCAACAGGAAAGACATTTTCAAATTACTGGATGCACAATGGATATATAAATATTGATAACAAAAAAATGTCAAAATCATTAGGTAATTTCTTTACAGTAAGAGAAGTAGCGGAACAATATGGCTATGAAGTAATTCGATATATGATGGTTCAGGCACATTACAGAAGCCCTATTAATTATTGTAAGGAATTGCTTGATGCTTGTAAAGCGTCTTTAGCACGTCTTTATGCTTGCAGAGAGACATTAGACCGTGCAATTTCAACAGCTCATACAGGAAAAATTTCTGAAGAAGCTGTAAAATGCTTTAAAGAAAGAGAAGAACAGTTTATAAAGGCAATGGATGATGACTTAAACACAGCAGATGGTGTTTCTGCATTATTTGAGCTTGTAAGAGATTTAAACAAGATGAGTGCAGATTCTTCTACATCAAAAGAACAGCTTGAAGCAGGAGCAAAGTTGTTTGACACACTTACTGATGTTCTTGGTATACTTTATAATAGAGATAAAAAAGAAGAAATTCCTGAAGAAGTTCTTGAACTTGCAAATCAGAGAGCAGAGGCAAGAAAGGCAAAGAATTTTGCTGAAGCTGACAGACTCAGAGATGCAATAGCTGAATTGGGATATATTATTAAAGAAACACGACAGGGAACAGAAATTACAAAGAAATAATAGATATGACGTTTAAAATTAGAAAGGACTTATATGAAACGAATGAGCAAACGAAGCGTTTCAGTTGTATTAACTATTTTAATAGTTGTTGGACTACTTAGTCTGACGATGTTTGCCTGTACAGTTAAGATGGCACAGGGGGAAGATTCTTATGTTGATATGACTAATGCTGTTTTAAAGCAACTTGAAGAACCAAAAGATGAAGACCCTGCAATGGTTGTTCATACATCTATGGGTGATATTACAGCAGTTTTATATCCTGAAGAAGCTCCTGAATATGTTGAGCAATTTACACGCCTTGTTGAAAATGGATATTATGATAATACTTATATTTATGAAGTGCAGTCAGGAGTATATTTTAATGCAGGAAGTCCAAATGAAGATGGTTCATTAGGTGATGCTGAAATAGAAGCAAATGAATCTATTGCAATGGAAAAAAGCGTGAATTTATGGCCATTTAAAGGAGCATTTTGCGTACCACCTACAAAGAAGGACACAGAATTTCTAAAGATACTTTTTGGAAATGATAAGACATATGGCGGAACAAGATTTTGTATTTGTAACACTATAGAATTTGATGATGAGATGCGTCAGCAAATGGAAGATATGAAAGCGAAATTAAATGACGTATCAGAAGAATTTCTTGAGCATGGAGGTATTCCTAATTACTCACAGCAGAGAACTATATTTGCACAGACATATGGCGAAGAGAGTTTTGAGGTAATTGACGCTATTACAGATGTTCAATTAAAGGGAGCAGATAGTAAAAGTCCAAAAGAATCTATTTTAATTGAATCAATAGAACTCGGCACATGGGAAAATGTTAAGAAATAAGAATTTTATTCAAAAATATTGTCTAAATACACGGAAAATTCATAGTAATTAGTTTTTTGAGAGGAATCAGGATGAAATGAAATTATTAGAATATTTAAAATCTGACTTAGGAAGAATTACTAAACCAACATTTTTCAATTTTTTAAAAGCATATTTTTTCCCATTGAGGACAGTTGGAGTATATCGTTATATTTTCTGGCTACGTGTTTTGCAATTTTCTAAAAAAAATTTGTTTTTCAAATATCTTATTGGAATACCTTCGTATTTTATATTTCAGCATTACACATATAAATTTGGAATTCATATCAATACTAATATTCCTATTGGAAAAGGACTTTGCATTGTACATGGTGGAACAGTTTATATTAATTGTAAAAGTATAGGAGAAAATGTTACAATTCATCAATGTGTAACGCTTGGGTCTAAACATGGAAGTGACAATATTCCAATTTTAGAAGATGGAGTAACAATTTATACTGGTGCTGTTGTGTGTGGTGATATTATACTTCATAATAGATGTACTATAGGTGCAAATTCTTATGTTGATTGTGATGTAGAAGCTGATTGTACAGTTGCAGGTTCTCCAGCAAAAGTAATTTCATATAAAAAATAATAAAAATTCGGTTTAGTATTTAAAAATTACTAAGCCGATTTTTTTAACTTATAATAATAAAATTATTTAAAGTAAATGATATAATTGATGTAACCTTTTTTCTATTATAAGCGTTATTATATATGAAGTACTTCAGAAAGCAGCAGAGGAGATGAGAAAAAATGGTTGGTGAAAGCCGACTAATCCAGCAATTACAGAATAAAAATCAAAAAGCACTTGAAAAATTGATAGACAAATATAGTGCATACGCAGGAACTATTATAAGAAATATATCACATAATATCTTAACAGAGGAAGATGTAGAAGAAATAACAGCAGATGTATTTATAAGTATATGGAATAATACAGATAAGTTGATTTCAGGCAAATTACAGCCATACATTGCATCAATTGCAAGAAATAAAGCAAAAAGCAGATTGCGTCAGTATCACGAAACTGTAAGTTTGGAAGATACAATTCCTATAAGTAAAGATTCTTTGGAAGAGAAAATTGACAATAATATTTTAAAAGAAGTTTTGGCAGAATTGCTTGAATCACTTTCAGAAAAAGATTATGAAATTATGGTAAGATATTATTATTACTATCAGACAATTTCAGAAATAGCAGATGCATTAGATATGAGTGATTCTGCGATAAAAGTACGGCTTCACCGTGGAAGAAAAAAATTACAGCAACTTTTTATAGAAAGAGGGTATTCTTATGACACAGAACATATTTGATATTTTTGATAATTACAACGAAGAAGAAAGTAAACATATTAAATTACAGGAAAAACCTATAAACACGCAATCAGTTAAGAATCGTGTTATGGAACAGACACAGCAGAAGAAAATTACTTGCACAAGTAAAAAGTGGTATCGTTTTACTGCTATTGCAGCAGCGGCAGCTGTTTTAGTAACTGGAAGTGCTATAAGTGTATCAGCAGGATTTGATGGAATTAGTGAATTTTTCAATAGTTTATTTTCGTCAGAATCACCTGAATCTCCAGAAGTTATGGGAAGTCTTGTAACACAGCCAGTTGTTGATTTTGACAGCAGTAATGAAAATGTAGAATTTAAATTGCTTGGATTATATGGTGATAATAGTCAGGCTATGCTTAGTTTCGAGGTTACAGCAGGCGATAATATAAAATTGTCAGAAGATATGGCAAGTGTAATTTATATAACTGAAACAGATGAAAATGGAACTGAAAAGGAGCTTGTTCAATCTGGAGAATACAAATATTTAAAAGCAAGTGATACAGTTGAGAATACTTATTATTTAAATCTTTTCCTCAGAGAGCCTGATTTACAGGGGAAGAATTTAAATATTAGTTTTAACAATTTCTATACAGAGAAGCAAATTGATGATGTATTTTCACAGCTTCAAGATTTTGATACATCAATGCTTAAAGACTATATTATAGAGAATTATGGCGAAGATTCATTAGAGAGATTTGATAAAGAAAGTATATTGCCTGAAGAATTTGATGTAGATGTATGGAAGAATCATCGTAAAGAAATGAATATGGATGAGCTTATAAAAAATAAATACAAAGAATTATATGCTTCTTCTGAAAAGGCTGTTTCTGGTGTATGGAGTTCAGAGATTATAATGGATTTCCCTGTTATAGAACCAATAACAGCATCATATTCTGAAACGATTACAACAGCACAATCTCAGGCAAGTTTAAAGCTTGATACTATTTCTGCACAGTTTACAAGGCCAAATACAGATGATGGTGATGGAATAGGTTATGTTCTGACTTTAAGAGATGGACGTAAAATTATATCTGATACATGGTTCTGTTCACGTGATGAAGTAGATGAAGATTTGAATCTGATTTTAAAGGAAAATTATGTAGCACTTACAATGCTGTATGGTAGCTGGAATGAAGATGATACAGAATTCACAGAAGTTCTTTGCTACAGTGAGCCGATTGAGCCACAGGACATTGTGGAAATTAAATTGCTTTGTTCAAAGGATGGAAATCGTGATAACATATCAGAAGAAATAATCTATACAGCACAATAAAATTTACTTTTCTTTTTACTAAAAAAGAAAAGTAACCAAAAGAAAAAGAATCGCCATTTGGCGTTACTACCTTTTAATATAATTTATTTGTAATAATTAGTTCAAGTTGCAATTATATAAAATTGTGGCTTGAACTTTTTTGTTTAGTATTATAATATCTTTTTAATCTTGACAGTATTATCAATCACTTGTATAATAAAATTATTATTTTATTTGATTAAAATAGAAAATATATTTTTTAATAAAGCTTTTTCGGTGCAGCAGTTTTCTCGAAAAATGCTGCCCAGGGTTTGGGGCGGGTAGCCCCAAATACCACGCAGTGGTATAATTATAACAATGAAAACAAGGAGAAAAGCATGAAGATTTTAAATTCAGTACCTAAAGAAGATGGCTTTTATATGCCAGCAGAATTTGCACCGCATGAAGGTTGTATTATGATATGGCCTGAACGTTCTGACTCATGGCAGAATGGAGCTTATGCAGCAAGAAGAGCGTTTGCAAAAATAGCAGAAGCTATATCAAAATCCGAAAAACTCACAATGCTTGTAAGTTCTAAGCAATATGAAACAGCACGAGTAATGTTACCACCTGAAGTTAGACTTGTGGAGTGTACTACAGATGATGCATGGGCAAGAGATGTTGCACCTACATTTGTAATAAATCACAATGGAGAACGCCGTGGAATAGACTGGGGATTTAATGCATGGGGAGGACTTGTAGATGGTTTATATTTTCCATGGGATAATGACAATCATGTAGCAAGAAAAGTTTGTGACTTACTTGATAATGATACATATAATTTACGTGATTTTATTCTTGAGGGTGGAAGTATTCACAGTGATGGCGAAGGAACTATTTTGACAACAGAAGCGTGTTTATGCAGTGCAGGAAGAAATTTTGATATGACAAAAGAGGAAATCACAAAAAAATTATGTGATTGTTTGGGTGCAGAGAAAGTTATATGGCTACCTCGAGGAATCTATAATGATGAAACAAATGAGCATGTTGACAATGTGTGTGCATTTACAAATGCAGGAGAAGTTGTTTTAGCATGGACAGATAATGAAAATGACCCTCAATATGAACTTTCAAAAGTATGCCTTGAAGTTTTAGAAAAAGAAACTGATGCAAAGGGAAGACCATTTAAAGTGTATAAATTGCCAATACCATCAACACCTGTTTGTATGACAGAGGAAGAATGTACAGGTTTAGACTTATGGGACGGTGAGCCAACAAGAACAGTTGGCGAACGTCTTGCCGCATCTTATATAAATTTTTACATTTCAAATGATTCTGTAATAGTTCCGGCATTTGGGGATATTATGGATAAAACAGCACAAGAAGTCCTTGCAGAGCGATTCCCTGAAAGAAAAATTGTACCGATTTCGGCAAGGGATATATTGATTGGCGGAGGCAATATTCATTGTATTACACAGCAGATACCAGCATGTAAAAATAAATAATAAGAAATAGGAGTGTTTTTATGAGAAATGTAACAGTAGCAGCTGTACAGATGGCTTGTACAGCAGATGTAAAAGAAAATCTTCAAACAGCAGAGCGTCTTGTACGTCAGGCGGCAGCAGAGGGAGCAAATATTATTCTTCTTCCAGAGCTTTTTGAGCGTAATTATTTTTGTCAGGAACGTCAGTACGCATATTATCGTTATGCAACGCCTGTAAATGAAAATCAGGCAATAAAACATTTTCAGCCTATAGCACAGGAATTGAGTATTGTTTTGCCTATAAGCTTTTATGAAAAATCCAACAATAACACATTCAATACAGTAGCAATGATTGATGCAGATGGTACGTTGATGGGATGTTATCGTAAAACTCACATTCCGGATGACCATTTTTATCAGGAGAAATTTTATTTTACACCTGGAGATACAGGATTTAAAGTATGGGATACCATGTATGGAAAAATTGGCGTAGGCATATGCTGGGACCAGTGGTTTCCTGAGGCAGC
>JAFTWL010000233.1 GCA_017465305.1 Ruminococcus sp. | reverse complement strand
TGTTGTTGTTTCACTACTTGTTGTAGTAACTTCACTTGTAGTTGTCTCTGATGTTGTTGTTTCACTACTTGTTGTAGTAGTTTCATTTGTAGTTGTTGTAGTTGCAGAAGTAGTTGTTGTTTCTTCTACATCTTTTTCAATAACAACACGCTCTACATCAAAGAATGCAGACTTACCATTAATGTTACCTCTTAAAGTTACAATTTTATAAGATGAATCATATGCTTTGTCTGGAGCAGTTGGCTTATAAGCTTCTGCCTCAGCTTCTGCTTCAGCATCAGGAATCTGGAATGTCATTTCATATTCAGATTCAGCTGATGTTACATGAACATCAGTTGCTTCACTCAGAACGCTCATAATATCGTCCATTGTAATTTCAAGCTTTACGCCCTTAGGAGTTGAAATTGCATTTACCTGTGCAACAAATGAATCAAGTGTACTGCTGTATTCAGAAAGACCGCTTACAGTAGCAGGAGTAGCGAATGCACCATTCGTTGTATTAGATACCTTTGCACTTAAAGCTGCAAGGAATTCATCCATATTTGCATAAGTCTTATCTTTTTCCCATTTAAGAGACTTGTTATACCATTCATTCAGCTTATTAATCTTATTTTTATATTTAGAAATTTCAGCATTAACCTTACTTTCAATTTCAGCCTTTGCATCAGCCATATCTTCAGGTGTAATGCTATTGATTGCTTCTGTTCTAAGCTCTGCAAGTTTCTCATCATCTATAACTGTGCCTTCTGCTTCTGCTTCTGCAATCTTTTCAGCAAGTTTCTTTTCAACTTCCTGTTCAGCTACCTGAGCATAAATCTGATCTACAAGCTGAGTTTTAACAGAATCCATAACATTATTGAGATAACCAAAAATATCATCAATTGCTGTTCCGTTTACCTCAGCAAATGTAGCATTACCCAAAAACGTCTTTGTATCCACAATGCCATCAAAACTTGCTGTCATAGAATATGTAATGTTCTGGACATCAGCTACAGGATTAGTTATAGTATAATCTCCAAAATCAACATTTTTCATAGAATCTGGAATTACAACATCATTTACAAAATCCTGAACGTTTAAAGTACCAGATACTGTCGCTGCTGTTGCTTCATTATTAACTGAAACAATTGGTTTTTCAGAGAGTGCAAACAAATCCTTTATTAATTTATAATATTGATTATCTGTAGAAACGCTTGCAATTACTGAATTTAAGTCGAATGTATTATTTATACCAGCAAGTCCCATCATTGCAGATTCAACATCTGCTCCCCATTCAGAAACAGTTTCGCCTGGCTTAATATATAACATTCTGTCTACGCTGATAACTTTAGTTACTTCTTCCGCACTTGTAGTAGCAAATGCCTGACTAAGTGCTACCGGAACAGCAACTGCCGCAGCGAAAACCCTGTTAAATACCTTCTTCATTCCTTTCTACCTCTCTTTGTAATTTTTAGCCACAAAAATTAAAAGATACGTGATTGCTTAAATAAAACTCTAAATTATCAAAGTTTAAAAGTGTCATTCTGACCAACACTTTTATTAACATTGCTCCCTATTTTGTACAACAAAAACAATGACAATGACATTAAGAGTAACTAATTTCAGTGGCATTTGTAGATTTGTTTATAACAGTGGTGCATAGGTGTTATAAACGATTTACAAGAGTATTTTAACATATTATTTTGAATATGTCAAGCCCATAGTTCAATTTTTTTTTAGATTATAAAAAGATTATCGGGGAGTTTTTTGTGGTATTTGCATAATAACAAAGGATTTTTTTGAAAAAAACAATGCCATGCAACTTTTTTTAAAATTTTTTTCACAAATAATCCCTCTTTTTTTCTCTAAAGTTTGTGCAAATATATTCTCTCCGATGGAAGGGACAATGCCCACACAAAACGTTTTCCATGATTCTTAGCGTAAGAAAAATCCATTCCTCCTGGTCTGGAGGCAAGGTCTATTATAAGTGAACTCTCACTTACTAAGTCTAAAACAGATTCTGTAATTAAAAGTGCTGGTACTGTATTAAAAATAATATCAAATTCTCCAATATAATCTTCTAATACATTTGTTGATATTGCTTTATAACCAACACTTTCAACATATGCTCTGTCAGAAAAACTTCTTGCTGATACAGTTACATCAGCTCCCATATCTCTCAGGCGTTTGGAAAGAATCTTTCCTATCCTACCGAAACCTATAACTAACACCTTGCTTTTCCAGATTGTTCTGGATGTTTCTTTCATTGCAACCTGAATCGCACCCTCAGCAGTCGGAACAGCATTTTTTATTTGAAAATCTTCCCTTTCAAAATAATTGCAGAACTCAAATTTTTTTGATTCATCAGTCTGATTAATCGAAGATGGTAACTTCCCACAGCATACAAGTCCACCTTGTTTTACTTTTTCAAATAAAATTTTTATTGGTATATATTCATTACCATAAGGAGAAGATAAAATATTCTCTTTTTCAGAAACAGAATGCGGAAGTACTAAAATATCTATATAATCTATATCATTGAAGTTACCAGAAAAACATTTAACTTTCGAAGATGGTATATTTTCTTTTAAAAATCCTATAGTTAATACAGAAAACTCAGGATTTCGGCTTAATATTTCAGCTGCATAAACCTGACGCAAATCTCCTCCAGCAAAAACAATATTTTTTTTTGCTTTCTTTATATATTCTTTCATAAAAAGCACTCCCTATCTGTAATAAAAAATTATTCTAAAAGTAATTTCTGAATTGAAAATTACCGATAAATAAGTTTTCTTTACTCTAAAAAACAGATTAAAATCTGTTTCAGGCATATTTTATATTATGTAAAATACAGATTTTTTGTGCATTTACATAAAAAATAGAACAATGCCCGCAGAATCCAATCCTACGGGCATATGTTCCGGAAAAATAATAAGGAGAATGTATGAAGAAAGCGTATATTATTACTGTCACATCTGAATATTTTCCTTACATCGGCAACCGACTATCAAATATGACAAGATAATTTCATTTCATTAATTTTATTGTCTTGTGGAAACTGACTCCTGAAGTGTAACCTCCACGTCCATCGTCTGCCCACCACGTACAACTGTTAAGGTAATTGTATCGCCAGCATTATGCTCATTTTTATAAGCAGTTAATTCCTCACTTGTAGTGATTTCCTTTCCTTCTACTTTAGTGATAATATCGGCTGTCTGCAATCCTGCTAAATCAGCAGCTCCGCCATCTGTAATGCTTACAATATAAACACCAACAGGCATGTTATATGCTTGTGAAACTGATTCACTAACATCCTGACAAGTTATTCCTAACTGTGGACGACCTGTCACATAGCCATGATTTATTAAATCATCAACTATTTCTTTTGCCTCTGTCATTGGAATTGCAAATCCGATTCCCTCAACACTTGCACTTCCTGACGAAACACTTGATGACATTTTTGCAGAATTTATTCCAATTACTTGACCAGCACTATTAATCAATGGCCCACCAGAGTTACCTGAGTTAATAGCTGTATCAGTTTGAATAAGCGTCATTGTTTTGTCATTTATTGTAACTTTTCTATTTAAAGCGGAAATAATACCGCATGTTACTGTATTTTGTAGTTCAAGTCCCAAAGGATTTCCGATTGCAACAACCATTTCTCCGACTTCACAATTGTCACTGTCACCAAATTCGGCTGCTACAAATCCATCCTGATGATTGACTTTGAGAACAGCAATATCTGACTCTACATCGTATGCAACTATATCTGCATCATAAATAGTTTCCTGGTCAGACATTTTAACCTCAACTTTTGCTGCTTCTCCTGAACCATACTGACTATCATATATTACATGAGCATTTGTCACAATATAGCCATCCTCTTTCATGACTATTCCTGTGCCTACTCCTATAGCTTCACTGCTCTGAGGAGCATTGAATCCATAAAATCCATAGCCGTTTCTTTGAATCTGGAATGTAGCCTGTACACCGACAACAGAAGGTGTTACTTTCTTAACAATATCAGTAACTGACATTGCATTTTTACCAGCAGCTAATTCAATCCAGCTTGGAGCATTAATTTCATTGTTGTCTTTAAGCTGTTCTCCCTCTGCGGCTTTATTACTGGATTTTGAACTCTCTTCTTCTGTACTATCATCAGAATTTTTACTTGAATTTGATGATATAGAGTTTGACGATTCACTAATTACAGGAGTTTCTGCAGCAAGGCGATATATTCCTATAGAACCTGCTGAAACAACTGCAAGAGCAGCTACACAAGCTACAATCTTAAGACAAGTTTTTGATTTCTTATTTTTTGGAGAATTTTCAGAACCTGAAATAGATTGTGGTGATGAATAATTTACATAACTGTAATTTGCATTTGGAGAACTTTCTTTATTTTTAGAATTTCCCTGCTGAGCTCCAGAATAATAATTATTATTAGAAGCGTTATTATTAGGGTTATTCGTATAATGATAATTTGGCATACTGTTATTGTTATTATAACTTGAGTTTGAAGATGAATTGTTATAGTTATAATTTGCAGATGCTCTTGAATTTGAATAGGAATTTGTTCCTGTATAGCGTGTACCTACAGGTTCATCCTGATGTGGCTTTGTTCTGTAATAGCCATTCTGATATCCATAATTATTATTTTCATTGGCAGAAGCATTATTGCTGCCATATGACGTTGTATTCTGATTTTGATTTAAATTTGAATTTATATTCGAAGAATCATATACCGAAGATTTGGATTCTCCATTAGAAACTCTTGTTTTATTTTGAAGAACTTCATCGGTATTGCCGTTTGATACGGTATTTTGTTCACTGCTTTTAGGCATCGTACTTTTTAAATTTGAGTTGTTGGATGAATCATATCCAGTGGTTTCACGTTCTTGTTCTGACATTACCCATTTCAATCCTTTCAAATTTTTATAAAACCGTTTTTGTAATTTTCTAATAATTAAAATCTATTTTTATAATTTCTTTTGTTCTCTTGTTTTCTCTTGTTTGTTTCTGTAATTATAATTATATATTTTTATGTGATAAATTTATGATAAGTGATAGAAAAAAGAATAAAAGAGATATTTTTTTATTTTCACACAAATTATTCCATCAGAAACTCAAACAAAAATATTTTTCCAAGTTTAATGATTTTATTTTTGGTGATAATGATATTGCAGCCGTAAAAAACGGTTGTGAGAGGATTTTTATAATGAAAAATTCAATAATCAAAAAAATATTTATTTGTAGTATTGCTTCCTGCATGCTTGTGGTATCACCACAGACAGTTATTGCTTCAGACTCAAAAGCTATTGGATATGGACAAGGCACAACTGTAAATCAGGATAATTGTCCTTTAGATGCACTTGCATTTAATGAAAAATATAAAAAATACGGTGCATATGCAACAGTACCAGATAAAGAACGTATTATTATTACTTTCGACCAAGGTTATGAAAACGGTTATACTGCACAGATTTTAGATACACTTAAAGAAAAAAATGTAACTGCAATTTTCTTTCTTACAGGTGATTATGCAAAAAAAGAAACTGAACTTGTAAAGAGAATGATTGAAGAAGGTCATGTACTCGGAAATCACGGAATGACTCATGCAAGTATACCAAACTGTACACCTGAAGAAGCAAAAGAAGAAATTACTTCACTTCATGAATATGTGCTTGACACATATGGTTATGAAATGCAGTATTTCAGATGCCCATGCGGAGAATACTCTGAGCAGGCATTGGCTGAGATACAGGATGCAGGTTATAAGACATTATTCTGGAGCAGTGCCCATGTAGACTGGAAAACAGATGCACAGCCTTCTCCATCAGAAGCTTACGAAACATTGATTTCACATGCACATGGAGGAGAAATATTACTCCTTCACTCAGTATCTTCTACTAATGCACAGATTCTCGGAGATGTTATTGACGGATTCAGAGATAAAGGCTATATTGTAGAATAATAAGCTAAAACAATATAAAATAATCAACCTCAAAGCTAAAAAGAGTTTCTGTATTGAAAAACAATGCAGAAACTCTTTTTATTTACCCATTTGATAATTATATATTCTATTTTTTAGGAATACGCAGAAAATCTCTTGATTCATATGGAAAATCTGATTTTTTTATTTTTGATATGTTGTAAAAACAAAGCCATTCGCCTTCTTCAGTTTCTATAGTCTCACTATTATCATAATCAATAATCACTACAAGAACATTATCGTTATATCCAATTTCATCAATATCATAAGATACTATTTTTCTTTTATCTCCAAAATTGCCTTCAAAATTAATATATAGCATATACTCATCAAAATCAATTTCCGACTCATCGAAATCTGTATCTAATTTCTGCTCCAACATCTCTAAATCATCATAATTATCAATAATAACTTCATCATCATACCCTGAAGACTGAGCGATAAAATTTTTTCGCTCTAAATATGTAAATCCCTTTGCAAATGTTTCAAATGAAATTCTTGGGTCATCTTCAGTAATCCCTATCATACTGACACCTCTTCCACATCCAGAAACAAAAAACATACTAATGGCAATGCAAAAAATAAATATTTTTTTCAATAATACATCTTCCTTAAAAATTATTATATTATTTTTATTTTATAATTATATTTTATTTCTTTTTAGGTACAGCATATAAATTAGTTTCCCATGCTGGAATATAAAGCTGATGACGAATATAAATATCATAATTTGGATTAAGTTTCTGAATAAGCAATGGCAATGAAAACATATCTTCATTTCTATGATATAAAGAAACCATAAGTTTCGGATTGTAATGTGCTATTGTCTGGGCACAGCCCCACAATGCTTCACGTTCACAACCCTCTACATCCATTTTTATCAAGGTAGCTACTTTGCCTTGTAAAACACTGTCAACTGCTATTGCCGGAACAGTCTGCCCAAAAGCTGAAACAGCAGATTGTCTACCTGCTTTTGTAGCAAAAGGAACTTCTGTATCAGTACACCATGCAACTGCATTATATGTATAAACATTTGGCATGCCATCAGTATACTTAATTAATTTTTTATAATTTTTTCTGTCAGGTTCTATAGCATAAATTCTAATATATTTATCTCGGGTGAATTGCAGTACTTCTCTAATTGTATCTCCATTGTAAGCTCCAAGGTCTACATATACTTCATTTGGTGTCAAATGAATGACCTTGCGATAAATTTCCGCTTTTGGAGTAGTAACTTCCATAAGATAGTGTATCTTACCGCTGATTTTAAAGTTGATAATATTTGCATAGACTTTCTTTGAATATTCATCTGCAAGCATATCATATACTGTCTGTAACTCTTCTGCATGTTCAAGACAATATTCATATGTAAATAATCCACCGCCTGCAACAGGAACATCAGGTACAAGCAATGTATGCTTCTTACCAATCTCAATAATTTTATCTACAAGTGACTGATAGCCTGCTGCAAATGCAAGCACAACAACAAAATCATCTACCTGTTCTTCAATTTCTGAAAGTTTTCTTACTTTATAGCCTGCAAAAGAATGGCCTCGTACAAAATCATCACTTGCAAAAATACCAGCAAGCGGAATCTTCTTTTCTCGAAAAACTCGCATGATTTTTTCAGCACCATCGCCCATCCCATATATAAAAATAGGTCGCTCTTCTGCCTGTAATTTTTCCCATGCTGTAAGTTTTTCCGTGATAAATGAAAGCATCTTCGGGTTCTCCTTTATCTCTATATTAGCCCTGCATTTCAGAACTTGTTCTCAGAAAATCATGTTTTAAAATACTCACACATATTTTTGATGGGAATAAGTTCCTGATAATTCTAATGAATTTTTAAAATGCTTTTTATTAAAGATTAAAAAAATCAGTAAAATTTTATTTTAAGTGAAATTATATCTGTAAAAATTTTTATAAATCTTCTCCGGCAACACCTACCATATCTCTTCCTCTGATTGAAAAACGGTCTCTTTGTTCACTTACACATTCTCCAATAAGATTTGAAATTTTTCTTGGATATCGTACAGACTTTATTGCTTTTACAGGAGTGTCCACATCACGACTGTAAATAATAATTGTACCACAGCCAAACAATCTCTGCCAGAACGGCAATTCTAATTTTTTATCTGTTATACGGTAAATTTCAATTTCATCCTCTGTAACATTCAAAAAGCCTGAGCGGGTTATTAAACGTGTATCTGTCAAATAATATCGAGTAAAAGATAGTGGCAATCCAAATAATGTACGTTTCTTATCAGTCCAGATAGCTTCTATTTCCTGGTCTCTCTTATGCAAAGACATTCACACCTTTCATATTACGGTGAAACTCTACCGCTTTTTATTTTTTAATTTAAAATAATATATTTTTTATTTTACCACAAATACAATGCTATTGTCAATTAAATAAGCTTTGAAAAGCATCTTTTACGCTTGTATTTGGACATATTCACCAAATTTAAACTTGAATTTTGTACGAATCAGCATTGTTTTAATATAATTTTGATACAAATCAATACACTTTTTTATATGCTGTCGCTTTTAATACATTATTTCTTCATCTGATAAATACTAATATATTACATAAAATAATAATAGCATTTAAATCAACTATACTAAAATAAGCAAAAAATAAAGCTCAATCAAATTATCAATAACTTATATAATTTGAATATTTCTTATTATAATTGCTATAATTAGCTGTAAAAAAATTAAGTCATTCTATAATTCGTGAAAAAATTCTTGAATGCCTTGACAATTTATAAGAAACAGTGTACAATAAAAGAGTTGTATAATGTTAAAATAATACGACTCTATATAACACAATATAGTTTAGTATGCAGTCTGCCTTTTCTCCCTTTAATTACTGTATACTTACAGATTTGTGTAAAATTAATACTGGTATTATTCGTGCTAATAAAATATAATGATAATACCATAACCGTGAGACACACGGGGTTAGCTTGTTAGTTATATATAATAGCATAAATTATTATAATTGTAAATTCAGATTTTTTGTGTAAATATTAACTAACATGAAACTCATGCTTATAATAATTATATTTGTATAATAACTTATAATTTGCAGGGCAAGAGTATGTCACATTCAAAATACAGGATATGCGGTAATATATTTTGATGTGATTATGATACTTCTATGAAACGACATTTATATAATATATAAAATTAAATATTAAATGTTAAGTGACATATAATGGGATTATAAAATATTTATTCAGGTTTTCAAAGAAAGTTTCCGCAGACTATCAGGCAAAATATAAGACAGAGTAAAAAACAAAATCATAATTTATAAAAAACCTTTTAAGTATAAATACAAAAAGTTTTGACATATTTTTATTTGTAAAACTTTTGTATAAAATATATTTTAATTTTAAAATACATAATTAAAACAAAATATTATTTTCTATAATTCATATCAGTTCACATCATATAACTCCACATATCCTTAACTTAACTCTATTGCACATATGCAAGGAATCTATAACAAGGAGGATTTATGGAATTTATTACTTTATTCGTTGGTATCGTCGTTGGTGTTGTTGGTGGCGGTGCTGTAAGTGTTTTCACACGTAAAAAGAGTTATCAACAAGGCATTCAGGATGGCGTAGAAAAACGCAAACAACAGGCGGAAGCTGCTATCGGCTCAGCTGAAAAAGAAGCAGAACGTATTTTAAATGCTGCAAAAAAAGATGCTGAAAGTCAGAAAAAAGATGCCGTTTTAGAGGCAAAAGACGACATTTACAAACTTCGTGCAGAGGCAGAAAAAGAAATACGTGACAGACGTTCAGAAGTTGGAAGACAAGAGCGTCGTTTACAACAAAAAGAAGAAACTCTTGACCGTAAAATTGATAACCTTGAGAAAAAAGAAGATACTCTTCAAAAGAAATTAAAAAGTGCTGAAGACTGCTTGGAAGAAGCAGAGGCTATCAAAAAAAGTCACATGGATGTATTGGAGAAAATCTCTGAATTCACCCGTGAGCAGGCTAAGGAATATCTCTTAAATCAATTGGAAGATGAACTTGTTCATGATAAAGTTCTCAAAATTACTAATTATGAACAGCAACTTAAAGATGAGTGCGAAGAAAAAGCTCGCAGTTACATCTCTCTTGCAATTGCAAAATGTGCTGCTGACCAGGTATCAGAAACAGCTGTTTCTGTTGTAGCTCTTCCAAATGACGAGATGAAGGGACGTATCATTGGACGTGAGGGAAGAAATATACGTACTCTTGAAACAATTACTGGTGTTGACCTTATTATAGATGATACACCAGAAGCTATTACACTCTCATGTTTTGACCATGTGAGACGTGAAGTCGCTCGTATTGCACTTGAAAAGCTTATTGCTGATGGAAGAATTCATCCGACAAAAATTGAAGAAATGGTTGAAAAGGCAAAGCGTGAGGTGGAACACAGAATCCGCCAGGAGGGAGAGCGTGCTGTCCTTGAAACAAATATTCATGGCATAAACAATGAATTGATTAAACTTCTTGGTCGTCTTTACTTCCGTACGAGTTACAGACAGAATGTACTTAATCACTCAATAGAAGTTGCAAAACTTGCTGGTACTCTGGCTTCTGAGCTTGGTGTAGATGTAAATCTTGCACGCCGTGCTGGACTTCTTCACGACATAGGAAAGGCTCTTACATCTGAAATCGATGGCTCACATGTACAAATAGGCGTTGATGTTTGTAGCAGATATAATGAAAATCCTGAAGTACTTCATGCTATTGAAGCCCATCACGGTGATGTAGAACCTCAGACAGCTATTGCTTGTATTGTTCAGGCAGCTGATGCCATTTCTGCTGCAAGACCTGCTGCAAGAAGTGAAAACTATGAGAACTATATTAAACGTCTCCAGAAGCTTGAAACCATATGCTCTTCTTATGAAGGTGTAGAAAAATGTTATGCACTTCAGGCAGGAAGAGAAATTCGTGTAATGGTACAACCTGAAAAAATCAATGATGAAAAAATGGTTCTTGTTGCACGTCAGATTACAAAGCAAATTGAATCTGAAATGGATTATCCAGGACAGATTAAAGTTAATCTTATTCGTGAAAGCCGTATTGTTGAATTTGCTAAATAATTTATTTTATAAAAACAACCACTTTGCATTTCATTATAAGCAGAGTGGTTGTTTTTTATTTTAAATATTATTCAGCTGAATTTTCAGAAGAATCATCAGAAGCACTGTCTGAACTATCATCTGTTACAGGAGGGCTTTTTGGTTCTTCTGCTTCCTGTAAATCATTTTGTTTGAATGTATAACTTAAATACTTAATTTCATTTGTGCCATCATCTACCGCTGTTAATGGTGAATACTTTATAGTCATTGTCTCAAATGCTTGTGGTATGCTTAAACCTATATAGCCTGTTACAGTTTCGCCTGCTGGTATAGGGTCAGCAAATGTCTCAACATCATTTCCATACTGCTTATATGTTGATGATAATGAGAATAATGTATATG
>JAFTWL010000232.1 GCA_017465305.1 Ruminococcus sp. | reverse complement strand
CTACATGAGAATTTTTAGTATCTTATGTTTATATTACCAAAGAGAATTTATTAGAAAATATAAAGAAATTAGATGAGAAAAAGTTGCTTGAAACTGCCCAGTCAATAAATGATTTTTACCAAAAGTATAATATACCTACATGTGTAATATCAGTACCTTCTGCAACAGAATTTTATTCAAAACAATTACCTGATGATGTATTAGTATCTTCTCAACGTAAGCAGATTGATTTTTTTTATGATAATATAGATGGACAAATTAAAAAAATTGATGCTTATTATATACTTATGACAATGGCAGATGACGATTATATATATTATAGAACAGACTCACGCTGGACAAGTTATGGTGCATATTGTGTATACCGAAGTGCAATACAAAAAATGGGTTTTTCGCCAATATCATATGATAAATACAGTATCTTTCACATTAAAAGTGATTTTAAAGGTGATTTATATAAAAAATGTTTTTATGATACTGTAGAAGCTGATATTTTAGATGTTTATGATTGTAAGGATGGAAATAAAGTAACAGATTCAGTAAGGCTTTATAAAAATTCTGTACAAAAATGTGAACTTTATAATAAAGATGCTTTGAACACATCTAACCCATATGGATTTTATTTAGGAAGTAGCAAAGGAAAAATTATTTTAAATACTGATGTAGATAATGAAAAGAGTTTGCTTGTTATAAAAGATTCTTTAGCAAATTGTTTTATTCCTTTTTTAGTACAGCATTATAGTAAAATTAGTATAATAGACATAACGGATGAGGAAGTTTCCTTTGAAAATATAAAGGATATATCTTCGTATAATCAAGTTTTATTTTTATGTGATGCAGATACATACGAAAATAGTAATATATTTTCATATCTGTTATCTAATAAGGAGGAAAAAAATGATTGATTTGCATACTCATACAAGATTTTCGGATGGACAGTATACACCTGAAGAAATTGTTCAAAAAGCTTATGAATGTAATATAAATACTCTTTCAATTACAGACCATGATACAGCTAATGGCGTTGAAAGAGCAGTTAAAGAGTCTAAAAAAACAGGAATAAATATAATTTCAGGTATAGAGATAAGTGTACAGGGAAGTAAAGAGCTTCACATTTTAGGATATGGAATAAAAGCTGATAATTCTGGATTACTTGAATATGCAAAAAATAATAATCAAAATCGAAAGGAACGCAGAGATAAAATTTTAAATTATTTAAAAGAAAAAGGAATGAATATCACTCTTGAAGATGTACAAAGAATAAATAATGGAAAATCAAGTGGAAGACCTCATTTTGCACGTGCTATAATGGAACTTGGTTATACTAAAACAATATCTGAAGCTTTTGATAATTTTCTTGCAACACCTGAATTTTATGAACATATAGAACGCCCAAAGCCTACACCTGAAAAAGGGATTGATATGATAAAAAAAGCAGGTGGCATTGCTGTTTTAGCACATCCATATATTTTAAATTTAGAATATGATAAGTTTAATACTCTCTTAGAAAGTTTGATTTATTATGGTCTTTGTGGAGTAGAATGTTATTATAGCAAACATACACATAGCCAGATGCAGGAATATTATAATATTGCTAAAAATCATAATTTAATAGTTACTAAGGGGTCAGACTTTCATGGAGAAATTATAAAGCCTGATATTAAACTTGGAACAGGAATAGATAATTCTTTGGTGGATATAGGAATTTCAGACGAAGAAATTTTATATAACTTATTTAATGCAATTGATAAAGTATAAAAGGAGAATCCAATATGAATATTATAATTGTTGGTGGTGGAAAGGTTGGAAAAGCTTTAACAGAGCAATTAAATGAAGAGGGAAATTCTATTACAATAATTGACATAGTTCCTGAAAAAGTAGAGTATATTTCTAATAGATATGATGTTATGGGGATTGTGGGTAATGGAGCGACGCATGAAATACAGCAACAAGCAGGAATAGTAACAGCTGATTTATTGATTGCTGTAACAGCATCTGATGAATTAAATCTTTTATGTTGTCTTATTGCTAAAAAAGCAGGGAATTGCAAGACAATCGCAAGAGTAAGAAACCCTGAATATAATAGCGAAGTTGAATATTTTAAAGAAATGCTTGGAATAGCCATGCTAATAAACCCTGAATATGCCTCAGCAACTGAAATATCACGTGTACTTCGTTTTCCGTCAGCAATTAAAATTGATACATTTGCTAAAGGAAAAATAGAACTTTTAAAATTTCGTTTGCTTGAAAACTCACCTTTAATTCATCATTCTGTAAAGGAAATTGCTACTGATTTTCATTGTGATGTTCTTGTTTGCACAATAGAGCGAGATAGACAAGCCTTTATTGCTAATGGTAATTTTATTTTTGAAAAAGATGATATAATATCTATTATTGCTACTCCCAAAAATGCAAGTTACTTTTTTAAAAAAATTAAAATAAAAACACAGCAGGTTAATAATGCAATGATTATAGGAGGAGGAAGCATAGCTTATTATCTAAGTAAAATTTTATTAAAATCAGGTATATCAGTAAAAATCATTGAAAAGAATGAAAAACGGTGTGAAGAATTAAGTATATTGCTTCCGGAAGCAACTATAATACATGGAGATGCTTCTGACCAGGAAATTCTTATGGAAGAAGGGCTTGAAAAAGCAGGTGCTTTTGTAGCTTTGACTAATATGGATGAAGAAAATATTTTATTTTCTCTTTTTGCAAAGAGTAAAATGTCTGGAAAATTAGTTACAAAAATAAACAGAACAGATTTTGATGAAGTAATTCAAAGTATGAATTTAGATTCTATTGTAAATCCTAAAAGTTTAACAGCGGAATACATAGCATTATTTGTACGAGCTATGAAGAATTCAATGGGAAGCAATATGGAAACGTTATATACCATCATAAAGGGAAAAGTAGAAGCATCTGAATTTAAGATAAGAACAAATTCAAGGATTGCAGGTGTTCCATTAGAGCAGTTGAAGTTAAAGGATAACGTTCTTATAGCTGGAATTATGCGTGAAAATAATATGATTATTCCAAGAGGTCATGATAAAATTGAAATTGGAGATTCAGTTATAGTTGTTTCGACACATTTGGGATTACATGATATTTGCGATATTCTGGAGTAAAAAGGGGGGAATAAATTGAATTTTAGGATGATATTTTATATTATAGGCTGGATTTTAAATTTTGAAGCTATCTTCTTTTTATTACCTGCTATAACAGCATTTATTTATCAGGAGCCATCAGGATGGTATTTTTTAATTTCTTCTGCAATTTGCTTGTTTTTTGGGGTACTTTTAATAATTAAAAAGCCTGAAAAAAGAAATCTTTACTCAAGAGAAGGTTTTGTTATTGTTTCTTTGAGCTGGATGATATTAAGCTTTTTTGGCTCATTGCCATTTTTTCTTTCTAAAGAGATACCTAATTTTACCGATGCCTTATTTGAAACTATTTCTGG
>JAFTWL010000231.1 GCA_017465305.1 Ruminococcus sp. | reverse complement strand
TATTTCCATCCTCCTCTACATACTCCATAATATCACCAGGTTGACAGTTTAATAATTTGAAAATTTTTGCTATTAAAAATAAATCAAATGACAGAAAAAAATAAGTTTTAGAATAATTTTTTAGAACTGAAACGACATTATTCCACAAAATATCACACATAATATTATTTCTTCGATATTGCAATAAATTGAAAACAGCAATATAATTATAAATGATAGGCAAAGAATAACGTGCTTATTAAAAATATTTATAAATCTGAAATGGAGATTATATTATGAAAGCAAATAATTTTATGAACGAAGAGTACAAAGCAAATGAGACATCATCTACTAATATTTTAAATATTAAAAAAGAAGTAGAAAAATCATTGAAAAATCTGGAATTTAAAATAAATTCAAAAGGTTCTGACTATCTCAAAAATGCTGTTATAAATGAATTAAAAAATTCAATTTAAAACAGTTGAAAAAATCTTGTTTTTATATCACATGAAATGTTAGATACATCATATTAAAACAAAAAGTACAGGTGTAAATAAAAACACCTGTACTTTTTTGTTTTTAGAACAATTTGATGTGTAAGTTATATCATCATGTTAGAAACAGGATGAAGCTATATTGCAATTATGAATTGATTGAATAAAAAAACGCTAACTTCCCAGTTTAATAGCTTTTCAAGACTATTTCATTTATTCCAGCATAATGCTTTTAACGGACTGTCTGCTAATCTTTCTTAGCAGTAAATAATTATTTCATATGCTACGATAAAAGCTGCAGCGGAAACTGCCAATGCTTTAAAATTAAAACTAAATTTGGGAATATTTTCAAGGTCGGCAAAAACAACGTCCACCATAATTTTAAGAAGCAGGTACTGATACACCGTACCTACAACAAAGCCCATATACGAAACAGAACGATACCCTCCAAGAATGGAATCACTGCACTCCTTTTGAGAGTATCCGAAAACTTTCATCATGGCAATAGTTTTAGTGTTCGATTTTACCACGCTTGTAAGGGACATAAGCAGCGTCATAAATGCTAAAATAAGTCCGATAGAAATTATCATAAACGAAAAATTTTCGCTTGCAAGGTCGTCCATGGACATAGACATCTGCGTCATTGCAGAAAAGCAGAACGCCGAAAATCCAACGAAAAACACAAGAATTTTTCTTCTTTTTAAGGTATTCTTTTTCAGCTCTGTTAAAAATGGCAAGTCTACTTCGTCAGCATTGCTTACTTTGACCTTAACATTCTGTGCTTCTCTCAGCAAGCCGAGTATCGGACTTTTTATCTTGAAAAATGCGTACATCACTGCCAAAAGCATAAAAAATACTGTGGGGAAAACTATCAGAGAAAATGCAAGAAAAAAATGATATTCGGGCTGCATTTGCGGGAAAAGTCCCATATCATTCTGTACGTCGTAAAAAGTCGGCATATAAACCATAGCTGCGACGTACCTGACAACTGTACCGACAAACACGCTTATGCCGAATACCCAGAAATGCTTTGCGACATTTATATTCGAATACCCCAGCGCCTTTAAAATGCCAAGTTCTTTTCCGTGACTGTCGATATAATTTTTCACGTAAAAAATCAGCAGTACTACAGTTGTTGCCACAAAACAGCCGCCCGAAACACATGCTATGACCTTGCCACTTGCAACTTGGGCGTCGTACATCACCATTCCCTGTGAAGTTGTGATTTCGTCCTTTATCCCTACAATATCAATGCTTTATTCATTAATGATGGATATAGAAAAAAGTGAATGATTTATTTGAATCTATTGTATTGATAGAAACAGATGATAATGGAATGGTAACAGAAGCTGATATTATAAATCAGATTTACTTCAATAACATAACTCCGTATAGTTTATACAATCAAGAAACTGCATACACAATAGCAAATATTCAAGCATACTATAACAATAAAATAATTGAATATGCAACTCCAACAATTTATATTGGTGTCAAAGGTGATGTTGACTTAAATGGAAATGTCAGTGTAGATGATGCTTCTAAGATATTAAATTATTATGCAAAAGTTGCAGCAGGTTTGAACTTCTTAGAATATGCCTTTTATCCAGATGATGAGATATTAAATAATTTCGCTTATTTTCTTGCTGATATAGATACAGAAAGTAAGATTGGCCATGATACAGCCGATATGTCAATTTCTGTAGACGATGCAAGTTATGTATCATCTTATTATGCTAAAATAGCTGCTGAATTAAATATAAAATGGGATGAAATTATAAATAATAAATAAAAATTAATAATATTTCCCAAAAAAATAATGATGCATTAAGAAATACCTCCGAAATTCGGGGGTATTTCTGTAAATATACCGCTACATAGGAGTTCAAAATACAAGACACGCCTTGAAAGGCGTTTCAACATGGACTCATACAAAATACAATACAAAATTTTTTTCACACCATTTACGCTGTTTATATTTGTAAAAATCAAATAAAATTATATAAAACAGCCCTGCGTATTGTTTTTCAATTAAAAATCAGTTTATAATATTCTTGCAATATCCTTCACTAATAATCTTATTTACTAATTCAAAATCTATACAAGCTTATTTATTATCTATCACATATTCATATTTAAGTTTTACCACTCTTACATTTTTATAATTTAGATTGCAGTTATGTTCTTTGCAATATTTTATACATTGTTCAAAAGCTCCATTAAATAAATCATCATTT
>JAFTWL010000230.1 GCA_017465305.1 Ruminococcus sp. | reverse complement strand
TCTGGTGCACCAGTTGTCACGCCAGTGGCACAGCTGGGCAGCTAAGTGCGGAACGGATAAACGCTGAAAGCATCTAAGCGTGAAGCCGACCTTAAGATAAGATTTCCAATCGAAAGAATAAGACCCCTTGAAGACTACGAGGTTGATAGGCTTGATGTGTAAGCATGGTGACATGTTTAGCTTGCAAGTACTAATCGGTCGAAAGCTTTTCCTTTTGTTCAATTAGACTTTGTTCTCATTTTGATTTTGGTTTCTATTTAATTAGACAAGCAGTCGGTGTTAATGGCAAAGAGGTTCCACCCGTTCCCATTCCGAACACGGAAGTTAAGCTCTTTAGCGCCTACGATACTTGGTTGGTGACGACCTGGGAAAATTGGACGATGCCGACATAAAGAGGAAATGGGCGGATTACTTAAATTATCCGCCTTTTTTCAATTTTATTAAGTTTTGTTTCTTTCTCAAATAAATAGTGAGGGCCATTAGCTCAGTTGGTTAGAGCTCCCGGCTCATAACCGGACGGTCCTGGGTTCGAGTCCCCGATGGCCCACCATTTAATACTTTATGAACACTTTTAGACTTTAGAGTTATTTTAAAGTTTGAGAGTGTTTTTTTGTTGCATATAAGAAATATTTTTGTATTGAAATTCAATAATAAATATGATATAATAGTACAAAAATTTATGCAGTTTTTAATTTTAGGATAAATAATAAATAAGATATAAGATAAAGGAGTAAATAATATGAAAATAAAATCAAAGTTTTTAATTTCATCACTTGTTTCTGTAGTTTTTGCATCATCATTTTTGCCTGAATTCTCTAATATTACAACTTCGGCAGGAGAATTTAATATTTACATAAATGAAGTTTGCACACAGAATAAAAACAGTTTAGTTGATAGTTATGGGCTTAATTCAGACTGGATTGAATTATATAATTCCAGTGATTCAGAAGTAGATTTATCCGGTTATGGGTTATCTGATAAAGTCAGCAACCCATTGAAATGGACTTTTCCTGCAAACACTGTAATTAAACCCAAAGAGTATCTTGTAGTTTTTGCATCGAAACAAGCTTCTACATTATCTGAAATGCACACAGGTTTTGCTTTAAGCAAAAATGGTGAAACGCTCACACTTAGCAGTCCTGAAGGTGATATTCTACAGCAAATAGTTATTCCAACATTGGGTGAAGATGATACATATGGTCGAACGCCTGATGGAAGTGACACATTAGAAATTATGAAAGCAACACCTGGTAAAGCCAATTCTATTGTAGTATCTACACCAACATTTTCAGCTGCATCAGGATTTTATGGAACAAACTTTTCATTATCGTTGTCTTCTGCAATTGGAACAGAAATTTATTATACGCTTGATGGCAGTGACCCAACAAGTTCAGATACTGCACAACTTTATTCAGATTCAATAATGGTGCAGGACAGAACAAATCAGCCTAATTTATATAGTAAATATGAAGAAGATGAATCATCAGCTCAATCTATTTCGCATGGTACAGGATATAAAAAGCCAACGTTTCTTGTAGATAAGGCTACAGTAGTAAGAGCTGTTGCTAAAAATTCAGATGGTATATTCAGTGATATTGTTGACCAAACATATTTTGTAATGACTGGAAATCTTGCACAATATGAAAATGCAACAGTTATTTCACTTGTCACAAATCCTGATAATTTTTTTGATGCTGATACTGGAATTTATGTAGCAGGCAATCAATATCTTGAATGGAAGAACAGCAGTGATTATGACCCGAATAAGAGTGTATGGGATAAAGATAATGTGACAAATTTCTTTTCGAAGGGAAGAGAATGGGAACGCGAAGCAAATGTCACTATATTTGAAAATGGTTCAGTAGCTGTTGAACAGGGAATGGGGGTTCGAATAAAAGGTGCATCTACAAGAAACAGTCCACAGAAAAATTTTAATCTTTATGCACGCAGTGATTATGGAGCGCCTAAAATTAAGAATGCACTTTTGCCATATAATTATGATTTGAATGGAAATTTAATTGATAAATATGATTCTGTTTCTCTTCGTGCTATATCTGATGAGACAAGATTGCGAGATGGATTCGCACAAAAGTTACTTTATGATAGAGAGAATATAGTTACGCAGGCTATGAAGCCTTGTGTTGTATTTTTAAATGGTGAATACTGGGGATTATATGAAATGACAGAAAAATTATCTGATTATTTTGTAGAAACTAATTATGGTATTCCAAAAGAGAATGTTGCAATGATAAAGAGCTGGGAAATCGAAGAAGGGCCACAGGAAGAATGTGATAATTTCTATGATTTCATGTATAAATATGCATATAGAGATATGACAAATGAAGCAAATTATCAGGCTGTATGTGATTTTGTTGATATTGATACTATGATTGAACATTATGCAGCAGGAATATATTTAGGAACATATGACTGGCCAAATTATAATTATGGTGTATGGAGAAATATGGGGACAGCTATAGATGGAAATAAGTACAGTGATGGCAAATGGCGATTTATTTCTTATGATTTTGATTATACCATGGGTGCAACTTATGAGGATTTTGGTGGTGTACAGGGTTATGCTTATGATAGCTTTAAGCATATGGACAATAAAAAGAAAGATGCACCTACAAATTTATTTGTAAAACTCTTAGCAAACAAGGAATTTCGAGATAAATTTATATCTGTATATTGTGATTATGCAAATGAGGTATTTTCACCTGATAAAGCAAATATGATGGCGGATTATTACAGTCAGAATTATACTGATATGCTTGCAAATTCACAGTTACGTTGGTGGGGATTTTATGGAGGTACACCAAGCAGTTTAATTCCTTACTATAAAAATACCTATCAGAATACAGCACTTAGAAATATAAAGACATTTTTTAATCAACGTGCTGATTATACTCTTGAGGATATGAAAGAGTATCTAAATCTTGACGGAGAATTTCAGACGCTTACACTTAATACAAATGGAAGTGGAATAATAAAGGTTAATAGCATTACTCCACATTTTTCATCAGAAGGATATTGGAGCGGAAAATATTTTAGCGATGTACCTGTAACACTTACAGCAATTCCTGATGAAAATTCAACATTTAAAGGCTGGAGCGGAGATATAAAAGAAACATCTGAAACAATTATAGTAACTTTGTCAGATGCAATGAATATTCAGGCAAATTTTGATGATGGAGAAACTGTTAAAGGTGATGTTAATGCAGATGGTATATTCAGCATTGCAGATATTGTTATGATGCAAAAGTGGATATTGAATATGGGAGGGTTAACTGATTATAAAGCAGGAGATTTGACAGGTGATAATAATATAAATATTTTTGATTTATGTGTGATGAAATATGAATTTAAAAAATAATTTTTTAAATAATTAATATAAAAATAACCCTCATTTCTGTTACAGCAGAAATGAGGGAATTTTATATTATTGTTTAATTATAATCTTGTAATCAGGCATAAGGTCTTTTATATGTGAAGGATGTTCTTTTGCATATTCAAAAATTTTATCAGCTAATCCTTCTTCTAAGAAACTTTTTAGCTCTTCAATACTTTTATCTGAAAGACCATTACAGATTTCAGCTACTGTAATGCAGAGTTCTCCTTCCTGTGTTTTCATCATTCTGAACGGCCATATCTTACAGTCAAATGGCTTATTTATACCCATTGTACAGCCATTTTCAGATAGCATAGGGCAGTAAAATAATTCATTATCTTCTAAATGACCAGAATCAAATGTTTTTTCATCTCCGCAAGGAACGAATTTTGTTTCTGGTTTTTGATTTAAAATAAATTCCTCAGTTTCGGGAGGTATAACAGGAAGTTCCCATAAATCAGTATTATCAAATCCACAGCATAAACGACATTCAGCACAAGTTTCTGATGACAGAATTTTTTTAATCATACTATCTTCTCCTGAATCATTTTTTTCTTTGATATCATTATTATCTTTAGTATTTTCTATATCAGGTTTTTGTTTCTTTTTTAAGAATAATATAAGAAGTAAAACAATTGATAGTGCGGAAATAATATAAGAAATAATTCTAATTGTAGTTGCTTTATGTTTAACAGTAATTTCACCGCTTACACCCTGTAAATTAACTTGTACAAGACCATTATCCGACATTGAAGTTTCTAATTTGTTTCCATTCTCATCTGTTGCTTCGTATCCTTTGTACCATATAAACGGTACTTTTGCATATGTAATAGAGTTATTATTTTCTATGTTGAATTTAAGTACTCCACAATTTTGTTCAAATGGAACTTCTGTTTCATCACTTAATATAAGCCTACTTGTCAGTTCTAAAATATCACCTTTTCCGCATATTGCATAAGGAAGCCATTCACCAGCACATACAATACAAGTTCTATCTGCTGAAAATGTGTAATAATCATCTGGATGGTAAGCACGAGGTGCATTTAATGTATCTAAGTGTACAGAAGCACATAACACAGAGACAATCATTACAGCGGTCATCCCAATTTTTTTAGCATTTGTAAAGTGAATAAGATAGTAAATACAAATTGTGCCTCCTGCAATAAGTAGTAGAGTTGAAAGGGCAAATAAACGCCATGGAAACTGCATAAAGTCGAGTGGCTTAGATAATATTTTCCAAGGTGCTTTATCAGTTGCAATTAGTGCTAAAATAATACCAAAAATTAAAAAAGCATCAGCTGCTACTAAAATATTTGGTCTTTTAGATAATTTTGTACCTGGTGATAATGTTTTATAAATTGGAGAATTGCGTGTAAGTAAAATTCTTGGCAAGCACATTAAAAATATTGGTATACCCATGCTTGGGGATTCTCTTATAGATAAGTCACGGAATAAATTAAATAATGTAATAGTACAGTCAGCAGAATGAACATTAGAATGCAATAAATTCAATTTACAAGAATTTATCATTTCTAATAAAGGTATCCAATAAAAAGCTGCTACTGCAAGAACAGCACAAATTGTGATAGCAAGTGTAATAAATTTACGTGGTGTTTCTAAGATTCTTCCTATGAAAATTAATCCAAGTATAACGCAGAATCCTAATGCAATAGCTGTTGAAATAGTATGGCTTAATAACATTCCAACAAATCCTATACCAATGATATATGGTTTTTTAAAATCTTCAAAAATAAAGTTATATAAACCATATAAAATCAATGGCCAGAAAATACATGCTTGAATTTCCCCAAGTGCAAAACGTGTAAAAATATTATCCAATCTATAGCTTGCTAAAGTATAAAAAATGGCGGCAATTGTACCACATACAGCACTGTTAGTCATTTTTTTCATGCACATAAACATAAGCAGATAAGAAAATATATTACATAAAATTATAAGCATCGACATACTTGTTCCTATGCCTACGCCTAAAGTACGTAGAAATGCAGGAATATATAATAATATATCTGGATATCCTGTTGAACTTGCATAACCTGCACCGCCAAAAAATAAATAATCAACGCCAGAAAATAGGTTATGATTTTCCATGTTGTACTTTAATGCTTCAACACGTAAATAATGATATGGAGCATCATCTCCAAAGAAAAGTTGATCAAGTGGTCGCATTTGGAGAATTAAGTATATATTCACCAATGCAAAACATAGTATACAGAATAATTTTACAGAGTGTTTTTGAAAGAATGAGTATGTATTTTTATTAAGACATACTTCAAGTTTTCCTTTATTGAAACATATTTTTTGGATAACATTCATTTTTTCCTCTCCTTTTTATTATATTTTAAAATAATGTTATTCATTATAGATACAAATTAAATAATAAAAATGTTGCATTTTTTTTATTTTAATGAATTATATAATAAAAATTGCAGGCTTTATTATTGCCTGCAATTTTATATACAGATGTTTTAAGGATTTAATTATTTTACAGGTACAATCCAACCAAATTCATCCGGCAGTTTTCCCCACTGAATACCTGTCATAGTATCATAAATTTTTTGGGAAATAGGGCCTATCTTGTTGTTATTAATTTCCATAACCTTATCATCCCATTTAAGATGACCAACAGGAGAAATAACAGCAGCTGTTCCTGTACCGAATACTTCATCAAGTTTTCCAGAATCATAAGCGTCAGCAATTTCCTGAATTGTTATACGACGTTCAGAAACTTTCAAACCCCAGCTTTTACAAAGTTCAATTGTAGATTTTCTTGTAATACCTGACAGAATAGAACCTGTTTCAAGTGATGGTGTTACAACTTCTCCGTCAATAACAAAGAATATATTCATTGCACCAACTTCTTCAATGTACTTCTGTTCAACACCATCAAGCCAGAGAACCTGAGAATAATTCTGTTTATGTGCATCATCCTGACTGTGAAGAGAAGCAGCATAGTTACCACCTGTTTTTGCATAACCCATACAGCCTCTTACTGTGCGGACATATTTATCTTCTACATAGATATTAACAGGGTTAAGACCTGAAGAATAATAAGCACCTGATGGTGAAAGAATAATCATAAACAGATATTGGTCGCCAGGGCGAACTCCAAGGAATGGGTCAACGGCAAAAATAAATGGTCTGATATACAATGCAGCACCTTCTGTATGAGGAACCCAGTCTTTTTCTACTTCTATAAGTTTCATAAGACATTCCATAGCAAGGTCAACAGGGAGTTCAGGAATTACAAGACGTTCATTTGATTTATTAAGACGCTTGAAATTTTCTTCTGGACGGAATAATTGCACATCACCATTTTCAGTACGATAAGCTTTGAGACCTTCAAAAACAGTCTGACCATAGTGGAGGCACATAGAAGCTGGGCTTAATGAAATATTTCCGTAAGGAACAATTTCAGGGTCATGCCAGCCCTTACCTGTATCATATGGCATAATAAGCATATGGTCAGTAAAAATATGACCAAATCCTAAGTTTGATTCATCCTTAGGTTTTTCCTTTGGAGTTGATGTAAGATTCATTTTGATTTCCATTTTACAAAACTTCTTTCTGATTAGAATTATTACGTTTACTATTATATCATAAAATTTTGTTTTTGTGAATAGATTTTTTTGTTTTTTATCAAAAAAATTGCAGAGAGCCTCCGTTGACATTAACCCCAATAAAACAAATATTAACTATTTATGATACTTTAATAGCCCCCAGGGGCAATTATGGGTGAATTGTATCTATAAAATGGTTGAAATGCAAGAAAAGTTTATTCTTTAACAGGAGTGGCTTTTCTTTTATTTTAAATATTTTTGAAAAACAGTTAAAATAAAAGTTATATCGCCCCCTTGAAGGGGACAGTATTGAAAAATAAATAATTGTAATCAAAATTTCAAAGTGAGTTTATGAGTAAAGATTCCCTGCAAAAATGGCTAAAATGAAAGTAAAATTACCCCCGGAGGGGGAAAGCTTTCTGTGAAATAGATAACAGTATCATAACAGCTGGGGGAGGACAGCGGTCAAGCTGGCTCAGCTTGTGGCTTGACAAAATGAGAAGAATGTGATAAACTATCTTACAAATGATAGATGTGGTAGTTATAAACGCCAGAAAAAAGAATTGAGAAAGCAGGAATGAATGTCATGAAGAAAAGCATTACTTATTATCCGGCTGCCCTGATTGGTAAAGCTATGTATCGTTTAATGCGTCTTATGCATAAAAACGCTACAAACTTGCCAGGAGAAGTAGCTCTTATTTTATGTCCAAAATTGTTATCATGTTTTAAAATGCCAAAGACTGTAATAGTTGTAACAGGCACAAACGGAAAAACAACAGTAACAAATCTTATTGGAAATGCACTTAAAAAAAGAGGAATTGATATAATTACAAATTCTCTTGGTGGAAATGTTGATACAGGTGTTGCATCGGTTCTCCTTGCAAACTCTAAACTTAATGGTACACTGAAAAAAGATACTGTATTATTAGAAATGGACGAGAGAAGTGCATCAAGAATACTTCCATACATTCAGCCTGATTATCTTGTATGTACTAATCTTCTTCGTGACTCTATGAAAAGAAATGCACACACAGGATATATCTTTAACCGTATAAGTCCGTATATACCAAAGAAAACACATCTTATTCTTAACGCTGATGACCTTATAAGCAGTCAGCTTGCACCTGAAAATTCACGTACATATTTTTCTGTTAATCAGCTTGAAGGCGAAATACCTACAACAGATAATATTATTTGTGATATATTGTACTGTCCTAAATGTGAAACTAAACTTGAATATAAGATGAAACATTACAATCATCTTGGAAAAGCGGTCTGTCCTAAATGTGGATATACAAATGCACAGCCTCAGTTCAAGGCATTTGAAGCAAAAGGTGGAACTCTTTCCTTGGAGCATGATGGATGCACAGAAAAATATCCACTTCCTAATGACCGTATAATAGATGTATATAATACTACTACAGCCGTATCATTCCTCAGAACATATGGATGGAATGAAGATGAAGTAAATGATGGCTTAAAAGATGCTGAGATTGTAAAAACTCGTTATGATAAAACTTTATTACGAGGAAAGAATTTTTATAATATGCTTGCAAAAGGACAATCCTCAATTGCTTGTTCAGCAACATTTGATTCAGTTAGAAAAATAAAAGGAACAAAAGGCGTTATTCTTATTTTGGATGACTTTTATGACGGTCTTCATTCATCTGAAAATATAGCATGGCTTTATGACACTGATTTTGAATTTTTAAATGGCGATGATTTTACACAGTTTGTTGTCGGCGGTGCTCGTGCAGAGGATGTTAAAATACGTCTTATGCTTGCCGGAGTTTCAGAAGAAAAAATTATCTGTTGCAGGCATGAAATGGATACATATAAGCTTTTACAGTGGGATAAATTTGATAATCTTGTATTACTTTATGAAGTATATAATATAGGATATGCAGAACAGATTATGAAAGAATTAAGAGAGGAAGAAAAGTAATGAATTGTACAATAGAAGTGCTTTATCCGGAAGTATGCACAATTTTTGGTGACAGTGGAAATATGCGTTATCTTTATCGTTGTCTTCCTGAGGCAAAATGGATTAAAACAGAACTCAATGACAAGCCGTATTTTGTTGATAATGATGATGTTTCTATGATTTATATAGGAACTATGACTGAACAAACGCAAAAAATGGTTATAAAAAGACTTATGCCATATAGCCAGAGAATCAAGGAACTGATTGATAATGGCACAGTATTTTTAGCTACTGGCAATGCTTTAGAAATATTCGGAGCTTATATTGAAGATACAACAGAAGGTGTTGCAAATGTCCTTGAATGTCTTGGAATTTTTAGTATAATAACAAAAAGAGATGAAAAAAATCGAATTTTTAGTCTCGTTCTTGGAAATCATGAAGATTTAGAAATGGTAGGTTTCAGGGCGCAATTTACACAGTCTTTTATAGCTGAATTAGATAAACCATTTTTAAATGTTACAAGGGGTTTAGGAATGAATGAAAAATCAAATATAGATGGTATCCAGCAAAATAATTTTTATGGTACATATTTATTAGGACCTATACTTGTGCTTAATCCATATTTTACAAAAAATCTTATTAAAAAAATTACAGGTGAGGATGTTCCTCTTGCACTTGAAGAAAATGTGATAGCAGCATATAATAAGCGTTTAGAGGAATTTAAGGATAGCAAAGTTCACATTCACTAATATCAAGTAATATTATACCACTTAAAAATAATTATAATTTTTGCAATTCCGCAGTAAATAATGTTGCTGATTGACGATATAATATGCAATATGCAAAAAAAATCTCCTTTTCTTTTGATTTGCTTGACATTTCCTATTATTTGTGATAATATTAGTTACGAGAGCAGAAAAGCGTTTTTGTCGCTTTTATCAGGCATTTATCAGCTTTTCTGATTTTGAGAAAAGAAAATTAATTAAGAATGGAAGAAAGTGGTTAGCTATGCGTGAGATGAATATAAAACCCTTTGAACAGTATGAATCAGAAGTACGTTCTTATTGTCGTAAGTATCCGACGGTTTTTGTAAAAGCTAAAGGGTCTACAATGATTGACGAAGAAGGAAAAGAATATATTGATTTCTTTTGTGGTGCAGGTGCATTAAATTATGGTCATAATAATGACTTTATAAAAGAGCGTCTTATAAAGTATCTTATGGATGATGGTATTATTCATGCTATGGACATGCACACTCAGCCTAAAAGAGAATTTATTACATATTTTGAAGAAGAAGTTTTAAAGAAGCGTGGACTTGATTATAAAATTATGTTTCCGGCTCCAACAGGAACAAATGCTGTTGAAGCTGCATTGAAATTGGCAAGAAAAGTTAAAAAACGTCAGACTGTATTTGCACTTATGGGAGCATTTCATGGTATGACACTCGGAGCTCTTGCTCTTACTACCGATTCATGTTCAAGAAATGGCGGAGGAGTTCAGCTTGACAATGTTATTCATGTTCCAGCTCCATACATGTTTCCTGAACTTGATACAATAAAGTACATAGAGACACTTTTAACAGATGACCATTCAGCCACAGGCTTACCAGCAGCAATTATAATTGAAACAGTACAGTCAGAAGGTGGCATTCATGTATTTGAAGTTGACTGGCTCAAGAGACTTCGTGCATTATGTGATAAATATGATATTTTGTTGATTGTTGATGATGTTCAGGTAGGATGCAGCAGAACGGGAACATTCTTCTCATTTGAGAGAGCAGGCATTGTTCCTGATATTGTATGCCTTTCTAAGTCTATCGGAGGCTATGGAATGCCTTTTGCACTTACTCTTTTCAAACCGGAACTTGACATCTGGACTCCTGGTGAACACAATGGCACATTCAGAGGTTATCAGTTATCTATGATTGCCGCAAAAGCTGGTCTTGAAATTATGCTTAATGAGCATGTAGAAGATAAGACGAGAGAAAAAGGTGAAATCTGTAAAAAGTTTTTAGAAGCTGAAATGGCTAAAATTAGTGATAAGATTCAGGTAAGAGGAATTGGTTTAATCTGGGGTATTGATTTTGGCGAATTTCCTGAAGGAACTGTTAAAAAGATTATTCATGAAGCATTTGAACATGGTCTTATTTTTGAAGCGGCTGGAAGAAATGATACAGTTGCAAAACTTATACCACAGCTTATGATAACTGAAGAAGATTTGATGAAAGGGCTCAACATCTTCAGAGATGCAGTAAAAGCCATCGTTGGTTAATTTTTAAAATATTAATATAGAAATAATATGTATCCTGTTGCTTTTTATGTGGCCGGATATTTTTATATAATTAAAAAATACTATTGACAAGAAGAAAAGTTTATGTTATAATTAAACTGCGTTAGTTAAAACTAACTAAGGAGGTGAAAAAATGAGTGTAGTAGTAGTTGGCGGAAATGACCGTATGGCAACACGATACAAAGAAATTTGCAAACAATATGACTGCAAAGCAAAAGTATTTATAAAAATGCCTACTAATTTTGATAATCAATTAGGAAATCCTGATTTAGTAGTTGTATTTACAAATACTGTTTCGCATAAAATGATGACAAGTGTAAAACAAAGAGCAGAAAAATATGATTTTCCGATTGCAAGAATTCACAGTGCCAGTGTAAGTGCTTTAAAAACTGTATTGAAACAATACACAGAAAATGTTTAATATAGATAAATTATACAATTATAAGCGAAAAAACATGTGTTTTTTTATGATTATTACAAATTTAAAAAATGGATTGAAAAATGCTTGACAATTTAATTAGTATGTGCTAACATATAAAGAGGTTAGAAAATGCTAACCTTATTTGTGATTTCAAGTCGAAAAAATTCGATTTTCTTAATATATGGAGGAATATAATATGATGCCACTTACGTTTGCAACAGTAGGGGAAGAAAATATTATTAAAAAGGTTGGCGGAAATTCAGAAACACGTAAATTTTTAGAGAACCTTGGATTTGTTTCTGGCAGTGTTGTAACACTTATCACAAAAAACGGCGGAAATGTAATTGTCAACATTAAAGATTCACGTGTGGCTATCAGCCAGGAAATGGCGAATAAAATTATGATTTAAGCAAATCGTAAATTGTACGCCTTATATAAAAATATTTTTATAAACTATAAATATCATAAAATATTATGAGTTAGGAGGAAACTGAATATGGCAACTTTAAAAGATGTTAAGGTCGGACAGCGTGCAACTGTTAAAAAGTTGACAGGATTCGGTGCTTTAAAGCGTAGAATTATGGATATGGGCATAACAAGAGGAACTGAAATTTATGTTATAAAAACAGCACCACTTGGTGACCCGCTTGAAATTTCAGTACGTGGATATGAATTATCTTTAAGAAAAGCTGATGCAGAAATGATAGAAGTTGAAGTGTAGTATGTTTATTTGCTAAAAAATACATAAAATAATCAGTTATATTTTAATTTTTTAAATTCGAGTTAGTATCTGCTAACAAAAGCGAAAGGAAATTTATATGGAGTTAAAAATAGCCCTTGCGGGAAACCCTAATTGCGGGAAAACTACTTTGTTTAATGCTTTAACTGGTTCAAATCAATTTGTAGGAAACTGGCCAGGTGTAACAGTAGAAAAAAAAGAGGGAAAATTAAAAGGTTATCAGGATGTAATAATTACAGATTTACCAGGTATTTATTCATTATCACCGTATACACTTGAAGAAGTTGTAGCAAGAAAATATCTTGTAGGTGAAAGACCAGATGCAATTTTAAATATTATTGATGGTACAAACATTGAAAGAAATTTATATCTTACAACACAGCTTGTTGAGCTTGGAATACCTGTTGTTGCTACTATAAATATGATTGATATTGTACGTAAAAATGGTGACCAAATCAATATACAAAAACTTGCAAAGGAAATAGGATGTGAAGTTGTAGAAATTTCAGCACTGAAGGGTACAGGTGTAATGGAAGCAGCACAGAAAGCTGTAGAAGTTGCAAAACGTGAAAATCCTATGATTCCTTTACATAGATTCAGCGGATGTGTGGAACATGCAATAGCTCATATTGAAGAAGCTGTATTACATGATGTTCCGGAGGAACAACAGCGTTGGTATGCAATTAAGATTTTTGAACGTGATGAAAAAGTATTAGAAAGTTTAAAATTACCTGACCTTGTAAAATCACATATTGAAAAGGATATTGTTGCAGCAGAAAAAGAAATGGACGATGATTCTGAAAGTCTTATTACTAATGACAGATATATGTATATAGACTCTGTTATTAAGAAATGCTATTACAGAAAAAATAAAGTTGGTCTGAGTACTTCTGATAAAATAGATAAGATTCTCACAAATAAATTTTTAGCTTTGCCTATTTTTGCAGTAATCATGTTTTTAGTATATTATATTTCAGTAACAACTGTAGGGACCTGGGCAACTGATTTTATGAATGATGGATTGTTTGGAAGTGAAAGCTGGAGTATACCAACCTTGCTTGGAAACTTTTTAGATAAAGTAAATTGTGCAGATTGGCTTCAATCATTGCTTTTAGATGGTATAGTAGGCGGTGTAGGTTCAGTTCTGGGATTTGTGCCTCAGATATTAGTATTATTTTTACTTCTTTCATTCCTTGAAGCATGTGGGTATATGGCGAGAATCGCATTTATTATGGATAGAATCTTCAGGAAGTTTGGTTTGTCAGGTAAATCATTTATACCTATGCTTATTGGAACAGGATGTGGAGTTCCTGGAATAATGGCGTCAAGAACGATTGAAAATGAAAGTGACAGACGAATGACAGTTATTACAACAACTTTCATTCCATGTAGTGCAAAGCTTCCTATTATAGCATTGATAGCAGGAGCATTTTTTAATAATGCTGGATGGGTTGCTGTTTCAGCATATTTTGTAGGTATATTAGCAATTGTAATATCAGGAATTATTTTAAAGAAAACAAAGATATTTGCTGGAGAGCCTACTCCATTTGTTATGGAATTGCCAGCATATCATATGCCGACGGCTGGCAATGTTCTTCGTGCTATGTGGGAACGTGGTTGGTCTTTTATAAAAAAAGCTGGTACAATTATATTATTATCAACAATAGTTCTTTGGCTTTTGCAAGGCTTTGGCGTTGAAAACGGAAGCTTTGGAATGGTAGAGGATTTAGATAATTCAATACTGGCAGTAATAGGCGGAGCTATTGCGTGGATTTTCGCACCTCTTGGTTGGGGCGAATGGCAGTCAGCAGTTGCAACTATTACAGGTCTTATTGCTAAAGAAAATGTTGTTGCAACTTATGGTATTTTATATGATGTTGCAGGAGAAGTTTCAGAAAATGGAAATGAAGTTTGGGGAAGCATTTCAGCAAGCCTGTCTTCTTTAGCTGCTTATTCATTCTTAATATTCAACTTGCTTTGTGCACCATGCTTTGCGGCTATGGGAGCAATTAAGCGTGAAATGAACAGTGCAAAATGGACTGCATTTGCAATTATATATCAATGTGCATTTGCTTATGCAATTTCATTGATGATTTATCAGTTCGGAAGCCTATTTACTGGAAACGGAAACGTTATAGGTTCAATTGTTGCAATTATTCTTGCTGCATTTATGATTTTCATGCTGGTAAAGCCATATAAGGAAAGCAATTCTTTGAAAATGAAAGTAAAGGCATAAGAAATAAGGAGGCGATTATCATGCTGGAATGGATTTCTCAAAATCTCGCTACTATTATAATTTCTGTTATTGTAATCGCTGTTGTTGCGACTATAATTATAAAGATGATGCGTGACAAGAAAAATGGAAAAACATCTTGTGGATGTGGTTGTGATAATTGTCCAAGTTCATCCATGTGTCACAAGTCAAAATAGAAATAAAAATACAAATACAAGAATCCTCCTAATAAGGATGTGTCTGAAAATCTCTGCAAGAAAATTTCCTGCAGAGATTTTATTTTTATGTTTGTTTAAAATGCTAAAATATCTTGACAAATACTATATTATATGGTACAATAAATATGATTATTTTTATATATTAAATTGTGTTATTTATGAGATGATACAATAAATTATTAGAAATGGAGTTAATTGTATGAAAAAACGTTTAAACATTAAAAGCAAACTGATAGCAGGACTTTCAGCAGCTGCTATAGCAGTTTCAGGCGGTGCAATGAATATGTTTACAACATCAGTTTCCGCTGCTGATTTAGGACTTGACAACTATGCAAAATTACTGCAGTATTCTTTGTATTTTTATGATGCTAATATGTGTGGTAATGATGTTGGAGAAAGTTCAGCATTTTCATGGCGTGATGATTGTCACACAGGAAATGTTGTAACTGGTGGTTTCCATGATGCAGGTGATGGCATTCAGTGTGGTCTGACTACTGGATTTACTGCTTCTACTATGGGTTGGATGTATTATGAATATAAAGACCAGTTTGATAAAACAGGAACAACACAGCACTACAAAGTTATTATGGAACGTTTCTGCAAGCTTTTTAAGGACTCCACAACATTATCTGACAGCGGTGAAGTAACATCCCTCGTTTATGAAATGGGCGATGATGGAAAAGACCATGGCTTGTGGCAGGCTCCTGAACTTATGGACAGCTT
>JAFTWL010000229.1 GCA_017465305.1 Ruminococcus sp. | reverse complement strand
TAACTCATCTTTGGGTACATCTACTACATCAACTACAATCTCTAATATAACAACCACGTCTTCATCTAACATTTCAACAACAACTACTACCAAAATTACAACATCAGTTACTACCACTACAACACAGCGTAAACCATATCTTGTTTCAGATATTCCAAACAACTATGAAATAAATGTTGAAACTATTATGCAATATCCTGAACTTCCTACTGGATGTGAAATAACTTCACTTACAATTTTATTACAGTCACTTGATTTTGATGTTTCAAAAGAAACTATGGCTTCAGAATATCTTGTGTGCAAAGATACACTTGAATACTCACTAAATGAAGCATTTATAGGAAATCCTTTTACATCTGCTGGTTATGGATGCTTTGCTCCTGTTCTTGTTAAAGCTGCTGATAATTATTTAAAAGACCAGAAAAGCGACTATATAGCAAAAGACCTCACAGGAAGCAGACAAAAAACTATCCTGCGTTATATTGCAAGTGGTCACCCTGTAGTTATGTGGGAAACATTATATTTAAATGATGTTTACATAAGTGAAAGATGGACAAGTTCAAAAGGAGAAGAAACTGAATGGTGCGATATGGAACACTGCGTACTTCTCAGGGGATATGACTTAGAAAATGATATTGTTTATGTATGTGACCCTATGCAAGGCGATGTTACATACAGCCTTACCCGTTATTTTGAAATATATGATGATATGGGAAGACGTGCAATGACTATATATTAATACTATCAATATGAATAGTATTTGCTATATCCTATGAACTCCTGAATAAAAGAAAATTCAGGAATTAAATCTGGTTCTATTTCATATGACGCTTCTATAAATGGTAATATATCTTTAACAATTTTATTATCAATAAATTCATTTAATTTCAATACAGGCAACAAAATATTCTTATATACCCCAAGCTCATATGGGAAAAAAGTATCTATTTGATATTCCGCTCGTATTTTAAATGGTTTTATAAAACGTTTTTCTCCATTTTCTACGGACTGCATCATGTTAATAGTATCTTTATAGCTTCTTTTGCGGTGTTTAACATCTCTTAATAAACGACGCAATAAACGAATATAAGAAGACGAAAGCTGTTGTTTTCCATTATTCAATAAAATCTTTGTTGTTACATCTACATAAACACGCATTGTATTTATATCTGAAATCTGAATAACAGATGGATTTAAAGCGTGTATTCCTTCTAAAATAACTAATTCCCCTTCTTTTCTTTTTAAAACTTTTCCAGAATCAATTCTTTTTGTCTGTTTAAAATCATATTTAGGAAGCCTAACAGTACGACATTTTAAAATATCAGTAAGCTGTTCATTTAAAAATGGAAGGTCAAGTCGTGCAGGAGATTCTAAGTCGATTTTTCCTTGTTCAGCCAATTCGTGTTCTTCTTTTGACAATGTTCTGAAGTAATGGTCAAGAGAAAGTACATGAGTCTCAAAACCACGATTATCTAAGATTTTTTCTAATGCCAATGCTGTCGTTGTTTTGCAGGAACCTGATGGGCCAGCAATACAAATAATAGGTGAGTTTATCCGGTTTTGTATAACTGAATCAGCAAGATTTTCAAGTTGGTTCTGACAGGCAATATCACAGTCGAGAATTGTCCCCATTTTGTCCATTTTCAATTTTTTATTTAATTCCTCTATGTGCAGTTCCAAACTGTTCACCTCTGATAATTTTTATTTTATTGTAATTATATCACAAATCATCTTATATTTCAACTGTATTTTTAATTATTTTTCACATATATTATATTTTCTTATATTTTCAACTCTCAAATACATTTTATAAAAGTTAAAAATAAAAAATCCTAAGTGTTTTTATACTACATTAAACACTTAGGATTTTATTATAATAATCTGCAAATTTTAACATTTGATATTGCTGTATATTAAGCATTTTAAAAAAGTAATTTTCATTTTAAATCACTTCCATTAAGAAAAACTGCTGCTTTTTCAATATCTTCAATAACAGCTTTATCTTCTGCAACTGGAACACAATCTGTATTATGACTACAAATTAAAGGATAAATCTGCTTTGTATTCATATATTTCAACAGACAAGATGCTGTATCATATGCTTTTTGCGAACTTCCAGTCCCTCCACCAACTAATAAAACAACACCTTTCTTTGATTTAAGATTTAATTCTTCATGTAGAAAATATTTTTGCGAAAAATACATTTGCAAGCGACTTGCGAAATCAAGTAACTTCCCGGTCAATTCAGAAAAATAAATCGGTGATGCAATCACAATATTATCACAAACCTCAAGAAATTTATAAACATCCTGCATTTCATCCTTTATTACACATTCTGGTTTTTCACGACATCTACGACAATCAATACATGGTGAAATATTAGCTGTATATGTATTTACAATCTTAAATTCACCATAAACTCTTTCAACTAAATTCTTAATAAGAAAAGATGTATCTCCATTTTTACGAGGTGACCCATTAATAATAAGTGTTTTTATTTTCATAACAACCTTATTTATAAAATATTATTTTTTGTTTAGAATTTAAGTTACTTTTATTATACAATATATTTATTGACTAATATTTTTGATTTTAAAAATATTATGTAAATTAGCCCAATTTTATAAAAATATTATAACATACTTATTTATATATAAAACAAATGATATGTTTTATAGATTCATGAAAATAACATGAAAAATAGGTGTTTATAATTGACATGCACGTTCCAAAATGATATAATAAAAATAGAAAAGAGTGTTGAAAAAATTTGTCGTATTTTACCCTATTCGTTTTTATATAAGATTATTTTTATATTTTCTGAATGGTATTAAATTTAAAAGCAATATTTATCTTAATCAATAGAAACCAAAAAACAGGAGGAATTCTATGAAATTCTTTAAAAAGATTCTTGCCGGATTTATTGGAACAGCAATGCTCTCTAATTCTGGAATCTTTTTTAATGCAATCGCTTCTGCTGAACAAGTATTAGTTGGATATTATGGTGACATCAATATGGACAATAATATCGATTTATCAGATGCAGCAAGCTTACAAAAATATTTAATGAACCCAATCTCATTTGAAAACTCAGAAATGTACAGACGTGCTGATTTAAATGGAGATGGAAAAATAAATATTTCTGACTTATCATTACTTAAGCAAGCTATTCTTGGTACATATAACTGGAGGGGAATTTACGAAGAACGTGAAGTAGAACCAACCTTTATAGATGCACCTATTTCTTCTGTAAGTGCTTCCATGCCTTCGCAGGGTGATGCAAGCCTTGTAATATTCTATATTGATTTTCCTGACTGTAAATATTCAAATAAACTTACTACACAGCAAATTGAAGAAATGGCATTCGGTCAGGCTAATGAAAACTCTGAATATTATCCATTTGAAAGCATGAATGGATTTTTTGAGCGTTCTTCAAAAGGGAACTTAAACTTATCAGGAAATGTATTTTCATATACTGCAAAAAATTCAATTTCATCATATAATAATGACAAAGCCGCCCTCACTAAAGAATGTTTTGAAGCTTTTAAAAATATTGTTGATTTCAGTCAATATGACAAAGATAAAGATGGTGTAATTGATGCAACATTATTGACAGTTCCAGAAACAGCAAGTGATGATTACTGGTGGCCATGTGCTGGAGGGTTTGAAGACTCTAAATATAAAGTTGATGGTGTAAAAGTGGGACATCTTATAACCGGAAATGCTGCACCTTCTAACTATTCTAATTTTAATAGTACATACCTTCATGAAATGGGACACTGTATGGGATTACCTGATTATTATTTATATTTTTCTGCTGACAGCGAGGGAATGCATGGCGCTGGAGGAATCGAACTTATGGATATGGATGCATATTCAGATTTTTGTTCCTTCTCAAAGCTTATGCTTGGATGGTATCAGGAAAATCAGGTTTCTGTATATGATACTTCTATGGGAACACAAACTTATAAGCTTAAAAATGCACAAACTAAAGATGGAAATTGCGTTATAATTCCTTGTGGCAAGCTTGATGATAATTATTTTTCAGAATATTTTATTGTTGAATATGCCACAACTGATAATAATAACAGTGCTGTTAATAAAAAAATATGGTGGGGGTCAACTGATAGCGGTATAAGAATACATCATATAAATGCTGAATTATATTCTGATACATGGACTTATCTAAAATATCAAAATGGTTCTGAATATACTAAAAATGATGACGCTGGCATACGCCTTATACGTTTAGTTAATGATGGCGGTTCAATGTTCAAAACTGGCAGTATAATAAATAACAGCACTCCTGGATTCAAATGGTATGACAGCAATGAACAAGAAAGTATTGCACCTAATATTTCTATAGAAGTTGGAGAACTTCAAGATGGTGAATATACTATAACCGTTTCACCTTCTGCTTTATCAACAAACTAATTAAATAAAACAAGGAGTTAATCAATTTATGATTAACTCCTTGTTTCGTTTCGTTTTGTTTTTCTTTTGCTCTATATCTCTATAATATAATTATAATAAAACTCTAAAAATATTTCAATAGCAAAAAATGATATTATATAAAATGTTTTGTAGAAAAAACAACTTTAAAATTATGTATTTTGTTTCTTTATTCAAAATAACATATACTTTATTGACAAATAGAAAAAAACATATTATAATAAAAATTATCAAAGGAAACTAAATTTCAAATTATTAAAAAGGGAAAATAGAAAATGAAACTAAATAATATTGTAAAATTTATTATCTGCATGGCTCTCTTACTTAAATTTTCGTTGCTTTCTATGTCATTTACTGCTTCCGCAGAAACCAATACTTCTCAAAGCAAACTAATCGCACTGACTTTTGATGATGGTCCAAATACAACAACTACTAATGAAGTTTTGGATGTTTTAGAAGAATATAATGCTGTTGCTTCATTTTTTCTGGTTGGAGATAATATCAATGATAAAAGTGCTGTTACTGTAAAAAGAGCATATGATATGGGGTGTGAAATTGATAATCACTCTAAAACACATTCTAACATGTCTAATATGACAGAAAAAGAGCTACTTGCAGAAATTGAATATGTAGACAATTATGTATTTGAAATCACTGGAGAATATACCAAATTCTTTCGTCCGCCATATGTTGATGCCAATCAAAATATGTATAATATAATTGATAAACCTTTTATATGCGGTGTAGGTTGCAATGATTTTATAGACAGTGTAACTGCACAAGAACGTGCTAATAATGTAATTTCATCTGCAAAAGATGGATTAATAGTTCTTCTTCATGATGCTAAGGGAAATTCTCAGACAGTAGAGGCTTTAAAAACTATTATTCCTACATTACAAAAAGAAGGATACGAATTTGTTACTCTGACTGACCTGTTTGAGAAACAAGGTGAAACTCCAGCAAGAACTCAACTTTATAGTGAAGTAACTAAATATCCATGCGGAAATTATACTATATATAAAAATACATTTACTGGAGAAGTGACTGGTGATACAAGTTCAAAAGAATGGGGTAAAACAACTGTATTTGATGGAACTGAACTTGAATCTCTTAAAGATACTTATGCTATTGAAGTTTCATATACAGGTGTTTATCAACCTGTAATTGCACTACAAAAATGGTCTGGAGAAGCTTTGTTTTGCTCTGTTCAACCAAGTTACTATAATGGAAGAAAAGCCTGCTTTTTAGCAACAGATATTCAAAAAGCTTTGGCAGAAAATAATGTAAACTATACTAATTTAAACAGAATCAGTATTATTCCATATGGAGGTACACTTACTATAACAAATATTGATTTGCTTGTAAAGAAAAATATTGAAAATAATCTTTCTGGCGATGTAAATGAAGACCAGATTTTCAGTATTGCAGATGTTGTAATGATGCAAAAATATCTTCTAAATTCAGGTACACTTATAAACTGGAAAGCTGGAGATTTATATATGAATGACTATATTGATATTTTTGACCTTTGCATTATGAAACAGAAATTGATTAATCAAACTCAAAAACAATAAAATAATTTTTTGCAATTTTTAAATTTATTTTCTCAAAACATACTTATTATAATTAAAAATATAACTGCTTCAGTAAATAGAACATATTAACTTATACAGTTATTTTTATAAATTATATCAGCTTTAATATTAAAAAACTAAACAATAAACTCCTTTGCACTTCTAACAAAAAAGAATTTTCTGAAATTCTTGACAAATGAAAAATGAAGTGATAGAATATAGTTGTCAGTAAGCAACGGCGCTTCCTTATTAAAGGGAAGTGCCGTTTTTGTTTATGGATAAAATTCAAAGAAATGGAGTGAATAAAATGTCAGCAGAAATCAATAATAATCAATTTACACAAGCTGTAGGCAGCGCAGATGAAATAAATGAACTATTGAGACGTTATGGTGTAAAGTTTGGCATATATAAAAACGGCACATTCAAAGAACAGTTCTTCCCATTTGACCCTATACCAAGAGTTATTACGGCACAGGATTTTATAAGCATTGAAAAGGGACTTGTTCAACGTGTAAATGCCTTGAATGAGTTCCTTTTTGATATTTATCACGAGAAGAAAATTGTCAAGGATGGTATTATTCCAGAGGACTTTATTTACATATCCAGTGGATACCTTGCACAATGCGAAGGAATCACACCAAAAAATAAAATATACAGCCATATCTCAGGAATTGATTTAGTTCAGGCTAAAAATGGAGAATGGTACATACTTGAAGATAATCTTCGTATACCATCAGGAGCTTCATATCCTCTTATTGCAAGAGAATTGACAAGAATCGCTTGTTCAGATGCTTTTACTGAAAATAAAGTTGTAGATAACCGTAACTATGCACAACTTCTGAAAGATACAATGGATAATGCCAATTGTGGCGGTATAAGAGCTATTCTTACACCAGGAAGATATAACGCTGCATATTTTGAACATTCCTACCTTGCTGAACTTACAGATTCAGTACTTGTTCAAAACGATGAACTTTTTGTTGAAGATAATATTCTTTATCATAAAACGTATTCAGGAGGAAAAACAAGAATCGGCGTACTTTATCGCAGAATTGCTGATGAATATCTGGACCCTCTAAATTTTCTTCCGGAATCTCTTATTGGTATTCCTAATCTTATGGAAGCGTATCGCTCAGTAAATGTAGGAATTATCAATGCACCTGGAAACGGTGTTGCAGATGATAAAGGAATATACTACTTCGTACCTAAAATGATAAAATATTATCTTGGAGAAGAGCCAATTTTAAAAAATGCACCAACATATCTTCCATTCTATTCTGAAGACAGAAAGTATGTCCTTGATAATCTTGATAAACTTGTTATTAAAGATGTTGCTGAAGCTGGAGGATATGGTGTAGTATTTGGAAATGAACTTTCAAAAGAAAAACTTTCTGAATTTAAAGAAACTATTATTGCCGAACCAAGAAGATTCATTGCACAGGAAGTTATTGATTTTCTTGACTTGCCTATTCTTGATAACGGCGAAACTGTAATGCGAAAAGCTGACCTAAGAGCTTTCGTACTTTCAGGTAAAGAAACAAAAGTATGGGCATCAGGATTAACCCGTTTTTCAAGAAATCCTAATTCATTCGTAGTAAACTCATCTCAAGGAGGAGGCTTTAAAGATACATGGGTACTATCTCGTTAGAACACAGCGACCGTCTTTACTGGCTGGGACGCTATACAGAAAGAGTTTTTACGACTCTTAAATCTCTTCAATCACTTTATGACCAAATGATTGACAAAAGCCACAAATATGAAGAATACCTTGCATATTTTGGATTGGATAATGTCTATGAAAATAATAATGACTTCATTAAAAAATTTCTTTATGACGCAAACAATCCAAATTCAATTGCATTTAGTCTTGAAAGAACATATGATAACGGAATTGTTCTTCGTGAGGAAATTTCTACTGAAGCTCTTTCATTTTTACAACTTGCAAAAGATACTCTTATAAAATCAAAAAATTCAAAAAATACAAGACTTTCTCTACTACCTTTAGAAGATTTATTATTCGGTTTCTGGGGATGCATTGCAGATAATGTTTATGACGATGAAATAAAAAATATTATTTATTGCGGAAAATCTGTAGAACGTCTTGACCTTTATTTAAGAATGAAATATCCATTTAATGAAGTTGAAAAGGCATTCACAATACTTTGTAAAAATTTAAGAAATTTCTCAAAAAATACACCTTATCGTTACAATACAAAATATTTATCTGACTTAGTTGAAATCATTGGCACAAAAGACGATTATGAGAATAATTCACAAAAAGCTATATTCAGTCTTGAACATATTTTTGAAGAAATGAAGGTGAATATATGAAAACTGTTAATTTCTATTTTTCTACAAAACTGACCTTTGACGATTATATACATGACCATTCATTTGCATTGAGAATTATTCCTCCTGAAACAGAAAATCAACATATATTATCATGTAGCCTAAATATTTCTCCATACATCTCTACAAAACAAACAATTGATGCATTCGGAAATAATGTAACAAGCGGTTATATAAAAGATGACCATAGATTTCTTGACTTTGAAATAAAGGGATATGATGAAATTGATTCTGAAAAACATAGAACCGACTTTATGCCATGCTATCTTTATCAATCTGAATATACTACTCCTGATAAGGATATTATAAAATTTTATTTACAAAACAAAGATAAATGTAATAGTTCAAATATTGCTGAAAGAACTGCATTTTTCTCTGATTTACTGTCTGAAATTATTGAGTATAAAAAAGATGTTACTAATACAAAAACAACTGCTTCAGAGGCTTTCGCCTTAAAACAAGGCGTTTGTCAGGATTTTTCGCATATACTTCTGTCTATTTTAAGGCTTGACAGAATTCCATGCAGATATATTGCAGGCTTAGCCTTTTGCGACGGTGAAACACACTCATGGATAGAATACTGGACAGGAGAACATTGGGAAGGATTCGACCCTGCAAATAATTGTCCGGTTAATGATGATTACCTTATCATATCACAAGGACGTGATTTTCGTGATTGTGCAATTGACAGAGGTATTATGTTCGGCAGATATACAAAACAACTTCAGTTGGTACGTTCAGTTTTATCTTAAAAAGAAAGGCAAAATATAATGATAGAAACAATAGCAACTGCATCACTCGCAGTCAATGAGAATCTGAATATTCAGAAACGAAGAATCAAAAACGGTAACAATAAAACACGTCTAAGCATCGTTACAGGAACTCATGGTGATGAACTTGAAGGACAATATCTTGCATATATGCTTGGTAAATATATTGATGAACATATTGAACTTTTTGACGGAATTTTAGATATTTATCCTGCATTAAATCCTATGGGGATTGATTCCATTACACGTGGAATTCCTATTTTTGACCTCGATATGAATCGTGTATTTCCTGGAACAAAAGATGGCACAATGATAGAAGTTATATGTTCTTCAATAATTGACGACCTATCTGGTTCAGATGTTTGTATTGATATTCATGCAAGTAATATTTTTTTGAAAGAAATTCCACAAATTCGTATGAGCGTTCCAACTGCTGATACACTTCTCCCCTATGCAAAAATGCTTAATGTGGATTTTGTATGGGTTCATGAATCTGCAACAGTTCTGGAGTCTACCCTTGCACATACTTTAAATAAAATAGGCACAAAAACTCTTGTTGTAGAAATGGGAGTAGGTATGAGAATTACAAAAGAATATTGCCAGCAACTTTTTGATGGCATTCTGAATCTCATGAAATCCCTTAAAATGTGGAAAGGTGAAACAAATTCTATAAGGGAGCCTATAATTTCTATTGACCATGAAGTAGGATTTGTAAATTCTGATGCAGCAGGAATTTTCATTCCCTTTAGTAAATTTGGTGATATAGTTAAAAAAGGTGACCATATTGGAGATGTCGTTGACCCACTTACTTCAAAAATTGTAGAGAAAATAAAAGCTGTTTGTGATGGCATGATATTCACATTAAGAGAATATCCTGTAGTCTATGGAGGTTCTTTACTTGCAAGAATTCTTGAACCTGTCAAGGGAGGTGATACTGAATGAAAAAAAAGATATTATTTTCACTAAAATCACCTTATCGCGAACAGTTGGATGTCATTGGATATAAATTTGGACATGGTCATAAATCAATTGCTATCGTGGGTGCATTGCGTGGCAATGAAATTCAACAAATGTATGTTTGCAGCCGTATGATACAAGAATTAAAAAAATTAGAATCAGAAGGCAAAATTTTAGAAGAATGTGAAATCCTTGTTATACCATGTGTAAATTATTATTCAATGAATCTTGGAAAACGCTTCTGGACAATGGATAATACAGATATAAACAGAATGTTCCCTGGATATAATCTTGGTGAAACAACTCAACGTATCGCTGACGGACTTTTTACTAAATTACAAGGATATGAGTATGGTATACAACTTGCAAGTTTCTATCAACCAGGAAATTTTCTTCCTCACGTGAAAATTATGGATACTGGATTTACAAATGCAGAAATTATGAAAGACTTTGGACTGCAATTCGGGATTATCAGAAAGCCTCGTCCTTATGATACTACAACTCTTAATTATAACTGGCAGATATGGGAAACTAAAGCTTTTTCTGTTTATGCCAATGCCACAGATAATATTGATAAAAAATCAGCAGACGAATCTGTAAATGCAATTTTAAGATTTATGAATAATAAAGGTGTTATAAATATAAAAACATCTCCTGGATATATTACAGAAATCATTAATGAATCAGAAACACAACAGATTCAATCTGAAGCGGCAGGTATTTTTATAAGCCTCACTGAAGTTGGAAAGATAGTCGAACGAGGTACTCTTATTGGGAAAATCATTAACCCATTTGATGGAGAAGTTATTTCAGAGATACGTTCTTCTGTATCTGGAATAATATACTTTGAATATCACAGTCCGCTGATAAATGAGAAGACTGTATGTTTTAAAATTATAAAATAAAAAATAGTTCTAATCATTTTATTTTTAAATTAATTATCATATGTTAATACTTAAAATCAAATAACCACAATGAAATTAAAATCATTGTGGTTATTCGGCTATTTATAAAAAAATTGATTTATCAGTTTTACAATATAAAATAATACATCTAATGATTATAACCTTAACTCATTAGATGCATTTTATGGCGGAAAGAGAGGGATTCGAACCCTCGATACGCTATTAACGTATACACGAGTTCCAGTCGTGCGCCTTAGACCAGCTCAGCCATCTTTCCATGAATATAAAATTCTTTAATGCCCTTCATTAAGAAGGGCATTAAAAATAAATGGTGCGAGTGACGGGACTTGAACCCACACGTCGTTTCCAACACTAGCACCTCAAGCTAGCCTGTCTGCCTATTCCAGCACACTCGCATTAAAAATATTTAATTCATTCTGTCTTATTCTCTCTTGTCTCTCAACGTATATTATTATATCACAAGAATTTATATTTGTCAAGCATTTTTAATGCACAAGTTTTTCAACATTTTTTATTTATTTTCACTAATAATAAACATGATGAAGTATTTTTCTCACTAAATGATAAAAAAGAAGGCACTATAAGAAAATAAATAACAAAAAAGATATTTTCAATTTAGCACCTTTTTAAAATATTTATATATACATATTATAAGATAAAAGCCTGTGTTTTAAAATAGTAAGGTCTAAAACATTGACAATATTATCTTGTGTTAAATCAGCAAGCTTTGCTTGCTCCTTTGTAATCTTTTGTATACCTAATATAAATTTTTGAAGAATTATTAAATCAGATATTGTAAT
>JAFTWL010000228.1 GCA_017465305.1 Ruminococcus sp. | reverse complement strand
GTGTATTTTGCATTATCATTTGGAGTATACTGCTTCATAAAATAAATCTCCTATAATATTAAAGGAATAAAATCCGAAAAAATGTATAAGAATATTATATCTAATTTTGAGAATAACGTCAAGATAGAATAAGTTAAACTCTGTCGAAATAAAAATTAGTTATAAACATAAAAGAATAATGAAAATGATTTTTTGAGAAAAGAGGAGACAATGCTTGAAAGAATAAATCAGTACATATGGAATGCAGGACTTCTGACATTACTACTCGGAACAGGTTTTCTTGTATCATTGAAAACAGGTTTTTTTCAAATAAGAGGAATTTCTCGTGTATGGAAAGGAACTTTTGGAGCAGGTAATAAAGATTCAAAAAAATTAAATTCATGCAAAAATGGCACATTATCACAATTTAAAGTTTTTACAGCTTCTTTATCAGCTGCTATGGGAACAGGAAATATAGTTGGCGTTGCCTCAGCTTTAGCAGTTGGCGGAGCAGGCTCTATTTTCTGGATGTGGATTTCTGCTTTATTTGGAATGATGCTTACATACGCAGAAAATATTCTTGCTGTAAAATATCGCAAGCCATTAAGTGATGGAGGATATTCTGGTGGACCTATGGCATATTTAGAACATGGGTTAAAATGTAAGCCATTAGCGATAATATATGCTGTATTCTGTTTGTTTGCATCTCTTGGAATGGGAAACATGACACAAAGCAGTGCTGCATCTCATACTATGTATCAAGCTTTTAAAATTCCAGCTATTGTGACAGGTTTAGTAATTGCCTGCGTTCTGGCATTTACAATTTTAGGCGGAATACAAAAAATAGGTTCATTAACACAAATTTTATTGCCTGTGCTTGCTGGCGGCTATATGTTATCTGCTCTACTTGTAATAATATTTAATGTATCTGCTTTGCCTGATGCTTTTAGTATGATATTTAAAGAAGCTTTTGGGATTAAAGCAATTGGTGGAGGAACACTTGGAACAGTAATTTCTGTTGGATTAAGGCATGGTGTTTTTTCTAATGAAGCTGGTCTTGGAAGCAGTGCTTTAATTCATAGTAATGCTTCAGATGATAATCCTTATACTCAAGGACTTTGGAGTATGACAGAAGTATTTTTAGATACTATAATATGTTGTACTTTAACTGCACTGGCTATATTAACTTCAGGAGTATCAGTATCAGAATCAGATTCACTTATAATGGCGTTTTCTACTGTATTTGGAGAATATTCTTCTGGATTATTATCTATAATGACAGCATTATTTGCTTTTTGTACACTTTTAGGATGGTGTTTTTGCGGTGAGCAGGCAGTGAGATATTTAGGTGGAAAACGTGCAGTTTTTCCATATAGAATTATATTTTGCATTTCAGCTTGTGTTGGAGCAGTAATAAAGCTTCAGTCAGTATGGACTTTATCAGATATTGCAAATGGCCTTATGGCAATACCAAATCTGCTTGGTATATTACTTCTATTAAGAAAAATAAAAACTCCTGATAAATTAAATATTTAAATTTTAATTTTTTAATATTATAAAAAATCAATATAAAATCATGGATTTTAATGAGATTGTATAGACGAAATGCAAATTTTCAAAAGTAGGTATTGACTTTATTTTTTGTATATCGTATAATTAAACTACATATTAATTGTTCGCTTTTATTCATTAGTAGTAATTTCTATCATAAAGCTCAAATGAACCATATAATTTTTTCTGTTTTTTATTTTAAATTGATATAATGAATATTGTAAAAGTTATGATATGAGATATAAGGCATACTACATTTTTAATTAAAAAGGGAAGCGAATTAACGGTTAAAATTTGTTTTTATAAAAATATATGTGAAAATATTATAAATTTTGAGTAGAATAAAAATTTACATATATAATATATGAACACAATATCTGAAATGCTAATTTTTAAAAGTAATTTAGAAATGCTATAAACCGTAAAATATTCATTTGTAAATGTTACATATGAATAAATATAAAGAGCTTTGCAGTAGAAGACAATCAAAATTTGATTTTAAGTTATATAAAAATTATTTGTATTCAGTTTATGGACTTGAATTTTCAATATTTTTTGTGAATACAAATTAAAAAAAATTATTTT
>JAFTWL010000227.1 GCA_017465305.1 Ruminococcus sp. | reverse complement strand
GGGTTAGTACCTATTACAGCTGAACAAAGATTATGGCGTGAAGAAGTAGGAAGATTTAATATTTATCTGGCCAAAAATTCAGAAACGGTTATACGTGTTTGTTGTGGTTTAGGTATGAAAATCAAGTCATGATTAAAGGAGTAAACTATGTATATTGTATTTAGTATTTTTCTTGGTTTTTTACTTGATTTGTGTTTGGGAGACCCTTATTGGATGCCACATCCTGTAGTCTTTATTGGAAAAGGAATATCATTCTTGGAAAAATATTTACGCAGAATTTTTCCAAAAACTAATAAAGGAGAATTTATAGGTGGTATATTACTATCAATAATTATACCATTTCTTAGTTTTATAATTTCAGGTGTTGTTTTGTATTTAGCATATAAAGTATCATTTTGGCTTTGGTTTATAATACATACATTCTGGTCATATCAGATTTTAGCTACACGTTGCCTTGAAAAAGAGAGTAACAAAGTATATAAAGCATTAGTTTCACAAGATTTGCCTTTTGCACGTAAACAACTTTCTTATCTTGTAGGAAGAGAAACAAATAATTTAAATGATGAAGAAGTTACAAAAGCTTGTGTTGAAACAGTTGCTGAAAATACTTCAGATGGTGTTGCTGCACCTTTGTTATATTTGTTTATCGGTGGAGTGCCATTAGGGTTTTTATATAAAGCTGTAAATACATTAGATTCTATGGTAGGCTATAGAAATGAAAAATATGAGTATTTCGGAAAGGCTTCTGCAAAATTTGATGATATTTTAAATTGGATTCCTGCACGTGTTTGTGGTTTTATGATGGCTGTTTCAACATTGTTTTTACATTTAAATACAAAGAATGCTTTTAAAATTTTTTATCGAGACAGAAAAAATCATCTTTCGCCAAATTCTGCTCAAACAGAATCAGCAGTGGCAGGAGCTCTTGGAATACAATTAGGGGGCACTCATATATATTTTGGGAAAACAGTTGAAAAGCCTACTATTGGAGATGAATTGCGCAAAGCAGAACCGAGAGATATCATTAAAACAAATTATATTATGTTAATTACATCATTTTTACTGTTATTTTTATTTGGTGCAATTGAAATTTCTATAAAAATAATATTTTAGAGGTAAATAAACATGAATTTTCATGGAGGAAATATTTATACAGAAAATGGAACAATAGAATCAGAAAATTATATTGATTTTTCATCTAATATAAATCCTTTTGGTGTTTCAAATGTTATAAAAAATGCAATTATAGAATCAATACAGGATTTAGTCCATTATCCCGACCCATATTGCAGAGAATTAAGAAGAGAACTTTCTTATTATCATAAAATAAATAAAGATTATATTGTTTGCGGTAATGGAGGAGCAGATATTATTTTTAGGTTTATCAAAGCTGTTTCTCCCACTAATGCACTTATACCAGTTCCTACTTTTTCAGAGTACGAAAGTGTATTGAAAGAATGCAATTGTAAAATCAATTATTTTATAATGCCTGAACCGTTTGAAATTACAGAAAAATTATTATATGAAATGCAAAGTGGAACATATGATTTTCTGGTTCTTTGTAATCCTAATAATCCTACAGGCTCATTGATAGAAACACAATTACTTAAAAAAATATTAGATTTATCGAAAAAAAAACAAATTCTTGTTCTATTAGATGAATGTTTTTACGATATTACTGAGTATGAAAATTCTATGATTCACGAAATTGATAAATATCCTAATTTATTTATTTTAAAATCAATGACAAAAATGTATGCGATACCTGGTTTGAGAATTGGATATGGAATTTGTTCAGACAAAAAACTTATAACAAAAGTTCAGGATACAGGACAACCATGGTCAGTAAGTACATTGGCAAGTAGAGCTGGGTGTAGTGCATTGCATGATGATAATAGTCGGGTTAATTTTTTAAAGTTTCTTAAAGAGGAAAGAAAATATTTTTATAATGAACTTAAAAATTTAGGATTAAAAGTATGGAAGCCAAGTGCAAATTATATTTTTTTTAGAGCGAAAGGTAATTTTGAACTTGATAAACAATTGCTTTATTATAATATTTTTATACGTCATTGTGAAAATTATAAAGGGCTAAATGCAGAATATTATCGTGTAGCTATTCGTAAACATGAAGAAAATCAATACTTTATACAATGTCTTAAAAAAATTATAAATGAATGAGGTTATTTTCTATGAGTGCAAAATCTATAATGGTAGTTGGAACTATGTCATCCGCTGGAAAAAGTTTTATTACTGCTGGTTTGTGTAGAATTTTCAAACAAGATGGATTTAAAACTGCACCTTTTAAATCTCAAAATATGGCATTAAATTCTTATATTACATATGATGGTTTGGAAATGGGAAGAGCACAGGTAATGCAGGCTGAAGCAGCAGGAATAGAACCTGATGTTCGTATGAATCCAATTCTTTTAAAACCTACAAGTGAAAGTGGTTCTCAGGTTATTGTAAATGGGGAAATATTTGGAACAATGAAAGCATCAGAGTATTATACTAAAAAAGAGCAGCTTATACCATTTATTATGAAAGCATATAATTCTCTTTCAGATGAAAATGATATTATTGTTCTTGAGGGAGCAGGAAGTCCAGCAGAAATAAATTTAAAAGATGTTGATATTGTGAACATGGGTATGGCAAAGCTTTCAAATTCTCCTGTAATATTAGTAGGTGATATTGACAGGGGTGGAGTTTTTGCATCAATTTATGGAACAATTATGCTTATGGATTCTGAAGAACGTAATCGTATAAAAGGTGTTATAATAAATAAATTTCGTGGGGATATTAAAATTTTAGAACCAGGATTGAATATGATAGAAGAGCTTACAGGTGTTCCAGTTTTAGGTGTAGTACCTTATGTGCAGTTAGATTTAGATGATGAGGACAGTTTATCTGAGCGTCTTACACAGAAATCCATTAAAAAAAATTCAAAAATTGATATAGCAGTAATTAAAGTACCTCATATTTCAAATTTCACAGATTTTATTATGTTTGAGAGAATAGAAAATGTTTCTGTTCGGTATGTAACAAAAATGTCGGAGCTTTCAAATTCTGATATGATTATATTGCCAGGTACTAAAAGTACGATGTCAGATTTAAGATGGCTTAGACAAAATGGATTAGAAGCAGCTATTCTAAAACAACATGAAAAAGGATGTGTTGTTTTTGGAGTTTGTGGTGGTTTTCAGATGTTAGGAAGGTCAATTTCTGACCCTGATTGTGTAGAAGATGGTGGTACTATCAGAGGTATAGGATTGCTTGATACAGAAACTGTATTTTATTCTGATAAACGTCGAACTCGTATAAGTGGTGAAATTTGCAATATAAACGGAGAGTTTAAATCTTTGTCAGGTCATGTTGTAAGTGGATATGAGATTCATATGGGAAGAACAACAGGATTTGATAATGCCATACCGTTTATAAAATTGAAAAGCGGAGAAATAGATGGTTATAGAAATAAAGAGGGAAATGTATTTGGTTCATATTTGCATGGAATTTTTGATTCTCCTGAATTTGCACAAAGTTTTGTAAAATTGCTTTCTGAGAAAAAATGTATTGATATAACTGAATTTAAAAAATTTAATTTAAAAGCATATAAAGAAGAGCAATATGATAAGCTGGCAGATACATTGCGTAGGAGCTTAGATATAAATCAAATTTATGAAATCATAAATAAATAGGAGAATTAGTTATGAAATCTCTTAGAGAGGGTTATACAACAGGTTCTTGTGCTGCCGCTGCAAGTCTTGCATCAGTAATTTGGCAGACAACAGGGATATGTCCTGAACAAGTGGAATTAGAAACACCATCAGGAGTTAAACTTTACTTAGAAATACATCAGATTTCAAAATATATTTGTGGTGTAATTAAAGATAGTGGTGATGACCCTGATGTAACAAACGGATGTATGGTAATATCTAAAGTTGATATTTTAGAAAAAAACGATTTAATAAGATTTAAAGCAGGAAACGGAGTTGGAACAGTTACAAGAAAAGGATTAAAAATCCCTGTAGGAGAACCAGCAATAAATCCTATACCACTTCAGATGATTGAAAAAGCAGTTCGTTCTATTATTAAGGAACGTGGAGCTATTATTACAATATCAATTCCCAATGGTGAAGAATTGGCTATAAAAACATTTAATGGGCGTTTAGGAGTTAAGGGTGGATTATCTATTCTTGGGACAACAGGAATAGTCAGACCTATGAGCGAAGAAGCTATAAAAGAATCTTTACGTTTGGAACTTTCAATGTGTTATGAAGAATATGGAGAATCTTGTGCTTTTGTTACAGGATATTCAGGAGAAAATTATCTTAAAGAACAATATGTAAATTGCAAAAGTATTGTCTTATGTAGTAATTATCTTGGCTATTTACTTGATTGTGCTGAAGACATGAAATTTAAAAATATATTGATTGTAGGCAGAGCAGGTAAACTTATTAAACCAGCAGCTAATATTATGTATTTACATAGCCATACAGCCGGTGGGCAACGTGAAATTGTTTGTACGCATTCAGCATTGTTGGGATTATCTACAGAGAAAATAAAAAATCTTTATGAGTGTAATACTACTTCTCAAATGCAACAATTACTTGTTGAATATAATATTTCAGATAAAGTTTGGAAATCTATTATAGAAAGTGCCTGTAGCAATTGTATCAGTCGAACTCATAAGAAAATTAAGATAGGAATGTTGCTTATTGATGAAAATAATCAAATTTTATCAAAAAGCAATTTAGTTGATGAAGTAATAGAGGAGTGGCTTAAATGCAAAAAGAACTAATAATTGTTGGAGGAGGTAGTGGAACAGAAGGATATATTGTTCCTGAAGCAATAAGAGCACTTGAAAAAGTTGATTGTGTAATTGCTTCAGAAAGATTTTTGGATTTAGTTAAAGCAAAAAAAACAAGACCTATGGAGAAAATTTCAGTATTACTTGATGAACTTCCTTATTTGTTAGAAAAAGAAAGTATAGGAATTATAGTTTCTGGAGACCCGTTAATGTATAGTCTTTATAGAACGATATTAAAAAAATATCCTGAACTTTCAATAAAGGTTATTGCTGGTATAAGTTCGTTACAAATTTTAGGAGCGACCTTCGGATTAACTATGGAAGATGCAGCAATTTTAAGTATTCATGGCAGAGATTGTTCTTTAGGAAAGATTGCTTATACTGTATCAAAAAATCCTATATCATTTTTCTTTTGTTCAAAATTT
>JAFTWL010000021.1 GCA_017465305.1 Ruminococcus sp. | reverse complement strand
TAATTCGTACCCATATTCACAACCAGATATATATAATCATCCTTCACAAAGACAAAACAATCCGCAGAGGCAAGCTTCACAAAATCAAAATCATCAAAGACAAGTACCCCCGCATCCACAACAAAATCCTAACTACCAACGTAATCCTCAACAATCACAAAGAAAAATTTATAATAATGAAAGGGAATATAATTCTGATATGTCTTCAATTCGTTCTAAACCACAACATCAAAACTCTTCCTCATATGAAAAAAGACAGCCTAAAAATAAACAGTCTGAATCAAAAAGAAGCACTTCAAAACGTAAATCATCTTATACAAAAAAAGCTAAAAGACAGAGAACCATGAATTTCGGCTCTGTAATCCGTTTTATTTTAAAACTTATTATTGTATTATTCGTTTTATATTCCACCATTGCTCTAATCGGAATTTTTACTATGGACAAGCAAAAAACAGGAGAACGAAACAGAACTGATAATGCAATGTCAGCTTCTTATGTCGATAACATATTGATTATTGGCACAGATTCACGTGATTTAACAGAAGACAGTGGTCGTTCAGACTCGATGATTTTACTTTCTCTAAATTCAAACACTAACGAGATTTATATGACATCATTTTTACGTGATGTTTATGTAGATATAAATAATTATGGCAGTGGAAAATTAAATTCTGCATATTCATATGGTGGTGCTGAACTTCTTATGGATACAATTGAATCAAATTATAATATTAAAATTGATGATTATGTTACAGTCTCATTTGCAGCGTGTGCTAATATTATTGATGCTGTTGGTGGAGTAGAACTTGAACTTTCAGATGACGAAGCTGATGCAGTTAATGAAATTCTTATAAGCGAAGTAAATGAACTTATGGGAGATGGAAGAGAAGATGACTTGCTATCTGAAGGCGGTACACAAAAATTAAACGGCAAACAAGCTCTTTCATATAGCCGTATACGCTATGTAGGAAACGCTGATTTTGAGCGTACGAGTCGCCAGCGTATAGTAATGTCACAAGTTATGAAAAAAGCATCTAAGAATCCAGTATCTCTTTGTCGAATATTGTTTTCTGCATTACCTGAAATGTCAACAAATATGTCAGTATTCAAACTATATGGATACTCATTCCGTGCACCAGTTGCGTTATTATTTGATGATATAGTACAGCAAAGAATTCCTGCCGATGATACATTTCACGGTGATACAAGAGATGGTGAAGATGTTTTAATTACTACCTTTGAAGAAAATCAACTTATTTTAAAAAATACTATCTTTAAAAAGAATTAAAATAAAAACAGGGACTTACTTTTTTATAAGTAAGTCCTATTTTTATGAAAAATTTTTTACTTAAATTTTTTTATTAAAAGTGAGATATTTTATTCTTGTAAATTGTTTTATAGGTGAAGTACTTCAAAAAGGTCAGGAAAGGAGGATATTTAAATGGATATATCTTTATTTCAACAAAAATTCCATAAATACAAAGATATGGTCTATCGTATTGCTTATACATACTTAAAAAATACTACAGATGCAGAAGATATTTCACAGGAAACCTTTCTAAAATTTTATAAACTCGAAAATGAATTTACTGATGAAAATATTGAAAAGGCTTGGCTTATAAGAGTAACTATAAATGCTTGTCACAATATTAAAAAATCCGTATGGAACAGCAGACGTGTAGAAATATCAGATACTCAAACTAAAATAGTTTTTTATGAGCAGGAAGAAAGTGAATTATATCAGGCAGTTTTTTCACTGCCTGATAAATACAGAATAGTTGTGTTACTATATTATTACGAAGAATACTCTATTCAAGAAATTTCTGATTTGACAGGAAGAAAAATATCTACTATACAAACTCAACTTGACAGAGCAAGAAAAAAGCTAAAATCAAAATTAACAGAGAAAGGCAGGAATTCTTATGAACAAAGAAAAATACAAACAGGTTATGAATCAAATTAAAATGCCTGAGGATTGCGAAGAAAAAATTTTAAAAAAAATATATGAAAATCCATCCGAAATCACATCTCATAATATAAAGTGGAAAAGAGTTATATCTGTAGGAATTGCTGCCACTTTATGCACAGGTATCATTGGAATGGCTACTGTTTCAGCTATACAAGGAACAAACTGGATTAGTGAATTATTCCCAAATACTAATGAAGGATCTTCTATGATGGATTATGCAGAAAAATATTCTGAAAATGTTTATGATTTTTCTGCAGATGTAGATGGTTTTGATGTAGAATTACTTGGTGCTTTTGCAGATGAAAGTAATCTGTATTACGCATTGCATTTTACACCAAAAGAAGAAAATCATGAAAAGTATAATGATAGCTTTCAGATGAATTGCATTGGAGAACGCTGGATAGACGATACTTCTATAAATGAAAAAGGCATACGCATGACAGCAGGCTCTTCATCAAAACCTGAGGGAAATGGAAGTTGTATTTATACTGAGAGAATAAATTTTGATGAATATACCTGGGAAAGTGGAACAGTTTATAAAGCAGAAGTATCAGCATCTCAATTTGTTGAAGAAGAATGGATAGATTATGGTATTATTGGCACAATCTCTATAACAATTGACTTACAAAAAGAAGCACCGAAAAGAAGTTGTGATGTTTCAGGAAAGTGGGAAAACGAAAAAAATTTTTGGAATATAAAACAAATACAAATTGACCCACTTAATTTAAGAATTTTGGGAGAACAATTAAACACAATAGAAGACGTTCCTAATCAGATAAATATTTTATTGAAAGATGGCGGTACAATTCAATGTCAAAAATCTTCATTATGTAATGAGGATAAGGTTATAAAAGACGATAAGGTTATAAAAAAAGAAGACTTAGTGAATTTCAATGCTTTATTCACAATCGAATCACCAGTTAATCCATACGAAGTAAAAGCAATACAGCTTGACGATTGTATTATTTCAATAAATCCTTAAATAATAAAAACTCTCCCAAAATCAGATAACTTAAAGAGCTTGTACAAAATAAATGTACAAGCTCTTTATTTTTATTATATTTCTATTTTAATTATTGCTTTTTAGCTGGCTTTGGCAATTTATCTAACATAGCTTTTACTTCATTATCATTTGTAAGTCCATAAAGAATAGCAAGATAAAAACGTGCGTCAGAAATATTTTTATTTTCAAGTGCTTCTTTTGCAAGTGCTGATGTTACAGAAAGAACATCTTTATCAGCTCCTGCTGTCATACCGTATTTTTCAAATGCAGCATTAACTTCTTTTCTTGTAGGAGGTGTGATTTTTTTCTGAGTGATAGTATGAATATGGTGCAATTCACCTGTAACACCTGGATGATTATCATAAATTAGGCTTTCATAATAGAAGCATATAGCACTATCATAATCCTTTATTTCAACACAATAATATCCTAAATTACAATAACATCTTGAGAGTTCCATAGGCGTTGTGGATATGCTTATAGTTTCTTTTGTTGCAGCAAGTAAATCCTCAGGTCTCTTTAAAACTTTATAGCATTCACACATTTCAAAATATGGGTCAGTATTTACAGGATTATAACGTATAGCATCTTCAAGTACATTTATAGCATCTTCAGGTTTTCCAAGCTCAAGAAGATTGTATCCATGAAGCATTATCATTCTTGACAAATCAAAAGGTGGGCGTTCAAGTGTCTTTGATGGGCTATAAAGATATAAATATAACTGATGTTCCAGAGGATTACGCATGCTAAGATAAGCCTTACTCTCAGTTTCACGATAATTTATCAGAATCTTTGTATATAATGCTTCTGTAAGCTTAAAAGATTCTTCTATTTTATGTTCATTTATAAGCTTCATTGCTTCAGCAAAAACAGTGTCAAGACGCTTGCCATCCATATACATCATTTTATTAATTTCTGTTTTTTTATCTTCTGGTAAGATTTCATATACAATATCAACTATACCATTTTCAATTGCCTGAGCATTAGCTGAACCACTATACTTTTTTACCTGATTTTCTAAATATACAATATCAATACTATATTCACCAGTAAGTCCGGCTCTGATTTCTTTTAAAATTTCTTCAACAGTCATTTTAGTACTCCTTTTTAAGTTAATATCTTTTATTATACAGCATAATTGAATAAATTGCAACACTTTTTTCAGAAAAAAATATGAAAAATGTATAATAAATTATTTCTTATATCTGCATTAGAAATAATTTATTATATATTACTTTTTATTCTGATTTTGATGAATGCTTTTTTTCTTCTTTTTCTTACGTACAGAAAAACCAAAATCTCCAAGCTTTCTTCCAAGAGCAAAATATTCTCCATGAGCATACGCCATAAGACCACATTGCTGTAAATTTAACTTTCCTTTGCTATCAAGATATTGCTCATCTGCATTTACACAAGTAATCTCAGCAAGAAACATAGTATGTGTTCCAAGTTCTTTCTTTTCTATTACTTTACATTCAAGATTAACAGGACATTGAGCTATAAGAGGAGCTTTCACTGTCTGAGCAGGCTCGGGAGTAAATCCGCAATGAGAAAATTTATCAATATCTTTTCCGCTTTTAACACCACAAAAATCTGTTTCACGACACATAGAAGATGTAGTAAGATTTATAACAAATTCTTTTTGCTTTTCAATAATAGAATAAGAATATCTTGACGGACGAACTGATATATATGTTAATGGTGGATGTGTACACACAACACCTGTCCATGCTACAGTAAGTACATTATGTTCTTCCATAGTTCCGCATGAAATCAGTGCAGGCGGAACAGGTGCAAGAAGTACACTGCCTTTCCAATGCTGTTTTGCCATAAAATAAAACCCTCCGATTCGATTCATTAGATGCTTTATTATATCATGGAGAATAATAAAAGTCAAATATAACTACTTTTATTAAAACACAACTATGTAAATATATTATTTCATGCTGAGCCAAGTAATTGCTGGTCAAATGCAAATAATGCTTCATTTATTTCAAATACATCATATATTTGTTTCTCAATAAAATATGATACTATTAAATCAAATTTATTACATCGTGAAAGTGCATATCCCAATTTTTCTAAAAGATTTTTCGTCTCATCTAAATTTAATTCTAAAGCAATAGCAAAAGCAAGAGCGGTATGCTTTTTGGGTCTATAATTTTCATTGCTTCTGATTTTTGAAAATACTCTTCTGTCTACATTAGCTTTTTTATAACAATCTGAGTCTTTCATATTTCTTTCATCAATCATTCTTAAAAGTGCCTGTGAAAAACTCTCATCTAATTTTGATACAACACCTACTAATTCAGGTGATAATGAATATTTGATGGTATCAAAATTAGATGAATCAGAAGATATAGACTTATCCTTTAAATCCTTAACATTATTTTTGGGAATATCATCAAAATTTGCATTTTGATATAACCCTTCAAGATATTTAAGATATGCTAATTGTTCTTTAGAATTTAATGAATTCCCACATATTATACAATAATCTAAATCATAAGAAGATTCAAATTCATAACCACAATTAAAACATTTCTGCAAACGCTTATTATTTCTATTATAAAATCTATCTCTTCTATAATGAATATGTTCATCTACATAATTATCATCAATATATTGTGATATAGAAGAAGAAACATCGCTTAAGGCAATTTTTACAGATTCTTTGTCATATACAACAATATATACAAGCATATCCTCTTCCATAAGAAATTCTTGTATTGTCTTATGAGCTATATGAAGTGCTTTATCTTTAGGAAATCCATATGCACCTGAAGAAATAAGCGGAAAATCAACAGATTTACAATCATATTTCTTTGCAAGTTCCAAAGAATTTCTATAGCATAAAACTAAAGTTTCTTCTTCTCCATCATTTCCACCGCTCCATATTGGTCCTACTGTGTGAATAACATACTTACATGGTAAATCATAACCTTTTGTAATTTTTGCTTCTCCGGATTTACATCCGCCTAACTTTTTACACTCCTCATGTAATTTATATCCTGCTGCACGATGTATATCTCCATCTACACCACTAACACCAATTAGTCGTTTATTTGTTGCGTTTACAATTGCATCAACTTTCATTTTTGTAATATCATTTCTGATAATCCCTAATGGCATAAATTTTCCTCCTCATAAAATAAAAAACTTTAATTATCTAATATCCACCGCCACGGACGGTTTTTCCAGTATTCCCCCGCATAATCAATTCCAACACGCACATCCGTATGCGTTGAATATTTTTCGCCATTTGACTCTATCCATAAATCGGAATCTGTTAAAATATTTCTACCGTTAAATGAACGGTCAATTTGCAAATACTTCGTTATCTTTCCAGGTCCATTATGCATAATTCCTGCTCGTAAAAGTACACCCTGAGGTTGTTCCTTTTCACCTGTTATGACGTTCAACAAAGAATGTATACCATAACAAAGATAAACGTATATTGTACCACTCTCACGATAAAGCATCTCTGAACGTGGTGTACGTCCTTTTGAAGCGTGGCAAGCAAGGTCTTCTGTCCCACGATAAGCTTCTGTTTCAGAAATTTGTTCTTTCAATACTGTTCCATCAGGCAAACGTCTGACTATAAATTTTCCAACTAAATCAGGTGCAACTTCTAAACAATCACGATGAAAGAAATCTTCTCCTAATCTCATTTACTTACTTTCCTCCTGTAAAAATTCTGAAAGAGATTCTGGCGGTGTAACATATAAAGTTCGGTTATTTGTAAAAATAACCATGCCTGGTTTCGCTCCTACAGGCTTTTTAACAAATTTAACTTGACAATAATCAACAGGTACTTGTGAAGAACTTCTTGCCTTACTATGATATGCGGCAATGGTTGCTGTAAAACGCAACGTTTCTTCATCTGGTTCTACTCCATTTGTCTCTAAAATAACATGAGAGCCTGGAATATTTTGAGTATGAAACCAGATATCCATTTTTGATGCTTTTTTTAATGTCAGCTGGTCATTCTGTAAGTTATTTCTGCCAACCAATATTCTCATTCTCCCAGGAGAATAAAATTCCATAGGTGACAAAGCCTTGGATGTAGGCATTTTCTTTTTAGAAATCCTTACATAACCCTGCTGTGACAATTCTAATCTTAACTGAGATATTTCGTCTTCAGTTTCAGCTCTTGTCAAGGCATCTAAAACGCTATCTAAATACTGAAGTTCCTGCTTTCCTTTTTCTACTTGCTCTGAAAGAATTTTTTCAGCAGTACAAGCTTTTTTATATGCCTGATAATATTTCTGTGCATTTTGTGGAGGAGTTAAGCGTACATCAAGTTCTATATTTACAGAAGGATAATCATCCTCATAAAAATCCTCAACTATTACAGATTTATCACCTTTTTTTATTCTATATAAATTTGCTGATATTAAATCAGCTTTTCTGCGTAAAGATTCTTTTTCATTACACTGTAATAATTCCTCTGTCTGAGATGATATCCTACGCTGAATACGCTCTGTTGTATGCAGTAATAAATGAAATAAATCATTTGCTCTTTGCCTTATACGTGCATATCTGTCACGCTCTGCATAAAAATAATCAAGCAACGTACAAGCAGATGGTAATTCACGAGTGTAAAGCAATGTTCCATATTGCCTGAGTGGTATAAAAGAAAAATCTTTCAACTGACCTTCTTTTGTAGAAGCTACTGTATATGTCAGATTCATATTGATGAGATTTTCTTTTGTATGAGATAAAATATAAAATAAACGCTTCCATTGTGATTCTGTAAGAGAATTTGAGTAGCATTCTACTCCTTTTCCCACATAATAAGCCCATTCCCTTACTAAAACAGGAGAAACACCTTCAAATGTACGCAAAAGTACTTTTGATAATTCGCCAGATTGAGAAGAAATATATTCTTGTATTTCCTGATTGCCTGCTGTCATAAAGTTTAAACGTCTTTCCCTTGGTGGCATATCATACACTACTCCAGGCAAAACTAATCGTTTTCTTGATGTTTCAGCATCAACACGTTTAATGCTATCGATTATTAAACCTTTTTCATCTATTAAAATTAAATTAGAATACCTTCCCATTATCTCACAAGCTAATGTAAGTTGTACAACATCGCCAATCTCATTGACACATGAAAAATCAAAATACAATACACGTTCTAAACCATCCTGACGAATTGCAAGTAACTTTCCACTTCCTAATCGCTTACGAAGAAGCATACAAAACATAGGTGGAGTTTTAGGATTATCAACTGATATTTCTGTTAAATGTACTCTGGCTCTGTCAGCAGAAGATGATATTAAAACCTTGTGACTTCCCTCTCTGTCTCTTAAAGATAATATAATTTCTTCCCTTGTCGGCTGATGAATTTTTTCAACTCTTGCTCCAATCAACGGCAAAAGCTCTTGCCGAACTGCATATAAAAATGCTCCATCTAATGCCATAAAATCAACCTTTCTTTTGATACTGTAAAATAATAAAGGATATTTGTGTTTTCAGCTCTGTCAATGAAAATAATTTTTCCTGCTCTTTACGACCCGTTTTATAATAATATGGTGTCATAGCAAAAAGATTTTGAATATCTTCCGGTGTAGACAATACAATTTCTGCATCTACTGTTTCCTTTGCTTTAAGGCAAAAACCTTCTAATTCTGTATCTTTAACTTCATTTAAATAAGGTTTATCATAAATGGCCTGTTTTAATTCAATCAAATGACGCTCATTAGGAATAACAAGTGTCATAATACCATTCGGCTTTAAAACACGATTAAATTCCTCTCCGCAATATGGAGCAAATAATGACATAATAGCATTACAACACTTATCAGATACAGGTAGATTAAATATACTTCCAACAGCAAATTTTCCTTGCTTACATCGTTTTGCTGCTATATCTACAGCATATTTTGAAATATCTACACCATAAATATTAGAAGCAAGACCACTATCATTTAAATAATTAAATACACCACTTGTATAATAACCCTCTCCGCATCCTGCATCGAGTAATATTCCACCAGCAGGAAAAGAATTTTTAACCACCTGACAAAGCTTTTCAAGTAAAGTACTATAATACCCTTTATCTAAAAAAGAACGCCTTGCTCTTACCATTTGAATATTATCCCCTGGATTTTTTGTTTTTTTCTTCTGTACTGGCAATAAATTTATATATCCGCTTTTAGCCATATCAAAAGTATGACCATTTATACAACGAAGCATACGTGCTTCCTGATGTACACTTTCCTTACAAATCGGGCAACTCCAAACGCTCATATATTATTATCTCCCATAATATAATAAACAGGATTATCTTTTGTACTGCAAAAAATTTCAGCTTCAGAAAATTTATCCTGCAAATATTCTTTTAAAATCTGAACAGCAATCTTTTCTGTATAGTAATGACCACAATCAAATAATGATATTCCTAAATTTCTTGCAGTATACCATCTATCATGTTTCACATCTCCTGTTATTACAGCGTCTACACCCATTTCAGCAACTTCTTCTAACATAGAACTTCCTGAACCGCTACAAAAATAAATTCTACTTATAGGCTTATTCCCTTTAGAATAACGCACAACAGGAACATTAAATATTTTTTGTAAAACTTCAGCAAGACTTATTTCATCCCATTCTTTATCAGTTTTATCTATCCATCCTATTCCTATTTTATCTGATGTATTATCGAAAAACTGATAATCACCTTTTAGTGATAAACTCAATTTAAGAATTTGATACACTCTTGCATTTATACCTGTCTTAGCTATATCTAAAGGAGTATGAACACAAATTGCTGACATATCCGAATGAATCAATTGCCATACTGAATCATTTGGAGTTATAGATTTTAAGGGTGAAAAAATTACAGGATGATGGGAAATAATCAAATCTGCACCTAATTCTTTAGCTTCTGAAATTGTATCTATAGAAATATCTAAAGTCAAGTAAATTTTATTAGCAGGCATATTTTTAGCTCCAACTAATAAACCTGAATTATCCCATTTTTCCTGTGTAGAAAAAGGAGCTATTGCATTTATAGCATTATAAATTTGTTCTACTGAAATCATAATATAATCTCCCTTCTAAAATATTATTTTTTCTTTTAATTCAGAAATCAAAATCCTGTATTTTTCTTCTAAAATCTGATTTGATTGTTTAAGTTGTTCTGCAAGCTTTTCCCATTGAGCTAAACAAAACTTTCCATATTCTAAAGAAATTTTCTCTTTCCAATCTATAACACCCAACGCTAACTGTAATTGCGTATAATTATGTTCTTTGCCATCATATACTGCTTTCAGTATAGTATAATAAAACTTTGTTTCTCTTACAACCTTCTCTTGCAAAATATTATAACCATTTTCAGAAAGCCATTGACGCAACACAGAAGCTTTTGTCATTGGTTGCAATATAAGATTAACATTATTTTTAATCCACTTACAATTAGAAAGAATATGTACAATAGTTTCCCCACCCATTCCGGCTATAACAACATCTGTTACATCTTTCTGAGGAACAGCCTGCAATCCATCACAAAGCAAAAGTGTTGCTTTATTCTTTAATCCTGCATGAACCAATGTCTTTTCTGCTGCCTGCAAGGGACCTTCTCCGATATCAGAAGCTATTACGTGATTACATTTATTTTGCTTTAAAAGCTCTACTGCCAAATAAGCATGGTCTGTTCCCACATCACAAACAATATTCCCCTTTGTAATCATATCAGCACAGGCTTGAAGCCGTCTCATTAACATAATCTTTAAAGTACCTTTCTAAAAAATAAGCGGTTGTTACAAAACAACCGCAATATCTGCTATTCATCTAAAAAAGAATTATTATTCTTTTCCAGCTCCTGAAGCAATGTAATCATTCAGCTTTGCAACAAGTTCATCAGCATCTACATCATGTACCATGCAAGCCATTTCTACTGATTCACCTCTGGAAGCAGGGCATCCGAGACAGTGCATACCAATCTCCATAAAAAGAGGTGCTGTCTGAGGTGCAATATCTAAAATATCACCGATAATAGTATCTTTTGTAATAGTTACATCCATTTGTTTTTCCTCCTGTTTTTTAATAAGCTCAAGGCTTACCAATAGATATGATAACCTTAAAAAATCAAATTTATACAACACAAGGCACAGCTAAACGCTATGCCCTGCCATTGTTTTTGCTTTTATTCAGCTTCTCTCATCTTTGCAAAGCATTCGCTGCAATATACTGCACGACCTTCTCTTGGCTGGAATGGAACTTTTGCTTCCTTGCCACAAGATGCACATACGCCAGTGAACATTTCACGTTCAGGTTTTGTGTTGTTTACGCCCTTCTTAGCATCACGACAACGCTTGCAACGTTTTGGCTCATTTACAAAGCCTCTTTCAGCGTAAAATTCCTGCTCGCCTGCTGTGAATACGAACTCTTCTCCGCAGTCCTTGCATACCAAAGTCTTGTCTTCGAACATAATAATGACCTTTCCTTTCTGAATTATCCGACAGATAATTCTCTGCTGGGTTTTCAGCAGTGTTTCGTTAAGAAAATTTGGACCGAGAACGGATTCACACAGACACCTTTGTAAAACAAATGCTCTTTAATTAATCTATCGGACCACATACATAAATGAAAAATAGTGGAGTATTCTGAAAAATTACATATTATTAAAATTAAAAATTAACTATTGTCTATAATAAAAATATTTATCAGCATATACAATTACATATACAAATTTAAATAAACTTTCATTTGATAATACTATTTTTTCAAATTTGATTACTTCTTATTATATCGAAAAAAATAGCATTTGTCAATATGATTCTTATAAAAATAAAAAAATCGAAAGTAAAATTAGCACTTTTTCTAATTTAATCAATTTAAATTCGTCATTTTGCACATATAAAATAACACTGCTATGATTGCAGATAGTCACAACAGTGTTATTATTTTAATTATCAGTTTTTCCAAAAAACAATAAGTAATATAATTTTACATATTATTTTCTATCAAGTATTCGGAAAATGTCTGTTAAATAATCATCGTCATTATTAGCTCTGGATTGTACCTTTGGCTGCTGTTGTGCTGTAACAGATGCAGAAGCATTGCTTACTCTTACATCTTCTACAAGCGGATTTTCAACAGAGATTGGTTCTTCCTGCACAGGTTGCTCCTGTACATTATCAAAATCATCAACTTCGTCACTCTTCTTATCATCATCTTCGCCAAATCCAGCTGCAATTACAGTAATAGTCATCTCATCCTGCATATCTTCCTTGAAAGCTGTACCAAAGATAAACTCTACATTTTCAGCAGCCTTATCTGTAATCATCTTTGTAGCATTATCAACATCTGTAGAAAGAATATCTTCACTCATACTAATATTGATTAACAAACGTTTTGCACCAGAAATTGAAGTTTCAAGAAGTGGGCTGGAAATAACAGCATTAGCTGCTTCCTTAGCTTTATCCTTACCTGAACCATGTCCAATAGCAAGATGTGCATAACCTGCACCTTTCATTATTGTAGAAACATCCGCAAAGTCAAGATTTATATAACCTTCTTCTACAATCAAATCTGAAATGCTCTTTACGCCTGTTTTAAGAATATCATCAGCAAGTGCAAAAGATTCTTTCATAGTTAAAGGCTTATCAAATCCCTCTAAAAGCTTTTCATTAGGAATTACTATAAGAGAATCAACATATTTTTTAAGTTCTGATATTCCACGCTCTGCCTGAGCCATTTTCTGTTCACGCTCAAATGCAAATGGTTTAGTAACAACAGCAACTGTAAGAATTCCAGCTTCCTGAGCAAGTCTTGCTACAACAGGAGCAGCACCTGTTCCTGTTCCACCGCCCATACCAGCTGTAATAAATACCATATCTGCGCCTTTTAAAGCTGCTTCAATTTCTTCTTTATTTTCTTCAGCACTATTTCTTCCAACGTCCGGTTTATTTCCGGCACCTCTACCTTTTGTAAGCTTTGCACCAATCTGAATACGTGTAGTTGCTTTTGAATTATTTAATGCTTTCGCATCTGTATTTATTGCAATGTATTCAATATCCTGCACACCAGATGAAACCATACAATTCAAGGCATTACCGCCACCGCCGCCTACACCGACAACTTTGATATTCACATCTGGTTCAAATGCATCTTCATAAACAAAATCTGTCATTTTGACTTTTCCTCCTAAATAAACTTCTATGACACACAATCTGAACAATTCGTCACATATCGCTTATCATCACATAGAAATACACCTATTATATTATCATATTTTTCTGTATATTTCAAGTGATTTTCAAAAAAATTTTCTTTTTTTCAATTTATTTGCGATTATAATACAACATTCAACATTATTCATTCAGTTGCTATGATGTTTTTATTATATATAATAGACAATTAAAATTATACTATTTACTCAATCTTACTCAATTAAATTATTTCCATTATTATTCATAGGAGTTGTATCATTTTCTAAAGGCTCTGTATTGGATGTACTGCTTTCAGAAGATTCAGGATTTTCATCATAACCAGTTGTACCACTAACATTATCAGAATCTTCAGGCATTGTTGTAGTTACATCATCTATGCCATTGTTTTCACCTATATCACTTGTATCATTATTACTTGATAAATCTGAATCTATCTTTAATAAATCATCATTATC
>JAFTWL010000226.1 GCA_017465305.1 Ruminococcus sp. | reverse complement strand
TGAATCTGATTGCGTAATAAATGTAGGTGTATCTGGCCCTGGCGTTGTTCGTTCTACAATTTCTAAGTACCCAGATGTTTCTTTAAACTTACTTGCTGACATTATAAAGAAAACTGCATTTAAAATTACAAGAATGGGTCAATTAGTAGGTGCAAGAGCTTCTGAAATGTTAGGTGTTGAATTTGGTATTGTAGACCTTTCTCTTGCTCCAACTCCAGCAGTAGGTGATAGCGTAGCTCATATTTTAGAGTCTATGGGTCTCGAAATATGTGGTACTCATGGTACAACTGCTGCACTTGCAATGCTTAATGATGCAGTTAAAAAAGGTGGCGTAATGGCTTCTTCTAATGTCGGAGGATTATCTGGTGCATTTATACCTGTATCTGAAGATGCTGGTATGATTGCAGCTGCTATAGATGGAACACTTACCCTTACAAAATTAGAAGCTATGACGTCTGTTTGTTCTGTAGGATTAGATATGATTGCTATCCCTGGCGATGTAGAACCTACTACAATATCAGCAATTATTGCTGACGAAATGGCTATAGGTATGGTAAATAATAAAACTACTGCTGTAAGAGTTATTCCTGCTATAGGTATGAAAGAGGGAGATATGCTCGAATATGGTGGACTATTTGGAAGTGCACCTGTTATGCCTATAAGTAGAAAATCATCTGCAAGATTCATTGAACGTGGTGGCAGAATACCTGCTCCAATGCATAGTGTAAAGAATTAAAATATAGATTTATGAAAGAAAAAAAAATTAATATTGCAGTAATCGGCGGTGGAGCATCTGGCCTGATTGCTGCAATAGAAGCTAAAAAAAATAGTGATTCTTCTTGTATTGTTTCCATATTTGAAAAAAATGACCGTGTAGGAAGAAAAATTTTGTCAACCGGAAATGGTCGTTGTAATTTAGGGAACAATAGCAGAGATATTTGTTATTATGGAGGGACTATTACTGATATTGTCCCTCAAATCTTTTTTAATTTCCCTGATACTAAGGAATATTTTCGTTCTTTTGGACTTATTTGCAGGGAAGAAGATAACAGGCTATATCCTAATAGTAATCATGCTTCCTCTGTATTAGATGCTATAAGATTATCTGCTCAATCTTATGGAGTAGATATTTATTGTAATTGTGAAATCACAGAAATATCTTTGAAAAAAAATAAGTTTATGCTAAAATCATCTGATAATATAATTTATTATTCTGATGTAGTTATATTTTCAACTGGAGGTTATGCAGCACCTGCTTTAGGAACAGATGGTTCAGCCTTTTCGATATTAAAAAGGTTAGGAATCAAAATTTCAAGATGTTATCCTGCTCTATGTCCAATAAAAACAAACCCCAATTTAGTAAATAATTTAAAAGGAATTCGTATACGTGCTCGTGCATCGTTGTTTGATTCAAATGAAAATCTGATTACTTCTGAACTAGGAGAGGTGCAGTTTACATCTGATTCACTCTCTGGTGTTTGTATCTTTAATTTAGCTGCGTATTGTAAGAATAGAAACGACTTATTTATATCAATAGATTTAATGCCAAATACAAATTTAAAAGAAGTTTATCAATTATTATTTGATATATACACTTATAGAAGTAATTGGTTGTTAGAAGATTTCTTAACAGGTATTTTTCAGAAAAAAATGACTCTTCAAATTTTAAAAAGGTGCAACATTAGTTTAAAATCTATAAAGATGACATGTATGTTATCTGAAAAAGATTTATATAGTATTACTAATGTTATAAAGGACTGGCGTTTTCCAGTATGTTCTCTTAGTGAATGGAATAACTCACAAGTTACTAATGGTGGCGTTCCTTTGAAAGAAATCAACTCTAATTTAGAGCTAAAGAAAATTCCTAATTTTTATATTACTGGCGAAGCGCTTGACTTACATGGCGCTTGTGGTGGTTTTAATTTAAATTGGGCATGGGCATCTGGCTTTTGTGCTGGCAGAAATGCGTCGTTGAAATGGAGAAAAATAAGTTATGATTAAGTTAAATAATATAAATTTACCTCTTGATTATACAGAACAAATTATAAAACAGAAAATATCAAAAAAATTGAATATTTCTATGTCTCAAATTGTTTCTTGGAATTTCTTAAAAAAATCAATTGATGCAAGAAAAAAGAATGCAATTTGTTTTAATGTTTCTTTAGCTGTTTTATTATCAGAAAAAAAAGAAAAAGAGATATTAAGAAAAAACAATCCATCTGTTTCTTTATACGAAGAATATAAATATAATTTTTTTAAAATCACTGAAGTAAAAAAACGCCCTGTAGTTGTTGGATTTGGTCCAGCTGGTATGTTTGCAGCTTTAGTATTAGCTAAATCAGGTTTAAAACCCATTATTTTAGAGCAGGGGACTTGTGTTGAGCAAAGACAAAAGGATGTTCTTCATTTTATTCAAACAGGAGAACTAAATGAACATTCTAATATACAATTTGGAGAAGGTGGAGCAGGGACATTTTCTGATGGAAAGTTAACAACAAGTATTAAAAATCAAAGAATACAATTTATTTTAAAAACTTTCGTTGAATGCGGTGCGCCATCAGAAATATTATATTTGGCAAAGCCTCATATAGGTACGGATATTCTTATTGACGTTGTTAAAAATATTAGAATGGAAATTATAAAATCTGGTGGGGAAATTATTTTTAATGCAAGGTTTTGTGATTTTAACACAGAAAATAATAAAATATCATCTATTACTTATGAGAAAGATGATAAGTTTGAAACAATAGAAACAAATGATTGTATTCTTGCTACAGGACATAGCTGCAGAGATATATTCAATTTACTATATAATAAAAACATTGAATTACAACAGAAGAATTTCGCAGTAGGCGTACGTATTGAACATTTACAGTCTAAAATAAATGAAAGTATGTATGGCAAATTTGCAAATCATCCTAATTTGGGTGCAGCTGATTATAAGATTGCTGTTCATATGCCAACAGGATTTGACTTATATACATTTTGTATGTGTCCAGGCGGAGAAGTTGTAGCAGCTTCA
>JAFTWL010000225.1 GCA_017465305.1 Ruminococcus sp. | reverse complement strand
TTCCTTGATTTCTTTTGCAATTTCATCTTCTGTTTTTCCTAACATTACAGCAAGCTGTGCATTAGATAATCTTGCATTTTGCTGAAGCAAAGTAATAAGTTCATTCATAATAAAGCAACCTTTCTATTTATATTAAAAAATTATAATACTAAATCAAATTTGATAATATCATCATATCTGATTTATATTTATGGAATAGGAACATATACAGGTTCTCTTTCTAAGAAGTAACACAAATATGAAAAACCAGCTTCTTTTACAAGTGAAATAGCCTTTTCCATTCCTGCACCTACGTCTTCTGCACAATGTGCATCAGAACCTATTGTAACCATCTCTCCGCCAAGTTCACGATATAACTTCAAATATTCAAGTGTAGGAAATGTCTGCCCATATTTCTGACGCAAACCTGAAGTATTTACTTCAAGACCACAATTACTATCTACTAAAGCTTTCATACAAGCATTGATTTGCTCTTCATATACACTTAAATCAATATTTATTCCTGCTTCTCCCTGAATATATCGAAGAGGATATGTCATATGTCCTAAGACATCAAACTTTCCCCATTCACAAATTAAAAGTAATTCTTCAAAATATCGTTTTATAAGATTATCTGCTGATTCTTTTTTATAATCTAAACTATAAAAATCTTCTTTTCCATGAAGCTCATGAAGAGACGCTATTACATAATCAAGTCTGTTATCCTGAATAATAGAATCAGCAAGCCCAAAATCAGCATTTGGCTGTCCTAATTCCACACCACTTATAATATGCAGACGATTTCCATATGAATCTTTTACAGATGTGTTCTGCTTCATAGCTTTTTCCATGACTTCACAATTATTGAATTTCTCGTATTTATTTCTTGCCACTGCTCCATAATAGCCTTGTGAATACCAACGATTTAATTCAACGTGTTCAGTAATAGCAAGTGCTTCAAGACCAAGTGAAATTGCACGACGACATAAGCCACCAGCTGTTGCTGTTGCATCATAAGAAACACTTGTATGGGTATGACAATCCATTCCAAACATAAAAATTTACTCCCTGTTTTATAATAATCTTGTTTAACTTTTATTATATCATATTTTCATTTTCATTTCTACATTTTTTATGGAAATATTTTTTTATGATATGTTTTTGTCAGCTTGCACAAAAATTAAAGTGCAAAAAGAGCTGTAATCACAAAAAATCACAGCTCTATATAAAAAATTATTATTTTATATTACTTATAAACTTTAATTGAAATTTTATTTCAATTAAACTTCATCCAAAGCAGTTCTGATTGATGTTACGAATTTTTCTATCTCAGCTACTGCATTTTCTTTATACTCTTCTACTAAATGCACGATAGCACTTCCAATGATTACACCATCACAATATTGACTCATATGTTTAGCTGATTCAGGAGAAGAAATTCCAAAGCCTACAGCACATGGAAGTTTTGCATATTTATGAATAGGAGCAAAAAAGCTACTGAAATCTGTATCAAATTTAGAACGCATACCTGTAACTCCATTGGAGGATACACAATATAAAAATCCTGTTGCATCAGCAGAAATCATCTGTATTCTTCCCTCGCTTGCTGGTGTTACAAGGCTTATATTATGTATTCCGTACTTATCAGCTGCACCCTGTATCTCATCCTTTTCCTCAAATGGCATATCAGGTACAATTACACCATCAATTCCTGTTTCTTTGCATTGTGCAAAAAATCTCTCTGTACCGTAGACAAAAATCGTATTAAGGTACATCATCAGTAATAAAGGAACTTGTGTCTTTTGACGAATACGCTCTATCATCTTAAAAATACCTTCTAATGTTGTACCATTCTTTAATGCTCTTTCACTTGCCTTCTGGATAACAGGTCCTTCAGCAATAGGGTCTGAAAAAGGAACACCTAATTCAATTAAATCAGCTCCTGACTCAGCCATATTCAAAACAGCTTTTTCAGTAAGTTCATATCCACCATCACCAGCAGTAATGAATGTAATAAGTGCCTTTCTGTTTTCAGATTTAAGTTCTTTAAATCTTTTATCAAGTCTATTCTCAGCCATCAATTTTCACTCCTCTGTATTTTGCAATTTGCTGCATATCTTTATCGCCACGTCCTGAAATACAAATAATCATAATTTGATTTTTATCCATTGTAGGAATAATTTTTAAAGCCGCTGCAATTGCATGAGCTGATTCAATTGCAGGAATAATGCCCTCAATACGAGAAAGATATTCCAAAGCCTGCACAGCTTCTTCATCAGTTATAGATACGTAGTCAGCACGACCAGTATCACGCAATGCTGCATGTTCAGGACCTACACCAGGATAATCAAGTCCTGCGGAAATAGAATATACCGGAGCAATCTGTCCTTCTTCATTTTGCAGAAAATAAGACTTCATTCCATGGAAAATGCCCAATGTACCCTTTGCCATAGTTGCAGCATGATATTCAGTATCTACACCTTTTCCTGCTGCTTCTGCTCCAACTAATCGAACACTTTTATCAGGAATAAAATTATAGAACATTCCCATAGCATTAGAACCACCGCCAACACAGGCAACAACACAATCAGGCAATTTTCCCTCTTTTTCAAGAATCTGTTCTCTTGCTTCTTCGCTTATAATTTTCTGAAAATCACGAACCATTTCAGGATAAGGATGAGGTCCCATTACAGAACCAATCAAATAATATGTTGTATCAATATTAGTAGCCCAATCACGCATTGCTTCATTGATAGCATCCTTTAAGGTACCTGTTCCACTGTTAACACTTACAACTTTTGCTCCTAAAAGTTCCATTCTATAGACATTAAGCTTCTGACGTTCTACGTCTTCAGCACCCATGTACACTTCACACTCAAGTCCGAACAATGCACAAGCTGTAGCTGTTGCTACACCATGCTGTCCTGCTCCTGTTTCGGCAATAATACGCTTTTTTCCCATACGCTTTGCAAGTAAAATCTGACCAAGAACATTGTTTATTTTATGAGCACCTGTATGATTTAAATCTTCTCTTTTCAGATATACTTTGCATCCGCCCAAATCTTTTGTCATTCTATCTGCATAATATAACAAAGATGGTCTTCCAGCATATTCTCTGCAAATAGTGCGATATTCTTCTAAAAACTCTTCATCATTTTTATAACGATTATACGCTTCTTCAAGCTCATGAACAGCATTCATAACTGTTTCAGGTACATACTGACCGCCAAATATGTCAGCAAATCTTCCTATTTTTTCCATTGTTTTTCTCCTTCTCGCAGTATTTCTGCAACTCGTTTCATTTTTTCAAAATCCTTAACACCATTTGTCTCAATTCCACTTGAAATATCTATACCACATGGTTTAACTATTTCTTTTGCTTGACTTACATTTTCAGGGCAAAGTCCACCAGCAAGGAAAAACGGCTGTTTAGGATTCGCCTGACAAAGCAAATCCCAGTTAGCTGTTATTCCACCGCCACCAATAACATCAGGATGATAACCCTCTAAAATAAGCACATCAGCCCCAAGTTTCTCTGCATTTCTTACATCTTGTATTGTCTGTACACGAACAGCTTTCCAAACCGGAATATTAAGTTCTTTATGAAGTGCTGAAATCATATCTGCATTTTCTTTTCCATGAAGCTGTACAACATCAAGTTTTATTTGTGAAACTGCTTTTTTTATATATTCCAATGATTCATCTACAAATACACCAACAACTTTTATCCCACTGCTTTTTTTTGATGAAAATTTTGCAGCTGTCTCATATGAAATAGTACGTCTGAATCCTTCACTTAAAATCATTCCCATATAATCAGGATGTATCTTATTTACAAATTCAACATCCTCATCTCGGAAAATGCCACAAAATTTCAGATTCATAAGCCCTCCCTAAGCTGTTTCATTGTTTCTGAAATATCTCCGCTTCTCATAAGCGTTTCACCTATTAAAACAGCATCTGCACCATTCTGACGAACATTTTTCATATCATCATGTGATGCAATTCCGCTTTCTGAAACAACCACACAATCATCAGGAATATATTTTGCAAGCATTGATGTTGTATTAAGGTCAACATTAAAAGTCTTTAAATTTCTATTGTTTATACCACATATTTTAGCTCCACATGATAAACATTGTTCAAGTTCTTCTTTATTATGTGACTCAAACAAACAATGAAGTCCTAAATCTGTAGCATAATTATAAAAATCCTGCATTGTATCTTTATCTAAAATTGCTGCAATAAGTAAAACTGCATCTGCTCCAATTACTCTTGCTTCGTCAATCTGATACTTATCAATAATAAAATCTTTTCTCAGAACAGGAATAGAAACATTTTTTCTTATTGCTTTTAAATATTCACTACTTCCCTGAAAATAATATTCTTCAGTAAGACATGAAATAGCATTTGCTCCAGCTTCTTCATAAGCTTTTGCCTGCTCAACTGGATAAAAATCATAACATATTACTGACTTTGATGGAGATGCTTTCTTAACCTCAGCAATTACAGAAATATTATCCTGCTTTAATGCTTTATAAAAATCAAGTACAGGACGTTTTTCATATAATGCAAGTTTACGCATATCTTCACGACTTATTTTTGAAAGCTCTCGTTCAAGCTGTTCTTTTCTTTTTTTTACAATCTCATCTAATATCATTTTACATTACCCTTTATTCAGCATTTGTAAAATCAACAAGCTGATTTAATTTTTCTAATGCTTTTCCGCTATCAATTATTTCTGCTGCAAGAGCAATTCCATCTGCAATGCTATCTGTTTTTCCTATTGTATATAATGCACAACCTGCATTCATCAATACAATATTTCTCTTTGTATCACAAATAGTTCCATCTAAAATACCACGAGTAATTGCTGCATTTTCTTCAGGTGTTCCACCAACGATTTCTTCTTTTTTACCACGTGGCAGACCAAACTGTTCAGGACTTATTTCGTATTCTGTAACACTGCCATCTCTTACTTCAGCAACTGAAGTTGAATCTGAAATTGAAATTTCATCTAATCGGTCATTGCCGTATACAACCATTGCACGTTTAATTCCAAGTTCAATCAAAACCTTTGACATAACAGGAAGTAATGATTTATCATACACACCAAGAACAATGTAATCTGTTTCAGCAGGATTTGCAAGAGGTCCTAAAATATTAAATATAGTTCTTATTCCCATTTCACGTCTTGCAGGTCCAACATATTTCATAGAACCATGGTAACTCTGAGCAAATAAAAATGCTATTCCAATATTATTTATACTTGCTGATGCCTGATCAGGAGTAGTCTGAATTTTTACACCAAGCTTTTCAAGAACATCGGCTGCACCACTCTTACTGGAAACACTGCGGTTTCCATGCTTAGCAACTTTAACGCCCGCTGCTGATATAACGAAAGATGATGTTGTAGAAATATTGAAAGAACTTGCAAGATCTCCACCTGTACCTACAATATCAATTGCATCTTCAGCATTCTGAACATTAGTTGCCTTTGCACGCATTCCTTTTGCAAATCCTGTAATTTCGTCTACTGTTTCTCCTTTCATTCTAAGAGCTGTAAGCAATTCTGCAATCTGTGCATTAGTTGCTTTGCCACTCATTATAATATCCATTGCTTCCATTGCTTCTTCCTGAGTCAAGGAATTTCCATCTACAACTTTTGCTCCATATTTACAAAGTGCTGTTTTTGGATTATCTGCTACTTTTGGTTTTTCCAAAAGCTCTACACCTGGAATAAGATTTAAGAAATTCATTAACATGTGTTTTCCGTCATCAGTCAAGATTGATTCAGGATGAAACTGCACACCATAAACCTGTTTAGTACGATGCTCAACTGCCATGATTTGATTTGTTTCATCCCTGGCAGTAATTTTTAAACAATCTGGCATTGTTTCTTCATCTGCTATAAGTGAATGATAACGTGCACATGAAATCACAGGAGATAAATCCTTGAATATTACAGACTGATTATCTACTTTAATATTACTTGCTTTTCCATGCATCAAAGCCTTTGCACGTACAATTTTTCCGCCAAATGCCTCTACTATTGACTGATGACCAAGGCAAACACCTAAGATAGGAATAATACCACTAAACTTTTTTATTAAATCAACAGAAATTCCTGCATCTTTAGGATAACCAGGTCCAGGAGAAATAATAATAGCCTCTGGCTTCTTATCTTCAATTTCATTCAATGTTATCTCATCGTTTCTGACAACTTCAATATCAGAATAAAGAGCTCCTATATACTGATAAAGATTATAGGTAAAAGAATCATAATTATCAATCAAAAGAATCATTGTCCTGCCTCCTTAATGGCATTGATTACAGCTAAAGCTTTATTTACTGTTTCATAGTATTCATTTTCAGGAACAGAGTCAGCTACAACACCAGCTCCAGCCTGAACATATGCTTTTCCATTAGTAAATAAAACTGTTCTTATTGCTATACATGTATCAATATTTCCATCAAACCCAAGGTATCCAACAGTACCACCATAAAGTCCACGTTTTTTATTTTCAAATTTATCAATAAGTTCCATAGCTCGAACTTTAGGAGCTCCGGATAATGTTCCTGCTGGCAATAATGCCATCAATGCATCCAATGCTGTTTTATCATTTTTTAACTTGCCCTCAACAGTAGAAACTAAGTGCATTACTTTTGAAGCACGTTCTGTAACCATATATTTTGTTACGTTTACTGTATCAAATTCTGATACTTTGCCAACATCATTTCTTCCTAAATCAACAAGCATTACATGTTCAGCACGTTCTTTTGGGTCAGCATTAAGCATAAGCTCATTTTCATAATCTTCTTTCTCTGTCTTGCCTCTTGGCTTTGTTCCGGCAATAGGGCGATTTGTAATCACTCCATTTTTCACATTTGCAAGCATTTCAGGTGAAGCACCTGCTACATCATAATTAGGTGTATGAAAATAATACAAATATGGTGATGGATTTGTCATTCTTAATTTTCTATAAACATCAAAACTATCAGGCGGATTATCAATTTCAAAACGTTGTGAAAGAACAATCTGGAATATATCTCCGTTATAAATATATTCTTTTGCCTGCTTTACAATATCAACATATTCATCTCTTGTCATGTTAGAGCGAACTACTGAAACATCTCCATATGATTTTGATTTCAGTGCAGGATTATAATTACGAACTTGCTGTGCAATCTCCTCTGCTCTCCAAAGTGCAGCCGCATATTGTGCATTAAGATTACCATCAGTATGCAAATTCAGGATAACTATTCCGTTACTTGTAAGATGGTCATAAGCAACTAATTCTTCATACAAGAACAAATGACAATCCGGCATATTTGTATCATCTTCCGGAACATTTACAAGTGTTTTTTCAATATAACGTACTGTATCATAGCTGAAATATCCGATTAAACCACCTGTAAAGTTCGGAGCATCTTCTAAAACCGGAGAGTTATAATTTGATAGGCATTCTTTAAGAAAATCTATTGGATTTGAAACTTCAGAGATTTCTTCATGTTTGCCTGAAATAACATGTGCTATATTTCCTTTTATCATAATTTCTTTCTTTGGATTGCTTCCTACAAAAGAATATCTTCCCCATTGCAAACCGTTATTAACACTTTCAAGAATAAATGAATTTTCTTTACCCTCTGAAAGAGCACGATAAATATTTATTGGTGTCTGATTATCAGCAGAAAAAGAATAAAATACAGGTATAGTATTATATGATTCTGATAATCTTCTTACTTCTTCTAAAGAAGGATATAACATTTATTTTCACTCCTTAAAAAATAATTAAATAAAACAAAAAAAGTCTGATGTACCCACTAAACATGGGACGTCAGACTTTATAATCTACTAACGTGTTGCCACCCAATTTCAGAAACAAATATGTTTCCCTCAAACGAATACGCCGGACTTTCACCGGATATATCCTGACTCGATAACGTAAGTCAAACGTCAACAGCTACACAGGACAAAAAAGCCGTTCACCGTGCATCTCACAAATCCATTCACCATACCGCCTTTCGTACCGGATTTCACCAGTTCCGGCTCTCTGTAACGACGCTATGTCGGTTAC
>JAFTWL010000224.1 GCA_017465305.1 Ruminococcus sp. | reverse complement strand
TTCTGAATTTTCTGAAGAAATATCTAATATAAATATTCCTGAACCTCCATCTATCTCAAAAATAATAAATGAATTCAAAAATATTTTAGAACCTATAGTTGATGAATTTTCAATCATAGAAGAAGATAATAATGAATATTGTAAATTACATATGTACACTTCTCAAAATCGTAAAATAGGCATAGTAAAAATTTTTAAATCAGATTTTACAATGCAGTTGCGTAAACTAGGAAATCCTGAATCATATACTTTAAAATCAGTAGAAGATATAAAGAATTATATTAATTTGGCAAGCTCAAAATTGAGCTGACCTTTTTCAACAAAGTTTTCAACAGTTTCAACATTTAAAAATATCAGCATAATTCTCCAGTAATAAGTGTTATAATATTATTGGAGGTGTTTGCTATGAAAAAACAGGAGGAAATTTTTATGAGTACAAAAGAAATGCTTTATAGCGAAATTAATAATTTAACTGAAGACCAGATGAAAGGCTTACTTTTATTTATTCGCGGGTTTTATAAAATTGAAAATAATGAAACGCTGTCAGCAATAAAAGAAGTTGAAGATATGAAAAAGAATCCTGATAAATATAAAGGATATACAGATGTTGATGAAATGATGAGGGACTTATTACAATGACAAAATATATCTTAAAACCAACTTCTCAATTTAAAAAAGACTTGAAAAAAATGCAAAAACAAAATAAAGATATGTCACTTCTAAATGAAATCTTAGAACTATTAGCAAACGGAAAATCATTACCACAGAAAAATTATGACCACATACTCAAAGGACAATTTGCAGGTTGCCATGAATGTCATATACAACCTGATTGGTTGCTTATTTATGAAATTGAAAATGATACATTATTTTTATACCTTACAAGAACAGGTTCTCACAGTGAACTATTTGGCAAATAAAAAAATAACGCCTCACTAAATTATATAAGTGGGGCGTAAAATATAAATTAATAGGAGTATCTATGAACCAATATTGTATTTATCTACGTAAATCTCGTGCAGACCTTGAGGCTGAAGCAAGAGGTGAAGGTGAAACTCTTGTTCGACATGAACGTTTATTACTTGAAATTGCACATCATAACGGTCATAATATATCAAAAATATATAAGGAATAATCAGATTGAAATAAAACGCATAATATTGTTGACTTTCTTATAAAAAAATAGTATAATAAATGCATAAAACAAGTTTGTTTTTATATTTTTGTTTTCCTATATAAGAGGTAAAGGAGTGAACTGAAATTATGAGTACAAGAGAAAAAATTTACGGTCTTATTGACCATATCAACCCATCAGACTTCGAAATAATATGCCGTATTTTAGAGAGATTTGTTTTAACAACTGAATTGCCAAATCAAGAAACTATAGATGCAATGATAGAATCAGATATAATTGCACGTGACCCAAATGTCAAAGGCTATACTAATATTTCTGATTTGATGGAGGCATTAGAAGAAGAATGAAATACACAGTTAAATTTACATCAAAATTCAAAAAAGATTATAAACTTGCTAAGAAGCGTGGATATGATATAGGAAAATTAGAAATAGTTATTAACTTAATTGCAGATGGAACAAAACAACAGCAATTGATTTATGAATATAATGACCATGCTTTATCTGGTAATTGGAAAGGATATAGAGAGTGTCATATTGCACCTGATTGGCTTATCATTTATGAACTATTGGACGATATTCTTGTGCTTTCTTTATCACGTACAGGAACTCATAGTGATTTATTTAATGAATAAGCGTGCCCCCCATCTACAAAGAAAGAGCTAATTGAAATTATGAATAAAAAAATAACGCCTCACTGGATTATATAAGTGAGGCGTAAAATATAAATTAATAGGAGTATCTATGGATCAATATTGTATTTATCTACGTAAATCTCGTGCAGACCTTGAGGCTGAAGCAAGAGGTGAAGGCGAAACTCTTGCTCGACATGAACGTTTATTACTTGAAATTGCACATCATAACAGTTATAATATATCAAAAATATACAAGGAAATTGTATCTGGTGAAACCATTGCTGCTCGTCCACAAATGCAACAACTTTTACAAGAAGTAGAACAAGGCATATGGACCGGTGTACTTGTTGTGGAGGTAGAACGTCTTGCAAGAGGTGATACTATAGACCAGGGAATTATGGCACAAACTTTTAAATATTCTAACACAAAAATTATCACGCCTAATAAAATATACGACCCTAATAATGAAATGGATGAAGAATACTTTGAGTTTGGTTTATTTATGAGTCGCAGGGAATATAAAACTATTAACAGACGTTTACAACGTGGAAGAACTGCATCTGCAAGGGAGGGAAAATATCTCGGAAATAAATCTCCATATGGTTATCAACGTGTTAAAATAAATAATACAAAAGGTTTTACACTTGAAATAATTCCTGAACAAGCAGAAATAGTTCAACTAATTTACAGTCTTTATCTTTATGGAGATACAAAATCCGATGGTACCCATTATGATATGGGAACTACCTTAATAGCTAAAAAGCTAAATGAGATGAATATATATTCGAAATCTAATAATA
>JAFTWL010000223.1 GCA_017465305.1 Ruminococcus sp. | reverse complement strand
GAATTTGCAATTTTATATCCATCCCATTTTACTTCAAAATAATATATATCGTCATCTGTAGTATTTCCTGTGTACTTATAAGGTCCTGAAATTTCACCATTGTATTCTGTTTCTACTCCTGTCTGGTCGTACAGTTCATCACCTTTTACAAGACTTATATTTGACTTTTCATTCATTTCTGAATTGCTGAAATAATAACGTACAGAAATGTCTGTTTTAGGTACAACAGAGTCAGTTTCTACAAGCATTGCAATTTTTGTAACACCTGCACCACTTCCCTGTGGGTCATCTACAGCATAAGCTCTAACCCAATAATTATTTCCACCATTTTCAGACTCTGGCTCAACAGGCGGAAAATCTGGAGTTATCTGCATACTGCTATTGCCATAAAAACTATATAAACCTGCACACGCTCCAACAAAAGCTGCATTATAATCAATAGTTACTTCATTGAAAATATAATCTGCTGTTGTATCAGTATGTTCATCATTTGCACCAGGTCCTCCAACAAGTGCTCCATATAAAACATGTCTGTGTTCAGATGTATCTTCACATTTTGATAAACCTGATGCTGCTCTATGATGAGGATATTTAACTGAATTTTCATTAAGCCCTACAATATAACACTTGTTATTTTTATTATCACCCATCAAGTATTCCATCTGTCCTTTTGCCCATTCACTATATTTTGATACCCCTCCATTGTGATTATCATAAACAAGTGCCATAAGCTGTGCTGCTGTATTATAACGAGCTGAGCCCCATCTTTGTAAAAAACTATATCCTTCTGGAGTAATAGTACACATTTGCCCTGTCATCCAATTATCTACAGTCTTTCCAACCATACTCCAGAAATCAATCTCTTCATATTCTGATTTTCCCTGTGCCTTGCGATACATATCTACAATATCTACATTATATAAATCTTCTGCTTCTGCAAGTATACACATTGTACCGCCCCAGACATCATTCCAGCAATGCACCCAGCTTGCAGGAGCATAATAATCAAGATACTTTACAGCTTCATCAAGATAATGTTTATCCTGTGTAGCCATGTAAAGCCATGCAGCTCCCCAGCAGTAATCATCTTCCCATTTATTAGAGGCATAATATCCCTTTGGCCCATCCTCAGAATCACCCTTTATTTTATCATTTTCTTCAGCAAATTTAAACAATGCTTTTGCATAATCAAGACATTGGTCAGCATAGGATGAATCGCTTTCTTTAAGAACCATATAAGTAGAGGCAAGAGCAGCAGCTGTACTTCCTATAACGTCTGTTGTTGGTTTATATTTTGTTGCAAACCATCCTTTACGTTCCATAGAATCAACTTCCGGAGCCTGCCAGTAAGCATGGTCGATATCACCATCCCCTACCTGATAACAAAAAGCAACAACATCATCATTTTTATCACGATATGTAGAACGCATAAAATAATCTGCTACATATTTTAATAAAGTTTCTATATGGTCAGCCTGACCTGTCTTTACATAAGCATCCTTAAATTCATAATATCCCCATGCAAGAGTTGATGATGTATATGCTTCAGGCAATCCAAATTTAACATGGTCACCAGCATCATGATAACCACCTGTAACATCAACTGTACCATTTCCATCTGGGTCTAAAATGTCTTTATACTGAGAAATAAAACTATCAGTCAAATTAGTATTAGTACTATCAAGAATCAACTCTGAATCATAAGTATGACAATCTCCACGCCATTTATAAAGTGTATTTTCACTTACTTCTGTTCCGCACATATTAGCATCATAAAAATACATTGAGTACTGTAAAGCTTTTGCAAAATTCGCATCAGATTCAGCATTTACAGTCATAGGAATTTGCATTGACATACTTCCAATCAGTATTGAACTACTTAAAAGTATAGATGAAATGCGTTTCTTTAAATTCATAATTAAAGTCCTTTCAATTTTAGAAAATTAAAACACATCAATTTTAACTGCTATAATATGTTTTGTTTACATAGCATAATTATATCATAATATCTTGGAATATGCAATAGAAAATACTATATAAATATAAATTTTATCAAATAAAAAATAATAATAATTAGTTGATTTTCACAAATACATATTGAAAAGTTCAAAATAATAGTGTATAATAAATATGTACAAATATTATAAATATCAGGAGGTTGTTTTATGAAATTTCATTTGAAAAAAGGGCTTGCTTCTATAGCAGCTCTTGTAACGGGTTTCACAAGCACAGGTTTTCTGGGAAATATTCAGATGACCAATATTGTATCTGCTGCTAATGGAAATTACGTTGTTGAAAAGCTTGACAGAGGAATCTCTGCCATAAACACAGGTTCAGGTATGCTTGTAAACTGGAGACTTTTAGCTAATGATTCTGCTAATGTTGAATTTAAATTATATAGAGATAATAATTTAATTTACACAAGCAAAAGCAGTGATGCTACTTGTTTTCTTGATAAAAGCGGTTCAGCTACTTCAACATATAAAGTTGAAAGTTTAGAAAATGGAGCTGTTGTTTCTTCCGATGTATGTAATTTAATATCAAATAACAATTATTTTGATGTAAATCTTGATGTTCCTAAAAGTTCATCATGTACATACAGCCCAAATGATTGCTCTGTCGGTGATGTAGATGGTGATGGTGTGTATGAACTCTTTGTCAAATGGGACCCTTCCAACTCAAAGGATAACTCTCAAAAAGGAAAAACAGGCAACGTTTACATCGATTGTTATAAACTCAATGGTCAAAAATTATGGCGTATTGATTTAGGATGTAATATTCGTGCCGGTGCACATTATACACAATTTTTAGTAGCTGACTTTGATTGTGATGGCTACGCAGAAATGACTTGTAAAACAGCAGATGGAACTGTAGATGGACAAGGAAATGTAATAGGAGACGCTTCTAAAGATTATAGAAATTCTAATGGTTATATCCTTACAGGTCCAGAATATTATACGCTGTTTGATGGTTTAACAGGAAAGGCCCTTGATACTGTAGATTATAATCCTCAAAGAGGAGATGTTTCTAAGTGGGGCGATAAATACGGAAACAGAGTAGACAGATTTTTAGGTGCTGTTGCATATTTAGATGGTGTACATCCAAGTGCAGTCACACTTCGTGGTTATTATACACGTATGACAGCCTGTGCTTATGATGTAGTAGATAAAAAACTTGTTCAGCGTTGGTACTTTGATACTGGAAATTCATCATCTACTGCTGGTTATGGTGACGGAAATCATAACTGTATGCCTGCCGATGTAGACGGAGACGGAAAACAGGAAATCCTCACTGGTGGCAACTGTATTGATGATAATGGAAAACTTCTCTGGACAACAAACTTAGGTCATGGCGATGCTATACATGTAGGTGATTTGCTTCCTGACAGAGATGGCATTGAAGTATGGACTTGTCATGAAGACAAGCCTTATGGTGTATCTCTGATAGACGGAAAAACGGGAAAAATCATCTTCCATAAAGATGGTGCTTCTGATACAGGTCGCTGCTGTGCAGATAATGTATGGACTGGAAACGATGGTGCAGAACTCTGGGGCTTAGGCAATGATGTATTTGATGGAAACGGAAATACACTCTCATGTAGAAGACCAGCTATAAACTTCCTAAGCTACTGGGATGGAGACTTAGAAAGAGAAATTTTAGATGGCTATACTGATTCTCCAGCAACTATATCTAAAATGGGTGCTGACGGCAAGCTCACTACACTTCTTTCAACTGATGGATACTATACTTGTAATACAACAAAAGGTACTCCATGCCTTTCAGCTGATATATTTGGTGACTGGAGAGAGGAACTAATTGTAAGAGCAAGTAACAGCAAATCTATAAGAATTTACTGCACACCATATGATACAGATTACAGAATAACAACTCTTATGCATAATCCACAATACAGAAATCAAGTCGCAGGTCAGAATGTAGCTTATAATCAGCCTCCACATTTAAGCTTCTATCTTGGTTCAGAAAAAGCTATTCCTGCTCCTGTAAGTGTAACTGTCTGCAATAATGGAACCACTATAACACCACCTCAGCCAACACGCCCTACAGGTGAAGTCATGGATACTACAGCTAAATATATGTTCAAAAATGTGGGAAGCGGATTATATTTAGAGGTTGCTAATGCAGAAGCTGCTAATGGTGCAAATGTACAACAATGGGGAGCTGACGGAGAAGCTGTTCATAATACTTGGAAATTATTTGATGCTGGAGATGGTTATTATACTGTGCGTTCCTGTGTTGGTGATGGAAAAACATATTTCTTAGATTTAGATATGGGAAAATTTGATAACGGAACAAATATCGGAATCTATCAGGACACTAATAGCACAGCTCAGCATTTTAAATTTGTAAAAAATAGTGATGGAACTTATACTATTACAACTCGTGTAACAGAAGATAAAAGCTGTATCGGCGTACAGGCAGACTCTACGAAATCAGGTGCAAATATTATTCAGTGGGAACAAAACGGAAAAGACTCTCAAAAATGGACTCTGGAAAAAATCACTATAAAAGATGGTGCTACTTTAGACACTGATAAATGCTATATGATTCAGAATGTAAACAGTGGTTTGTATATGGAAGTTGAAGGCGGAAAACAAGAAAACGGAACTAATGTACAACAATGGGGTGCTAATACTCCATCTGCACATAATGTATGGCATTTAAAATATATCAACTGGGGATATTACTATATTTATTCTGCTCTTGGTGATGGCGAATCATTTGTATTAAATTTAAATGATGGAAAAAATGGTTCTAATATTACTATTGACGCAAACAATAAACAGAGTTCACAATATTTTAAGTTCGTAGATAATGAAGACGGTACATATACTATTGTTACAAGAGCATCACGTGATTTATCTTGTATAGAAATTGCAAATTCTAATAAAGGCTCAGGCGGAAATGTTCAGCAATATGAGCTCAACGGTCTTGATTGTCAGAAGTGGAAACTTATCCCTGTAGATTACAATCTTCCTTCAAAAACAGTTTTAGGCGATATAAATCAAAGTGGAAAAATTGATTTGAATGATATTGTTCTGTTGCAACAATTTTTAATAGGAAAAACAACTTTTAATAAAGAACAAAGTGCAGTTGCTGATATGAATGGCGATGGAAACATAAATATCTTTGATTTGTCAATACTTAAATATAAAAACTAAAAAGCCATAATACAATAAACTTAAAAGCCGATATTCTGAATTATCAGAATATCGGCTCTTTTTATTATTATACTTTAAAAACAATCTATACTAATTTACTTGTGCATATTTACTTTTGATAAAACATCAAACTTCTCTAAATTTCCGGAAATTGTACGATTATCAGCCTGTGAAATAAGTTCTTCTCTGTTCTTTTTGAATTTCTCAGGTTCCATATGACGGCTTGGTCCACCTACACAACCGCCTACACATGCCATTCCCTCTAAGAAATCAGCTTGCGACCTGCCTAATTTCATAAGTAAAAGTGCTTTTTTACATTCTTCAGCTCCATTGCACTTCTGTACATTTATAGAGTCAACAGAATCCACAACTCCCTGCTCTTTCATAGCCTGAATAACAGATGCTGTAACACCACCACTGTTTCCAAACCACTTTCCAAATGTACTTCCGTCCTGCTGTGTATTTTCCTCAGCTTTAAGAGTAACACCCTTTGCACGAATAATAGCACGAATTTCTCCAAATGTCAAAACATAATCAGCATTTCCAGGAATTTTTTTATCTAAAACTTCACTCTTTTTAGCAATACAAGGACCAATAAATACAGTCTTTACATTTGGGTCTTCTTCTTTCAATTTTCTTGAAATTGCACACATAGGAGAAACTGTGGTAGATATACTATCTTTTAATGTTGGATAATGTTTTTCAATCATATTTACGAAAGCAGGGCAACATGAAGTTGTCTTCTTTTTTCCTTCTTTGTATGCCTCTGCCCATTCTTCTGCCTCAGATGCAGCTGTCATATCAGCACCAAGTGCAACTTCTACTAAATCATCAAATCCAGCTTTTTTCAAAGCTGTTCGCCAACTTGCTGTTGTAATATCTTTTCCAAATTGTCCTTCAGCAGATGGAGCAATCATTGCAACAACACGTTTTCCATCTACAATATCCTGTACAACATCTACTAAAAATGATTTTGAACTAAGTGCTCCAAATGGACAGCTATGTATACATTGTCCGCACTGAATACATTTTGACTCATCAATCTGGCAAACACCATACTCGTCCATTGTAATAGCATTTACAGGACAACTTCTTTTACAAGGACGAATCAAATCTGCAATAGCATTATAAGGACAAGCTTGAGCACATTTTCCGCATTCTTTACAGAGAGATGGATTTATATGAGCTCTTGTTCTTCCTATATCAATAGCACCAAAGGGACATGTTTGCTGACAAGCCTTTCCCATACATTTCTGACAGTTATCTGTTACAACATATCTGGAAATAGGACATTCCTCACAAGCTGCACGTACAACTTGTACAATAAGATTATTTGGAGAACCTTCTACATTTTTCCCTTCTGCAAGTCTGACTCTTTGACGAACAATTTCACGCTCTTTATACACACAACAACGATATTTTGCTTTTGGTCCAGGCATCATTCTGATAGGAAGTTCATCTTTTTCTTCTTCAAATTTTCCGTCAAAAACTAACTTTGCTACCTCACTTAAAATTTCATGCTTAATCTGAATAATAGTTCCATCATTAGTAATCATGTTTTTTCTCCTTTATATACAATTTTTTAAATTGCAAAACACAAAATTAAAGATATATTATACAAATAATTATATCATAAACAGATTATCTTGTAAAGCATATTTTTATAATTTACAAAAATATGATTTTTAAATCAGATATTTTCAAATCATAAAATAAATTCTTGTAAAAATGAGTTACTATATATCATCTTTACAAATCTATTGTTTTGTGATACAATAACAATGTACTAAAAAAGGAGGCATATTATGAAAATTTTAGTTGTTGGACTTGGCCTAATCGGTGGTTCTGTTTGTAAAGCGTTAAAAGCAAATACAAATCATGAAGTATTTGGCTGTGATTTAGATAAAAAAGTAGTTGCTGATGCACAAAAAGATAACGTTATTGATGCAGAAGGCGAAATGAAAGATGGAATATATGATATAATAATAGTTTGTCTTCATCAGAGAGTTGCAAAAAAATGTATGATGGATGCTCTTCCATTTTTGAAAAAAGGCTCTATATTAACTGATATGTGCGGTTTAAAAGGTCAGATGGTTGTAAATATGACTGATGAATGCATAAAAAAAGATATATTCTATGTAGGAACTCACCCTATGGCAGGAAGAGAAAAAAGTGGATACTATGCAAGTATTCCTGATTTATTTCAGAATGCTAATTTTATTGTGACTCCTACAGAAAAAACAGAACCTTCTGCTATAGACACTATTGTATCCCTTGCAAAAAAAATTGGATTCGGAAAAATT
>JAFTWL010000222.1 GCA_017465305.1 Ruminococcus sp. | reverse complement strand
TTTTCCTGCTCACTATAAACAGGTTTAAGCCATATATAATCATCATGATGTACATTCAAAATAACATATAAATCATTATCAATGGCATAGTCAACAACATCTTTTACACGAGACATCCACAAACTTTCAATTGTATAATCATCACTCATATGCTCAGACCATGTTACAGGAATACGTACTGCATTAAAACCAGCATCTTTAACTGTATCAATCATTGATTTTGTAGTCTTTGGATTTCCCCATCCTGTTTCTGTATCACTGCTTGATGTATCATAACTGTCAAGTGTATTTCCTAAATTCCATCCTATTTTCATATCTGCAATAATTTCTGATGATGTCATTGCATTTACTTCTTCAGAAGATACAGATTTATTTTCTTTTTTATCTACATCTTCAGATTTAGGTGACTCAGATATAATATCAGATGTTACACCTGTACCATTGCTGTATCTTACAGTAACCTTATCGAGTGTTAAAGAAGATTGTTCACTCCACCAGAAACCGAACATAATGTCACCTTTTAAATCAATATAAGACTTTATTTCATCAGGTAAAATCCATGTAAGTGAAAGATTTGAATCATCAGTTATAACAGCAATATCATTACTTTGATACCACTTTTTATCTGTCTCAGCTTTACAACCTTCTTTTAAAGAAATTCCAAAAGCACCATTAAATTTTCTAAAAGATGAATCTGCATGAAAATCAAATGTTACTGTTTGAATTGTATCATCTTTTCCTACCAAGTCAGAAACAGCAATTTTAGCTGTTTTTTTATCTTCGCTTTCGTACTTCAATACTTGCGCATCTTCATATACAGATGTACCATCTACAGGAACTTCAACTGTTCGTGTATAATTACATATAATGCTACGTAATTCTACTTTCTGAACTTCGCTCCACCAATAGCCTATGAGTACTTCTCCTGAAGCATCTACATAAGAAGAAATATCAGAAGGTACTTCCCATGTAATTTCAGCATAAGCACCATTTACAGACTGTTCAAAATCAGGTGATTGATACCATCCTTTATCTGTAGCAGATTTACAATCTTCTGATACTGAAATGCCACAACCACCTTTATAATTTACCATATCAGAAACGCCATCTTCTGAATAAAAAACAAATGTAAATGAATTTACTACATCGCCTTTTTGGATAAACTCTGATAAATCTGTTTTATATGTATTTGTTGCATCTCTATCAAGAATAGCATGGATTTCAGATAATTCTGTTCCCAATGTAGATGAAACTCTTTCTGTAGGACTTATATGTTCTGTTGTAGATTCTGTTTCTGTTGAAGGTTCATTCTCTTCTGTTAAAACAGTTGTAGTTTTATCATTAGCTTCTAATACTTCTGATTCTTCTGTTTCGGATATTGTTGTAATCTTTACATCAGAATCATCTTCTTTTTTACAGCCTGAAAATAAAGATGATACTATTATTCCAGCAAGAACTATAGAACCTAAACGCTTAAATTTCATTTAAAATTCCTCCATATTTTCTGATTTTGATTTTTTAATTTTTTCAGGCTTACTTTCCATCTCTTCCATAATCAATTTAGTTTCAATATCCTCAGCTGTTTCTTTTCTTGTTATAGATTTATAAGCTGATATGATTCCATTTTTAACTGCCCACTTTATAACAAAGTATAATACAAATAATACAATTAACGCTGTACTACCATTAATTCCTAAGTCCTGCCAGATGCTCATAATAGTCACCTCTTTTTAAAGATATATACTTTATTCTTCTGTTTCTCTTTTTTTAAAAACAAACAACTTACTAAATAAATAATTAACTGCTAAAATAATTACCTGTGCCAAAATTGTAACAAGATATTTATTCCAGCCAGCATAACTTATAAGTCCTACACTAAGTACCCATTCAATACCTAATGATGCTAATCTTGCACCATAAAACGATGTGAATTCTGTCCAGAATGCTTTTTTTGTACGTGTCTTGCTTTTAAACACATATTTTTTATTAGTAAAGAAAGCAAATGTAACAGCACAACACCATGAAAAAGCTGTACACAATGTTACAGCCCACGCACTTTCCCCTAAAAAGTGCATAGGAACAAGTTTTGTAATCATAGAAACAAGTGTCGTCAATCCACCATAAAAACAATATAATAGACCTTTCTCATATTTAAAATAAAAATTCTGTATTGGCTTCGGAAACAACTTTACAAACCATAAAATCAATTTTTCCATAAAAAAAACTCCTTTTTAATAAAACAAAAAATTATATCCATAAAAACTTGATTATTTTAAAAAAATATGATATGATAATAGCATTATATTTTTAAATTTACCCAGGAGGACTTATGATAGCATTACTTATCATACTTATTATTTTTTCGGCACTTTTTTCAAGCTCAGAAACAACATTTGCCTGTGTCAACAAAATTCGTCTGAAACATATGGCAGACCAGGGAGACAAACGTGCTAAAAAAGCTCTGCACATTGCAGAAAATTATGAAGATACATTAACTGCAATATTAGTGGGCAATAATATTGCAAATATAGGGTCTTCTTCTCTTGCTACAGTTTTATTCACTCAGTGGTTTGGTGACAGCGGTGCTGTTATTTCAACTATAGTAATGACAATTTTAGTTTTGATTTTCGGAGAAGTCTTCCCGAAATCATATGCAAAATCTCATCCTGAAAAACTTGCACTTCTTTTTGCCTCAGCACTTTTAACATTCACAATTATTATGACACCTTTTGTAAAAGCATTTGACTTACTATCAAGAACATTTAAATCAAAGGATGAATCTCCTACAGTTACAGAAGATGAATTAAAATATATTATTGATGAAATTGAAGAAGAAGGCGTTCTTGAAGAACAGGAAAGTGACCTTGTACTATCTGCATTGCAATTTGACGAAACAGCTGTAAACGATATTCTTATTCCTCGTGTTAAAATAGTAGGAATTTCAATTGATGCAACTATAGAAGAAATAAGAAATCTTTTCTTGCACAGCCACTTTTCACGTTTCCCTGTATACGAAAAAACAATGGATAATATTATAGGACTTATCACAAACAAAGACTTTTTCAGATTAGAACATAATATGTATACCTCGCTTAAAGACATAGTTCAAGACGTAATTTATATACCTGCAACAAAAGCAATAAGTGAAATATTAAAAGAAATGCAGCGTTCAAAAACTCATATGGCAGTCGTTGTAGACCAATACGGAGGTACAAAAGGAATTGTCACTTTAGAAGATATTTTAGAAGAACTTGTCGGTGATATATATGATGAAAGCGACGAAATCGTCAATGAATTTGTAAAAATAGCTCCTCATACATATAATGTAGAAGGTGCTTTCAGCATAAGCGATATGTGTGATGGACTTGATGAAGAGGATATTCCAGAACATATAGAACAAACTTCTTCTACATCTGTAGGTGGATGGGTTACAGAACTGCTTGGACATATTCCACAAGCCGGGGAAACTGCACAAGTTGGAAGATTTAAATTCACCGTATTAACTACAATGAATCAATCTGTAACCCAAGTAAAACTTGAAGTTCTTCCTGCACCTGAAGAACAAGAAGAAACTGAAAATAAAAAATAATTTAGTTTGAATTTTTTAATTAGCTTCTGCACTGTTTTATTAGTGAAGAAGCTAATTTTTATTATACAAATTAAAATTTGGATTTAAAATATCTGTAAAATGCAATATTTTCATATTCTAATGAATCTTTATCAAGAAAATCCTGAAGGTCTTGTTTCATTTCCTCATAAATACGTTGAAAATTGCCAACATTACAAAATACAATATGAAACATTTTATCATAGATTCCACAAGTTATAACAAAATATCCTGAGCAATTTTCTAATGTTATTCTACATAACCCCTTATATTCCTCATCTTTCATAATAACACCATTTTCAACACCTGTTGCACCATCAACATAAAGATTTTTCCACATAAAATATTCCTCCAATAAAAAAATTATTTTTATAATATATTAAATATCATATAAATCAATAAAACCTTATTTCTTTTTATATTTTAATAATATAAATGCTACTAACAATGTTGCAAAAACTGAAACAATAGTAGGAAACAGAGTGTAAGAAGAAAAAGGAAGGTCAGCCGTATTCATACCATAAAAGCTAAATACCATAGTAGGAATTGCAAGTATAATCGTAACAATGGTCAACCTCCACATCACAAAGTTTACATTGTTAGAAATAACAGAACCACATGCATCAACCATGCTTGCCAGAATTCCTGAATATATATTAGCCATTTCCTCTGCCTGCTTTAATTCAATCAAAACGTCTTCTAATAAATCCTGGTCATCTTCATAAAGTTTAATTATTCTACCTCTCAAAAGCTTGTTCATAGTCACATCATTAGATTTAAGAGATGTAGAAAAATAGACAAGAGACTTTTCCAACTCCATCATCTGTATTAACTGCTGATTTTTAACTGAACCATGAAGTTGACGTTCTACTGCATCTGAAGCTTTGTCAATTTGCTTTAAGTACATCAAATAAACAGCTGTAATCTGCATCATGAGGCGTAATACAAACTGTGTACGAAATTGTGTCTGTACATTTCTTACACGACCTGAAATAATATCCTCAATAACTTTATTATTACGAAGAGATATTGTAAACACATAATTTTCTGTTAAAATAATACCTAATGGCATAGTATAGAAAATAAGAGTATCATCTTTTTGAATTTCAGAAACAGCAGTATCAATAATAACAAGTGTCTGATTATCCTCTTTTTCCACACGAGAAGATTCTTCTTCATCAAGTGCAGATTTTAAAAAGTCACTATCTAAACCATATTCATCAATAAGCTGCTTCATTTCTTTTGCTGTAGGGTCAACAACAGATACCCAACAGCCATTCTCTATTTTCTGACTTTCCACTAAACGATTACTGACAGTTTTAAAGTAAGAAATCAAAATGTCCACCTTTCTGCAAAGGCAGATATTTTAATAAGCACTTTATAGCAACCCTTATCTGTCTTTGCTGTTATTTAATTATTTTTCGGACAGGATACGGGTCTGCGTTCATATTGTACCTCCATTCATAATTTTAACCTGCTTGAATAAAATAATAAAATTATGTCTTATATATAATAGGACATATTTTTATTATAACAAACTTTTTTATAAATAGCAAGTATCAATTTTAAAAACAATAAATTTCAGTGAACAATTAAAAACATTCATCTTTATCTATAAAATTAAAATTACTATAGCATTAAAAATATTTAAGCTTTTTCAATAAAAATCATTGACAGATAAGATTATTTTTGTTATAATTAAATAAATTATTTAAAATAAGAAAGGATGTTAGCTACAATGAATAAAAAAGCCCTTCATCAACTATCTTATGGAGTTTATGTTGTAACAACGCTAACCAAAAAAAATAATAAAGAAGTTCCTACAGGATGTATAGTAAACAGCATTATGCAAATCACATCTAACCCCGCAACTATAGCAGTCAGTATAAACCAAAGCAACTATACACATAGCTGTATCTCAGAAGGTAAGTTATTTGCAGTATCTATTTTATCTGAAAAAAGTAATCCTGAAATTATTGGAACGTTTGGTTTTCAATCTGGAAAGAATACTAACAAATTTTCTGAAATATCTTATATCACAAAAGAAACATTACCTATTATTGAAAGCTCCTGCTCATATTTAATTTGTAAGTGCATAAAAAAAGTGAATGTTGGAACGCATACTATCTTTTTAGGAGAAATAATAGACTGTGATATATTATCACAAGAAAAACCTATGACATATTCTTATTATCATTCAGTATTAAAAGGAAAAAGTCCGAAAGCTGCTCCAACTTATATTGAGAAATCTACAACACAAGAGCCAGAAATATCATCCGAAAATGTTAAAAACAAATATGTTTGCTCTATTTGTGGATATGTTTATGAAGGTGAAAATTTGCCTGATGATTTTGTTTGCCCAATTTGCAAACAACCTGCAAGTGCATTTAATTTGCAAGAAAAATAAAATAACATATAATAAATTATTGATTTAAAATAAAAAACAAGTCTTTCTGAGAACATGCTAAAATTCATGTACAGAAAGACCTGTTTTATTTCTATTTTTTATACACCAGCCTGTTTATCACGGCGTAATCTATCTTTTAAGCCATTCATAATAATATCTTTAGCCCATATCGCTTGTTCTTTAGTAGCAGCTTCTATTCCCTTTAGAGGATAATCTATTCCTAACTCTTCATATTTCATAACGCCCATTGTATGATATGGAAGTACATCAAGAGCTTTTAAATTTGTAAGCCCACCTAAAAACTCCCCTAAACGATACAAGTATTCTTCTTTTAATGTTACTTCTGGAACTACTACATGACGAACCCATACAGGTACATTTTTTTCTTTTAAATACTCAGCAAATGCTAAAATATTTTTATTACTCTGCTTTGTAAGCTTTTTATGTTCTTCATCATCAATATGCTTAATATCAAGCATTACAAGGTCAGTAGATTTCATAAGACGGTCGTATTTTTCACGATTACTTTCCCTGAACATAATTCCGGATGAGTCAAGACAAGTATGAATGCCTTTCTTTTTAGCAGCTTCAAATAATTCTGTTATAAATTCAATCTGCACAAGAGGTTCCCCACCTGTTACAGTAATTCCACCATCTTTATAAAATTCTTTTAATCCGTCATATTCCTCCAGTAGTGATTCAACTGTTCTTTTTTCACCCTTACCTATCTCCCATGTATCAGGATTATGACAATATTGACATCTCATAGGACATCCCTGAGTAAATATTACAAATCGTGTTCCTGGTCCGTCAACAGTACCGAAACTTTCAGTAGAATGAATATATCCTTCCATTTTTTCAACTCCTTTATAATCATTATAATTATATATAATAGAAACAGGTGTACAAAATTATTGTACACCTGTGTTATTATACTCTAAAACTTATTCTAAAACAATTCTTCGATTAAAGAGCACCGTGGAATGTTCTGGAAATTACATCATCCTGCTGTTCTTTTGTCAGTTTGATGAAGTTTACAGCATAACCACTTACACGTACAGTCAGCTGTGGATAATTTTCAGGATGCTGCTGTGCATCAAGTAATGTTTCTCTGTTTAAAACATTAACATTCAGATGGTGACCACCTTTTTCAGCATAACCATCAAGAAGTTCAACCAAATTGTCAATCTGTTTTTCGTTTGCCATAACAATTTACCTCCACTTTAATATTTTAAAAATTTGTTAAAATAGAAATTTAAAGATATATATTTTAACAATTCTAATTATCACGTTTCGTCCATCAACTCTGTAGGCTGACAACAAGCCATATTGCCCTTTGAACAATCCATACTGCGGTATGTTTTAACACTTACACCGCCGTTTTCTAAATCATCTTCAGAAATAGTAAGATGACCGCTTCCATTTGCCATGAGAGCTTCTATCATATCTACTAATTCTTCAGCCTGCTTATCATCATTATGCATTGGTTCTGCCATGTGAAAACACGCCCCTTTCTGAAAGTCGAAACAAATTTATATTATGATTTTAAAATCAAACCTGCTCTTTGATGGATTCAATATCCAAATCGCCCATGAATACTTGTGTATCCTTACCAAGTGCATCAGGAATAATAGTAAATGTATTAGAAATACCATCCTGTGCATTAGACCATGGGAGCTTTGCTACAGAAGCCATAGAAGCAGCTGCACCATGAGTATCACGGCCGTGCATTGGGTTAGCACCAGGAGCTAAAGGCTGACCTTTCTTTCTACCATCAGGTGTATTACCTGTCTTCTTACCATATACAACGTTAGATGTAATAGTAAGAATAGAAGTTGTTGGAACACCATTACGATAAGTGTAATTGCTACGAATCATATCCATGAACTTATTCAGAATTTCAACAGCAATGGAATCAACACGGTCATCGTTGTTACCATACTTAGGGAAGTCACCTTCTACTTCAAAGTCTGTTACTACACCATATTCATCACGGATACATTTTACCTTTGCATACTTAATAGCAGACAAAGAGTCAGCAACAACAGAAATACCTGCGATACCTGTTGCAAAGTAACGCTTTACATCTCTGTCATGAAGAGCCATCTGTAATGCTTCATAGCAATACTTATCATGCATATAGTGAATGCAGTTAAGTGTATCAACATATAACTTAGCAAGCCATGTCATCATATCTGTATACTTTGCCATAACATCATCATAATCCAGATAATCGCCTTCTACTGGACGATATTTTGGACCAACCTGATTATGCTTACCAGACTTAGCATCAATTCTTTCATCTACACCACCGTTGATAGCGTACAGCAAGCACTTAGCAAGGTTTGCTCTTGCACCAAAGAACTGCATTTCTTTGCCGACTCGCATAGAAGATACACAACAAGCAATTGCGTAGTCATCACCGTGAGTTACACGCATAAGGTCATCATTTTCATACTGAAATGATGATGTGTTAATAGAAAGCTTAGCACAATACTTCTTGAATGCAGTTGGAAGCTTCTGTGACCACAAAACAGTAAGGTTTGGCTCTGGAGCAGTACCAAGGTTTTCAAGAGTATGCAGATAACGGAAACTGTTCTTAGTAACAAGTGTTCTGCCATCAATACCCATACCACCGATAGATTCAGTAACCCACTGTGGGTCGCCTGAGAACAATGCATTATATTCTGGTGTTCTTGCGAACTTAACCATACGAAGCTTCATAATGAAGTGGTCAATATATTCCTGAGCCTGTTCTTCTGTAAGAGTACCATTATCCAAATCACGCTGAATGTAGATATCAAGGAAAGTAGAAGTACGTCCAAGGCTCATTGCAGCACCGTTCTGATCCTTAACAGCAGCAAGATATGCAAAGTAAGTCCACTGAATAGCTTCCTTTGCATTAGTAGCAGGAGCAGAAATATCATAGCCATACTTTGCAGCCATTTCCTTAAGAGCTGTGAGAGCTTTAATCTGTTCAGCAAGTTCTTCACGAAGACGGATTTTTTCTTCTGTCATAGTACCGCTTGTAATAGCTTTCTGGTGCTTCTTATCTTCGATAAGTCTGTCAATACCATACAGAGCTACACGACGATAGTCACCGATAATACGACCACGACCATAAGCATCTGGCAAACCAGTGATAATAGCATTATGACGAGCAGAAAGCATTTCAGGTGTATAAACATCAAAAACGCCTTCATTGTGAGTTTTACGATACTTTCTGAAAATGAAGCTAATTTCAGGGTCTACTTCATAGTTATAAGACTTGCAGGCACCTTCAGCCATACGGATACCACCAAAAGGCTGTAAGGAACGCTTCAGAGGCTTATCAGTCTGTAAACCAACAATAGTTTCCAAATCCTTATCGATGTAACCTGCATCGTGAGAATTTACAGTGGAAACGATTTTTGTATCCATATCAAGAACGCCACCATTTTCACGTTCCTGTTTGAAAAGGTCTAAAACCTGATTCCAGAGCTTTGTGGTTTTTTCTGTTGGAGCAGCAAGGAAGCTTTCATCTCCAGTATAAGGTGTATAGTTCTTCTGAATAAAACTACGAACATCAATTGTGGAAGTCCATGCACCACCGACAAAGCCTTCCCATGCTTTTGGCATTGTTTCTGACATAATTTATAATCTCCCCTTTGCTGAAAATACAGCAATAGTATTTTTTAAATTGCCTACTTATATTCAGATAAAAATTGCACAAACAAGAGTAAATTAACACTATTGTTTTAATATAATATGCTGAATACTTTCGCCTGATTTAATAATATCACATCAACTCAATATTGTCAATAGATTTTTGAAAGTTTCTCATGAATTTTTATTTTTCCAAGCAACAGATACTTTGTATTATGATAGATTTTTATGATAAAACAATATTATTTTATGTGAAAACGCAAATTTTATTTTAAAAACAAAGCATAAAAAAATTTTCTTATGAATTTATCATATTTTTTAAAATAGTGATAATGTAAAATGTTTTAGTAAAAATTCACAAAAAATTAAGTCTCTCTATCTCATAAAGAGACAAAGAGACTTTATAAAAATTGGATAAGTAGAAATCTTATTTCTTCTTTTTCTTAACACCTGCAACTACAGCTGTACCAGCTACAAATGTAAGTGCTAAAGCAACTGGAAGAACAGTGTTTTCGCCTGTCTTTGGTGAGCTACCTGTGCCGGCTGGGTTCTTCTTTGAGGATGTAGAACCAATAGAAGAATTATTGTTGGATTCTTTTTTATTAGAACCAACTGGAATAAATTGATTTGTTCCTTTATCATATTCATATTCTGTAGAACCTACACCAGTATTTTCACCATCATAATTATAATATTTAATATTAATTGTAGCTTTGTTTTCATTCAATGTCAAATAAGAAGAAATAGACATAACCTGTTCTTCTGTTAAATCTTTTAAATATTCAGGTGAAGAAAGTGTTCCATCGTTTTCTACAAAATTATCATAAAGAACACTTACACTTTCATTTCCGTTAATCAAAACACTTGTCATTGTACCATCTGATTCAATTTTATCAATACTAAGCCAAGCACTTGCATATCCTGCTACATTACGAATATGCAATGTTGCACGAAATTCTACAAGGGTCTGCAAAACATCATCATAAGTTTCGAAATAATGGAAATACATATAATCATCAATATGTCCTGCACCTTGATAATCTTCTTTTATTAACTTAATATCATCCATAGTAACAAGATAAGTATTTAAACTATTGCCTACATAATACTGCATATATGCATCAATTTCACCATCATTGTTAAAATCGCCAAAAACAGGTTCATAAACAGGCTCACCATATGCAGCAATAAATTGATCAATTAACTTCTGTTTATCTTCTTCAGAATAACCAT
>JAFTWL010000221.1 GCA_017465305.1 Ruminococcus sp. | reverse complement strand
TGTTACAGCTACAGCAGCAACCTTATCAGAAGCATTGGATACAGCTTATAATGGTGTTAAGGAAATTTCATGGGATAATGTTCATTATCGTAAAGATATTGGACAGAGAGCTTTAAAGGCACAAGCATAATAAGTATAATAATATAAAATTATCTGGAGGCGTTTGTTATGAATTCAAGATTACCAGACTTAAGAGATAAGACATCAAAATTAACAACGTCACCAGGTGTTTATATTATGAAAAATATAAATGGTGAAATCATCTATATTGGAAAAGCAAAAAATCTGAAAAATCGTGTTACAAGTTATTTCAGGGAATCAGCTGACCATCTCCCTAAAGTTGCAAGCATGGTGGAAAATGTTTATGACTATGATTTTATTGTAACAGATTCTGAGTATGAGGCTCTTGTTTTAGAATGTAGTTTGATTAAGCAGCACCAGCCTAAATATAATATTTTATTAAAAGATGATAAAGGTTATAATTATATTAGAATTTCAAATGATGAATATCCACGCATAACAGCAGAAAAAAACAAAGAAAAATCTGGACGGTATTTAGGGCCTTATATGAGTGGTACGATTACAAGGGAAACGGTTAATGAAGTTAATCGTGTATTTCGTTTACCTACTTGTCAAAGGAAATTCCCAAAGGATTTTAACAAAGGCAGACCTTGTTTAAATTATCATATTCATCAATGTATGGGATTATGTAAAGGTATAATTTCAAAAGATGAATATAATGATGAAATTGAGCAGGCCATTCTTTATATAAAATCAGGTAGTGAAAATTCTGTTTCACGAATGAAAAAGGAAATGGAATCTGCTGTAGAAAGATTAGATTTCGAAAGAGCCGCTATTTTAAGAGATAAAATTTCTGCTATAAAAAAAGCGGGAGAAACTCAAAAAATTATTGATTCTGATATAATAAAAGAAGCAGATATTATAGCGGTTTCTTCTAATAATAATTGGATATGTGTATCTGTGATTTTATATCGAAATAAGAAACTGTTTGATAAACAAACTTATTTTTTTAATTCTATTGAATCTGAAGAACAAGTATATAGTTCGTTTATAGGACAATATTATTTTGATAAGGAAGATGTTCCAAGTTTAATTTTAGTATATAAATCACTCGATAATCACCTTATTTTAGAAAAAATGCTTTCAGATAAGTCAGGGCATAGTGTTTCTATTTTTAACCCAAAAAAAGGCAAATTATTAAATTTCATTAAAATGTCTAAAAATAATGCGAGTGAAGAACTTGCTTTAAAGAGCGGAAGAACGGCTAAAGAAGTACAATCATTAGAAGCATTAAAAAATATACTTAATTTATCAAAAGTTCCATATTATATAGAAGCTTATGATATTTCAAATTTATCATCATCTTCTATAGTAGGTGGAATGATTGTATTTGAAAATGGCAGACCTTTAAAAAAAGCATATAAACGTTTTTCTATAAAAGAATCATATGAACAGAATGATTATGCCTGTATGCAGGAAGTTATAAGAAGAAGATTAAATCATATTATAAAAAAAGATGAGGAATATTTTTCGAATATTCCTGATTTAATACTTCTGGATGGTGGAATAGGACATGTAAATGCAATAGTTCCAATTATAAAAGATTATAATTTGGATATACCTGTTTTTGGAATGGTTAAAGATAATAAACATCGTACTCGTGCAATAGCCAGTAATGGTGGAGAAATAAGCATTTCTGAAACAAAGCAAGCATTTTTTCTTATTACTCAGATTCAGGATGAAGTACATCGTTTTGCAATTTCTTATATGCGTAGCCATCATAAGAAAGAATCATATGAGTTAGAACTTACTAAAGTTCGGGGCATTGGTATAAAAAAAGCACAGAAAATATTACAATATTATAAGACAAAAGAAAATATGAAGTCTGCTACAAAAGAGGATTTGGCTAAAGTTGCAGGCGTAAATTTAGAAACAGCATCAGCGTTATTTGAACAAATCCAACAAATTTAGGAAATAATAAGGGAGCTTGAAGTGGTATGAGAGTAATTGCAGGAAGTGCAAAAGGACGAAAATTAAAAACTCTTGATGGAGATGAAGTACGTCCAACAACAGACAAAGTAAAAGAGGCTATTTTTTCTTCTATTCAATTTGATTTGCCACAAGCCGTAGTTCTTGATTTATTTGCTGGTAGCGGACAGATGGGAATAGAAGCTTTAAGTCGTGGTGCAGAAAAAGTAGTTTTTGTAGATATTTCATCTAAATCATTATCTGTAACAAAAGAAAATCTTTCTTCTCTTGATATGCTTAGATGTTCAGAGTTATTTCAAACTAATGCAATAGATTTTCTTGTCCGAAATGATGGCAAGTATGATATTGCTATATTAGACCCGCCATATAGAAAAAATTTAATACTACAGTCATTGAAGAAAATGGGGAATCATATAAATTATGATGGAACTGTAATCTGTGAGCATGAATCAGAATTAGAATTAACTGATAAAGTAGAAAATTTTTTTGTTAAAAAAAGATACAATTATGGGAAAATTTCTGTAACAGTTTATAAAAAGAGAGAAGAAGTTGATTTTATATGAATAGAATTGCTGTATACCCTGGTAGTTTTGACCCAGTTACGTTAGGACATTTAGATATAATTACAAGAGCATCACAATTATTTGATGAAGTAATAGTATTAGTTTCAAAAAATATTATGAAAACTAATTCTTGTTTTACTTATATAGAAAGAAAACAGATGATTGAACGTGTAATAGGAAATCTTTCCAATGTAAAAGTAGATATTTCTGATGGGCTATTAGTAGATTATGTTAAAAATGTTAATGCAATAGCTATAGTAAAATGTTTACGTGCAGTAAGTGATTTTGAATATGAATTTCAGATGGCACTTGCTAATAAAAAGCTGTATGACGGAGCAGAAACAGTATTTTTAACAACTACAGCAGAAAATATGTATTTAAGTTCCAGTGTAGTGAGACAGATAGCAAGTTTTAATGGAGATATAAGTCATTTTGTACCAAATGATATTTTACCTGATATAGAGAAAAGATTAATGACAAAAGAATAGGAGTGATATAAATAGTGACTGTAATAGAACAGCTTATAGAAGATATGGATGCAGTTATTGATGATGCCCACCCTATTCCTTTCGCATCTCATAAAATAATTATTGATGGAGACAGAATGAGAGAACTTATAAATGAAATGAGAATAAATATTCCTCCTGAGATAAAACGTGCAAAACTGATTGATTTTGATTGTGACAGAATTATAAATGAAGCCCATAAAAAAAGTGAAATTATTGTACAGGAAGCTGAAATTAAGGCAAAAAAAATAATTGATGAACAAGTTATAGTTAGAGAAGCAGAGAAAAAAGCAATTGATATTATAAATACAGCACAGAATAATGCCAGTCAATTAAGAGCAGCAGCAGAAGGTTATATTATACATTTACTTAATAATGCTGAATCCTACTTTAATGAGAATCTAAATGAGGTTCAACAAACAAAAAATAAGATTATCAATAGGAAAAGATAATTATTTTAAGTTCATCTATAAAAATTTATTGACAAGTAAATTTCTATACATATTTTTTTGTTATACTATTTCAAGAAGAAAAAAATATTTGCTTAGTTGAATTACTTGGAAAGGACTGTGATGTTTATGGATAAAATAGATGCAATGTTAGTTACATTACTACAAGAAAATGCAAGAGCACCACTGAAATTATTAGCGTCAAAAGTATTTTTGTCAGCGCCGGCTGTTTCATCACGAATTGATAAACTGGAGAAACAAGGAATAATCCTTGGGTATAATACTATTATTGACCGTCAGAAACTTGGTTATCATATAACAGCATTTATAAACTTAGAATTATCAGCTGATAGAAAATCAGAATTTTATCCATTTATAAGTAACTGTCCAAATGTTTTGGAATGTAACTGTGTAACAGGAGTTTTTTCTATGCTTATAAAAGTTGCATTTCCATCTACACAAGAGTTAGATACTTTTATAGGAAAGATTCAGAGATTTGGAAATACATCTACACAAATTGTTTTTTCTACACCAGTACCACATAGAGAGATAAATATAGAAAATAATGTTTAATAATAAGTATTTAAACTATATTTTTAAATTATAATATAGGGCAAAGGCAATTGACATAAAAAACCGTCGTAGGATAATTATATAATTCTGCGGCGTTTTTGTTTTATAATAAGAGGTGAAATGTTAAAATATGATTGATTTTATAACTGGAGGAGCTGGAAGTGGTAAGTCATATATTTTAATGCAAAAGATAAAAGATTCTATAATTGATAATAAGGATATATGTGTAATTGTACCTGAACAGTTTT
>JAFTWL010000220.1 GCA_017465305.1 Ruminococcus sp. | reverse complement strand
TATTGGGGGTATCGCCTGCGGAGGTTCTCCGCCAAGCTGAGCCAGCTTGACCGCTGTCCGCCCCTGAGATTTACAATACATTTATTTATTTTTCAATACTGACCCCCTCACGGGGGCAATATAACTTTCATTTTAATTGTTTTTGTTTTAAATGGCTCACCTGAAAGGGGAGCTGTCAGCGAAGCTGACTGAGGGGTTAAATACAATTCATCAAAAACCGCCCCTGGGGGCTATGATAGTATCATAAATATTTTAAATTTTTTCTATTGGGGGTACTACCAGCGGAGGCTCTCCGTTTAAAATATATCTTTTTAAAAAGTCTTTTTGATGCAACAATTTCTTCAGAAAATGTTGCCTGGGGACTGGGGCGAGTAGCCCCAGATGCACCGTAGGTGCATAAAAATATAAAATTAGTGAGGAATAAAATAAAATGAAAAAGAAATCAATATACACTTGTCCATATTGTGGAGAGAAGACATTTAATCCACTTACAAAAGCATTAGCCGGAGGTATTGCTTCAAAGGGGCATGCCTGTCCTAAGTGTAATCATCATGCAGTCAACGGAAAGGCATGTGCTGTAATTTCAGCTATAATATATGTTATAGCTCTTGTTGTGGTATTTTATATATACTTTATTGAAAAAGAAGATAATACAGCTTATATATATATGGCTACAACTATAATTTTAGCTTTTATAATTACAAGACTTATTTATGCTTTTGCTTTTCCACTTATAAAGGTTGTTAGAAATGATGTCTGAAGAAAATACACTTGGTTTATATATTCATATTCCGTTTTGTAAGGCTAAATGTCCTTATTGTGATTTTTATTCAGTGGTTTTTTCAGAAGATAAAAAAAATAAATATGTAGATGCTATATGCCGAAATATAAAAGCATATTCACTTGAAAATAAAAATAAGGTTGATACAATTTATTTCGGAGGAGGGACACCGTCCCTCCTCTCAGCAAAAGATATTGATAAGATTCTTTCATGTGCTGAAAAATTTTTCTCTTTTTCAGATTTCCCTGAAATTACTATGGAATGTAATCCAGAAAGTACTTCAAAAGAAAAAATTACTGGCTATAAATCAGCGGGAATAAATCGTTTATCTATAGGTGTACAGTCTCTTTGCGATAAACAGCTTGAATATCTTGGACGACTTCATGATGCCAGTACAGCAAGACAAGTTATTCTTGATGCTGACAGTATTGGTATGAATAATATATCATGTGATATTATGCTCGCTACACCACATCAAAATCCTGAAATTTTAAGTAATACAATAAGACAGCTTGCTGAATTACCTGTTCAGCATATTTCAGCATATCTTTTAAAAATAGAATCAGGAACAAAATACTTTAATAATAAATGGGTCAGTGAATCTGTTCCGGATGATGATGAAGCATCTGACCTTTATTTGCAAACTGTTGAAATGCTTGGCAGTTATGGATTTAAACAATATGAAATTTCAAATTTTGCTAAATCCGGATATGAGAGCAGGCACAATATAAAATACTGGGAGTGTAAGCCTTATTTAGGGATAGGGGCATCTTCACACTCTGACTATAGGGGTAAGCGTTTTTATGTTCCGTCTGATATAGATAGTTTTATTGAATCCTCCATGCAGAAGACTATTATTGAAGATGAAAATCCGGACAGGGAAGAAGAGAGAGTATTTTTAGGAATGAGACTTTCAGAGGGTATACCTGTTGAATGGATACAAAATAAAAATCAGAATAAAATAAAATCTTTTTGTGATGCGGGGTTTTTAAAGTGTGAAGATGATAGAGTAGCTTTTACTCCTAAAGGTTTTCTTGTATCAAATACTATTTTAGCAAGCTTTTGTGAATAATAATTTATTTTTATTGAAGCCTTTTCGGTGTAGCAGTTTTCTCGAAAAATGCTGCTGAGGGTTTGGGACGCATAGTCCCAATAACCCCTAAGTGCATAATTGCTTATTTTAACAAGAATAAACATGTTGTAAGTGTCACAGCACATGAAAGAACAGCTGTAAGTATTAGAAAATATCGATTTCTTATTTTAGAATTTGCTGTAGGTTCGATTTCCTCAAGAAGTTCTCTTGCAGCTGATTCTGCTATGTTCTGTGGCAATTGTGTAACACCTGGACGAAGATAAAAAACGGCTTTCTCAAAATAAACACTGTTTGGATGATTTATTTCAATTATTTTTTTGTGAATACCTTTAACCATATTAAATAACTCCTTTTTATTTTAACATTGTAATAAATATCTTATATTTAGTATAGTTACTTTATTACTATTTTAAACATTTTAATAATCAGAATTATCCTGTTTTATATATATTTTTGTGTATATTCAACAAATGCATAGCTTTATATAATATAAAAACCGTGCAATATTAATGAAACTAAATTTTTTTGCAGAAAAAGCTTGACTTTTCATGTAAACTGTGATAGAATATAATAGTCGCAGGTGAGACAGTAAAAAACAAACCTGTAGATAACAGTGGAAGCTTAGCTCAGCTGGGAGAGCATCTGCCTTACAAGCAGAGGGTCATAGGTTCGAGTCCTATAGTTTCCACCACTTTTCTGGTCTGGTAGTTCAGTTGGTTAGAACGCTGCCCTGTCACGGCAGAGGTCGTGGG
>JAFTWL010000219.1 GCA_017465305.1 Ruminococcus sp. | reverse complement strand
TGTCCACGATATTGTTTTTCTATAAAAGATAAAAATTTCTTTCCATAACCTTTTCCCTGCATTATTTCTGAAATCGCTAAGTTTTTTACCTCTATTTCTGTCTCAGAAACTTGAAGCACAACACAAACACCTATTACATCTTCTGACTTTTTCATTATGTAAAGTGTTCCATCTTCTAGATATTTATCAATCATAGATTCTTGCTCATCTGCTAATAACAACAAATCAAGATATTGTTTTTTATTTTGTGTTACTTCTAAAATTTGTATTTGCATATCTTTTATCATTAAATTATAATTCTCCTTTATTCATTTTATACTTTCTTTTGTCATCAATACAGCTCCCTCTTCTGGATTTGTATAATATCGTTTTCTATAGCCTACTTGTTTATAATCTAATTTTTGGTATAAAGAAATTGCTGATGTATTATGTTCTCGTACTTCTAAAATAAAATTGCAACTTGAAAATTCTCTATGTGCTTTCTGTAATAAATTTTCTGCTATGCCCTGTCTGCGATACTCAGGCAATACAGCAATATCATCTACACTTTGTTCATCTCCAAGCATCTGTAATACAAGATAACCACAAATTTCTTCATTCTGCATAGCAACATATATTCTTGTATACTCATTTTCAAAGGAAGACAAAAACACTGCTTCTGACCATGGGTCTGAAAAACATTTTTCTGCAATCTCTGCAAGTTTCGGAATTTGCTCTTTTATTGCAAGCTGTATTTTAATTTTTTGCATCATACCAACTCTTTCCCATACTTACATCTGTTGTAAGAGGCACTTTAAAATCTACAACTTTCTGCATCTCTTCACCTAATACAAGTGATGCTAAAAGTGACTGCTCCTGTGGAACTTCTACAATCAATTCATCATGTACTTGTAGTATTAGTCTTGCTTCAGGTACTTCATTTTTCAGTCTGTTATATACATTAACCATTGCCATTTTAATAACATCAGCTGCAGTTCCCTGAATAGGTGTATTCATAGCGATTCGTTTTCCTGCTGCCTGAACTACTTTATTTGATTGTTTTAATTCCGGAATAGGTCTGCGACGATTAAAATATGTTGTAACATAGCCATTTATTTTAGCATCGTTTACTATCTTATCCATGAATTTTTGTACATTAGGATAACGTGAAAGATAATTTTTTATATATTTATCAGCTTGCTGTATTGAAACATGAATATCTTTAGACAATGAAAATGCTCCCATTCCATAAAGAATGCCAAAATTGACTGCTTTTGCTGCACTTCTCATATCAGAAGTTATATCTTCAGGTGAAATATTAAAAATTTTAGAGGCTGTTTCAGTATGAATATCATCACCGCTTAAAAATGCCTCTTGCATTCTGATATCTTCACATAAATTAGCCAATATTCTGAGTTCAATCTGACTATAATCAGCATCTAATAATATACATCCTTCTTTTGCTCTAAAAAATTTTCGCATATTTTTGCCGAGCTCTGTTCGCACAGGTATATTCTGCATATTTGGTTCTGTAGAAGAAATTCTACCTGTACGTGTTTCAGTCTGACGAAAAACAGAATGTATTCTGCCATCACTTCCAACAGTTTTCAATAATCCATCAACATATGTTGACTTTAATTTTGAAACTTGTCTCCATTTCAATACATTATCTACAACTGGTGAAATATCACGTAAAGATTCCAAAATCTCAGCATTTGTAGAATATCCTGTCTTTGTTTTCTTTCCATGAGGTAAATTCAACTCTCCAAATAAAACTTCTCCCAGTTGCTTAGGCGAACCAATATTAAAAACATGACCTACATCATCATATATCATCTGCTGTAATTCTTCAATTTGTTCAGAAAGGTATACTCCAAACTCTTTTACACCTTCAATATCAATTTCTATTCCGTCATTCTCCATAGAAGCAAGTACTTCTGTTAACTGCAATTCCATTTCATATAATTCCTGCATATCTTGCTCTTTTACTAAACAATCCATAGTGTCACACAACTTTGGCAATGAAACTAAATCAGCGTCTTCTCCATTGCCCTCAAAATAAGGCACATGATATGTCACACAAAGACGTGAAATATTATATTCTGAAGTTGTTGGATTTAATAAATATGCACTTATTTCTCCATCTGAACAAATATTTTTTATTGTACTGCCTTTCTGCATCATAAAACGATAATCAGGTTTTGAGTAAAATGTTTTCTTTGAAACATGGCTTTCCAAGAACTTGAATATAAGTTCTTCATCATTTGTTTCATAACATTTATTATCATTTAAAATTTTTAATTTTCCATCAGACATAATATAATATAATGGAACTTCTAAATCTTCTAATTCTGAACAAATATCCACGGTCAAAGTTATTTTTTCAATATCCATAGAAATTTTTTCTTCATCTGCCTCAATTTCATTTGAACCAGATAAATTTAATTTTTCAAGAAGCTTTACCATTTCAAGTTCCATAAGCATTTTTTTCACTTCAGACTCATTTATCTGACTTGGAACATATGCCTTAATGTTTGTTTCTATAGGTGCATCTTTTACAATTGTAGCAAGCCATTTACTTTGTTTAGCTGCTTCTCTTCCATTCGCTATTTTTTTATATGCTGCTGGTTTTAATTCAGCATTCTCTATATTTTCATAAAGATTTTCAATCGTTCCCCATCTTTGTATTAAAGCAGTTGCTGTTTTAGCTCCAACTCCAGAAATTCCTGTAATATTATCAGAACTATCTCCCATAAGTGCTTTTAAATCAATCATAGAAGCTGGCTCAAATCCATACTCCTGACGAAATAAATCAGGTGTAAATACAATAGTTTCTTTATTTGTCAGAAGTCTTACTGTAACTTGTTCAGTTATAAGTTGCAGACAGTCTCTATCTCCTGTTAGAAGCGTACATTTTCCGCCTTGTTTTTCGGCCGCATCTGATAACGTGCCGAGAATATCGTCAGCTTCATACCCTTCACAAGTTACAACTTTTACTCCAAGAAGACCTAAAAGCTTTTTTATATATGGCATCTGCATAGCCAACTCTTCTGGCATTCCTTTTCTATTAGCTTTATAACTTTCAACTGCTTTATGTCTAAATGTTTTTTCACGCAAATCAAATGCAACAGCAATCTGGTCAGGTTTTACTTCCTGAACAGTCTTTAAATAAATATTCATAAAACCAAATAAAGCATTAGTGTAAATTCCTTTTTGATTAGAAAGAAGACGTATAGCATAAAATGCTCTGTTCATTACACTATTTCCATCGATAACAAGTAACTGCATATGTATTGTATCCTCCTTTTAATAATTACATCTCATATCGCAATTTAATATAAAATAGTATATCATACTTTGAAAAAAAAAGCTATACTTTTCTATAATTATATGTTAAAATGAAAATACTACATTCAATATCTTATTTTAAATATTTCCTGATTAACAAACATATTATATAATAATATTACTGAGGTGATTTATAATGAAAATCGATTCTATTCAAATTCAAAAAACAGCAGCTCTTGCTCCTATGGCTGGCGTTGCTGACCGTGCATATCGAATTTTATGCAAACAATTCGGAGCTTCCGCACTTGTAAGTGAAATGGTATCTATAAAAGGGCTTTGCTATGGTGATAAAAAAACAGCCCAACTTTGCACTATTCTTGATGAAGAACGTCCTATGGGAATTCAGCTATTTGGAAGTGAACCTGAATTTATTTCACGTGCTGTTGAAATTCTGAAGCCATTTCGACCAGACTGGATTGATTTAAATATGGGTTGCCCTGTACCCAAGGTTGTAAACACTGGAGCAGGTTCTGCACTTATGAAAAATATTTCACTTGCTTTTGAAATTACAAAATCAGCTGTACAAGCTTCTGATATTCCTGTTACTGTAAAGTTCAGAACAGGCCGGGATGAAAATAGTATATGTGCTGTTGAATTTGCCAAAGCTATGGAACAGGCTGGAGCTTCTGCTATTGCTGTACATGGCAGAACTAAAGCTCAGCTTTACAGTGGAAAAGCTGACTGGAACTGGATTAAAAAAGTAAAAGAAAATGTTTCTATTCCTGTTATAGGTAACGGAGATGTAACTACATTACAAGATTGCTTAAAAATGTATGAATACACAAATTGTGACCTTGTAATGATTGGACGAGGAAGCTATGGAAATCCTTTTATTTTTAAAGAAATTGATTCTTATTTTAAAGGAATACCATATACACCGCCAACTTTAGAGGAACGTATGAATACAATGTTGTATCATATACAACTAATTTTAAAACATAGCTTCGGAAAGCCTCCTGAAATAGCAATACGTGATGCAAGAAAACACGCTGCCTGGTATATGTCTGGTATGTATGGAGCTGCTTCTTTCAGGGCAAGATGTTATCAATTACAATCATATGAAGATGCTCAAAAACTCGCTGATGATTTTATAAAAATAAACAGCAACGCTAAAACGGAGGATTAAAATGAAACAAACACAAACTATGTGTATTGATATACATGGTATGAGTACCTCAGAAGCACATAAATTTATACTTAACAAATTAAAAAACTGCTCTTCCAATATATCAGAAATAGAAATTATACATGGATATAATAACGGACAAGCTTTACAGAAACTCGTAAGGCAACAATTAAAGCATCCAAAAATTGAAAGAAAAATAATAAGACTTAACAATGGTTCAACTACACTTATAATACATAAAAAAGAATCGGGGAATAAAAAGTGAGGAAATCTAAATTTATGATATTTCAAATTATTTTTATCTTAATTTCAATATTACTTTTATGTATATTTATAGCACCTCTTTTTATGAATATATGTAACATCGGAAATATCACTGGAATTATAATATCATCTGTTTTTCTTATAAGCTCTGTTTTTTACCGCCATATCTTTAATTTTATCTTATATCTTAAACATTCTTTAGCAGGAACAATCATAATAAGCATTATATCAATAATTATTGCTGCAATGATTTTATTTGTCATATTTCTGTCTATAGGCATGGCAAAAGCATATCAGAATCCACCTGAAAATCCATGCACTGTTGTTGTTCTTGGTTGCAGTGTAAAAGGAACAAGACCAAGTGTAATGCTCAGAAGAAGACTTGAAGTCACAGCTAAATATTTAAATGAAAATCCTGATGTATTTTGTATTGTTTCCGGTGGACAAGGTAATGGTGAAGATATTTCTGAAGCTGAAGCAATGCAAATATGGCTTGTTGAAAATGGAATACAAAAAGAACGTATTTTAATGGAAGATAAATCTACAAATACAAAAGAAAATCTGAAATTTTCAAAAGATATACTTAAAAAAAACGGTCTTCCTCTTAACATAACAATTATAACAGATGGATTTCATCAATACAGGGCGTATCTTATAGCTAAAGAATATGGATTAAATTCATGGTCAGTCAGTGGAACAACAAGAAAAATTTTAATTCCAACTTACTGGGTTCGTGAATGGCTTGGTCTTGCAGAACAAATTTTATTATGAATAAAACAAAAAAACTGTTGTATTTAATTTTAATACAACAGTTTTTTATGTTTACTTAAAAATTGTTTTCTTTAAGGCATCTACAATAAGCTCTGTACAAAGCTCTATTCCCAACGCTCCACTATTTAAACAAAGTGTATAATTTTCTTTGTCATACCAGTTACCGCCTGTATTAATACTATAAAAAGTTTCACGGCGACGGTCTGATTTTCTGAGAACTGCTTCAGCACGTCTTGGATCTACACCATACTGTTCAACTGCACGTTTTATTCTTGACTCCTGGTCAGCATAAATAAATGCACTAAATAAATTGCTTGACTCACGCAAAATATAACTTGCACAGCGTCCAACAATAACACAATCACCTTTTTCAGCAAGTTCTTTTATTATATTTGTTTCTACAATATATACTTTATCTGAAAGTGGTAAATTTTCTTGTATTGAACGTGTAGGATTAGATGATAACATCAATGTATAAAGAAAGCTTTTTGGTGCGGCTTCCTCCGCACTTGCTAAGTAATCTACTGATACGCCACAACGCTCAGATGCCATTTCAAGAATTTCTCTGTTGTAAAAAGGAATTCCTAACTGTTGTGCAATCATCTGACCAATTTCACGGCCTCCGCTTGCGTATTCTCGTTCAATTGTAATAATTCTGTTGCTCATAGTAAAAGTTAATACCTCCTGTATCTATGTTTAATTTAATTTAAATAGTATATTCTATTATAGCACATTTTACAGATTTTTTCATCAAATGTTTGAATAATCTTGCGTTTTTTTATTTTTTCTACTTTTTAACCAAAATCATATTTAAAATATTGTGCATTATATCAAAATTTTTATTCAATATTCAGCATAATTTCTTTTATAATCGACGGATAATACCAGTTATTATCAGTTCTGTTTAGCAGTCCAAATCCTGTTTTCTCATCACCATTATCCCATATAAAGCAAGTAATGTCATGCTCTTTTGCACTCTTTATATAATAAGAATAATACGCTGTACGGTCATCTGTATTGTTTTTATTTACAGCACCAAACTCTCCTATAATTACAGGAACGCCTTTTGAAATAAATGTATCCTGCAAATATTTAAAGTTTTTATCAAGTTCTGCTTTATCTGCATCACTTCCCCATGTAGCCCTATCATTATCAGGGTCACAGAAATCCCATGGTGCATAACTATGAATAGAAACTGCTATATGGTCATCATCAGGAATTTTTACTGCACTTACAGCAGTTTCTGTAATTGATTGTGCATGTGAGGTAATAATCAATGTTCTATCTTTATTATTTCCACCAGAAGCACGTACTGTATCAATAAATATCTGAAAAAGATTATTTATTACTTCATGCTCTTCGTCTGTTCCGCCTGTCCATTCTGTTTCAGAACCTACAACACGTGGTTCATTCATTCCTTCAAAAACTAAATGATGGT
>JAFTWL010000218.1 GCA_017465305.1 Ruminococcus sp. | reverse complement strand
TCTGCTTGAAGTCATTTTGCGTAAAACTGTTTCAAGTTTTCCGCCTGCAAGTTTCTCCAAGCCGGAAGACATAACATTCATTCCATAAAGAAAAAATGCCAACCCACCAAGAAGAGTAAACACAGAGAAGATGTCCATTTTACACACTCCTAATAATATTTTGTCAAAGCTTAAAATAATAAAACATTTGACTTTAATAATTATTATAATTCTTTTATGTAAAACGAGTGTGCAATCAATGTAAAATCGATGTAAAATATAAAATTAAATATTCACATATTACTTTTCATAAAGCATTTTAAAATTTATTGAATTATAAAAACAATGTGATATATTTGTCATATATATTAAACTTAAAACAAAAAATAAAATGTTTTTGTGCATATATACAAAAGTGATGAATTTATCACTTTTTCTCTTGACATATGCAATAAAAAGTGATATTATTGTAACATAAAGTGATAAAAAAATCACATAAATAAAATCGAAAGGACACTTCACTATGAAAAAATTTAAATTAAAAAAGGAAAATAAAATTATTTCACTTTATAAATATCATAAGTCAAGATTCATAGAAAGTATAATTATGGTTTTAGGATTTTTATTTGCTTTAAAAGTAAAAAATATTTACATTGCCAGAGAATCTTGGTTAAAGATTCCTGTATCAATCATTTTAATCTTTCTTATTATATATACAACTATAAGTATAATAAAATTTTTTACAACAAAAGCCGAGAAAATGGATGAACTTGCAAATGAAAACATGAATAAAGCACATAGTCAAATGGGAGGCATTATCCGCTTTATTATCTTTATATTACTTATAGTAGCAATTATAAAAGACTTATTTTTACATGATAGTATAAATATAAATTTAACTCTTAGCAGTGACACACTTATTTATATATATCTTATATTTTTTAATTCATACTTTGCATTAGAAAGTGGTTTATTTATTCTTAATGAAGGCAGAGAATACGAAATAGATGAGGACAACAATGAGTAAACTTAAAACAAAAATAAAAGAATATCGTGCAAGATTTAATATGAAACAAGGAGAACTTGCTGAAAAAGTAGGTGTAAGAAGAGAAACTATTATCCGACTTGAAAAAGGACAGTATAATCCATCACTAAAACTTGCAATGGATATTGCAAAAGTTTTTGAAGTTACAATAGAAGAAATCTTTGAATTTGAAGAAGATGAAGAAGATAAATAACACATTCCCTCGTCATAAGGCGTGGGAATGTGTTATTTATTTATAATTATTAAAAATATATTATTCAACATTCTTTGGAAGATATATTTGAATTTCTGTACCCTCTCCAAGTTTACTATCAATGGAAATAGTTCCTTTATGATAATCTACAATATGCTTTACAATAGACAAACCTAATCCTGTACCACCACGTTCCTTTGAACGACTTTTATCAACTCTATAAAAACGCTCAAAAATCCTGTCTATCGAATCTTCAGGTATTCCTATACCATTATCTTTTACTGAAATCTGTATTTTATCAAGCTTATTATCAAAAGATATTTTCACAAATCCTCCAGTATTATTATACTTAACAGCATTATCTATTAAGTTTATCATCAATTCACGCAGGTAATTTTCATTTCCATTTATAATAAAATCACTTTCAGGTAAAATAATTTTTATATCAGATTTCTCTATTTTTTCATTCAAAACCTGCAAGGCATCTTCTGTTATTGTCAGCAAAGAAATCTTTTGAATATTTCGTTCTGTTTTTTCTTCAATTTCAGATAATCTTATAATATCATTTATAAGAAAAAGTAATCTCTCACTTTCTCTTTGAATCATAGAACCATACTTTATTACTTTATCCGGTTCTACAATCATACCACTTCCAAAAAGTTCACCAAAACCTTTTATAGTAGTAAGTGGCGTTTTTAATTCGTGTGAAACATTAGCAGTAAATTCTCTCCGGATATCTTCAACTTTTACAGAATCAGTAATATCAACAAGTAAAATAATTGTCCCATAGCTTTCAGCTAATTCTACACGATTCATATATGCACGAATATAACATCCATCAATCTTTAATTTTTTCTTAACAGAAGAATTTTTCTTTGATTCTCTTAGAGCTGCTAAAAAATCATTATCATTTATCAATGTAAAAATAGAATGCGTTTTCATCTGATTTTTATCTATTTTCAAAAGTTTTATTGCACTATCATTCGCAAGTCTTATCTTATCACAATCATCCAAAATAATAATACTCTCAACCATATGTTTTTGTAAAATCTGAATTGCATCCTGTTCATTGAGTAAATCCTGTTTAGCATTTTTTAATCGCCATTGAAGCTTTGAAATTTTTTTTTGAAATTTTAATTTTTGACTATTTTTCTTTTTTAAAATACGAATACACATAAAAGATAAAAACACTGATAATAGCATAAAAAAAAGAGCTATATAAAGCATAATCCAGGAATTATTTAAAATATTATGCAAAAAACCACTCCCTTGCTTTCTGATTATGATTACTTATTAATTTTATATCCATATCCACGAACTGTCTCAATTAAATTCTTACATCCGGCATTATCAAGCTTTTGACGAAGTGTTTTAATATGTACATCTACTGTTCTTGTTTCCCCCTCGTACTGAAATCCCCACACCTTTTCTAAAAGTCTGTTTCTTGAAACAGCAACTCCTATATGTTTTGAAAGATAAGATAAAACCTCAAATTCTTTATATGTCAGAATAACTTCTTTTTCATTATAGTATACGCTACGATGCACTGGACTTATTCGTAATTTTTCAATACAAATATCACTTTCCTGATTTTCTATTTCATTAAAAGATGTTCGTCGAAGTACAGCTTTAATTCTTGATAATAATTCCATAACTCCAAAGGGTTTTGTAATATAATCATCAGCCCCTGCTTCCAATCCTCTTACCTTATCAATCTCACTTGATTTTGCTGTTAACATAATTACAGGTATTTTTTTAGTTTCAGCCATCGCTTTTAATTTTTTTAAAATAGTAAATCCATCTTCATCAGGTAGCATAACATCCATAAGAATCAAATCAGGATATTCTTTTTCTATAGCAGAAAAAAACTCCTTACTACATGAAAATCCATTTACATTATGTCCACCAGATTTTAAAGCACATGAAATTAATTCTTGAATATTTAAATCATCCTCTATACAATAAATAAAAGCCATCGGAACACCTTCTTATAAAATATTATAATATTTATTAAACACAAGTTATAAATTATAATATCACAATTCGATGATTTGGTCAAGCATATGATTTTGAAAGCTTTATTGAAATTTATCAAGTTAAAAAAAGTTTCTTTTATAACTAATTATAAAAGAAACCTTTTTAATAATAAAATTAAATATCACTATTAGATTATATATTTTTTTAAAATATATTGCTTTTTTCTTATAAATATGATATACTTAAAATCAGATTTGTGACATTTTCAATGCTTTTAGTGCATTTTTTGAAAAAATATATTCCTTTTCTTCTTCTGAAAGTGGTAATGATTTTAAAAATGAAATATCTTCAGCAGGATTGCTCCATGGAAAGTCTGTTGAAAATAAAATATTATTTATACCATGTTTATTTATAATTCTTAAAAGTTGGTCTTTAGAAATATAACTTAAAATATAGCTAAGGTCTAAGTAGACGGGCTGACAACATATAAACTTTTCAACTTCATCAAACATACGGTTTCCACCTCCATGTGCAAGCACAATATGATATTTATTCGGTTTTTTATCACCATATACTTGTTTAATCATATTCAATGCCCTTTTAGGTGTACAATGAACAGTTTCAGGGAAACCTTCATCAAATCCTGCATGAATAACAACCATAAGGTCTAAATCAATACAAGTTTTAATTATATTTATATACTTATTATCATCAATAAATGTTCCCTGATAATCTGGATGCAATTTTATACCCTTTAAACCACTTTCTTTTATTTGCATAAGATGCGTTTCAATTTCTGTGTCATCAGGATGTATTCCACCAAATGCAATAAGATTTTCATATTCATTACATTGAATTGCGAATTTTAGAATACTATTAAATTGACTTGGTTTCGTGACAACAGGAAGCGTAACACTATAGTCTATACAGTTCTTTTTCATAGATTCTATTGTTTTTGCTAAAGAACCATCACCATATGGTGTATTTCCGCTTTTTTCTGCTAAAGAAGAAATTGTTTTTTTTGCTATACTATCTGGAAAAATATGTGTGTGAAAATCAATAATCATAAAAAATCCTTTCTGTACAACAACATTGAAAGTTACAAATATAAACATATATGTAAAATCCAATAGGAGTGTTATTTTTATGGAACAAAAATATTATCAAAAAGAAGTAGAAACTATGTCCTTAAAAGACATGAAAGCTTTACAGTCAGAAAGACTTGTTAAACAAGTCCATCATGTTTATAACAATGTACCTTATTATCGTCAGAAAATGGACGAAAAAAATGTAAAACCTGAAGACATTCATGGTATAGAAGATTTGCATAAACTTCCATTCTTATCAAAAGATGATTTACGTGACCAGTATCCTTATGGCTTATTAGCTAAACCTCTTAGCGACTGTGTAAGAATCCAATCCACTTCTGGCACAACTGGTCGCCGTGTAGTTGCATTCTATACACAAAATGATGTTGATTTATGGGAAGAATGCTGTGCACGTGCAGTTGTTGCAGCTGGCGGAACAAAAGATGATGTTTGTCAGG
>JAFTWL010000217.1 GCA_017465305.1 Ruminococcus sp. | reverse complement strand
GCTTTTCAGAAACCATAAAACAAGTCCAGATGTATGGTACAGGTCATACATGGAATGCGATAGGCCTTGACACGGGAACAGAAAATGAACTCTGGTATTATACAGACGCTTTAAATGGTTCCTACATGATTGGATATGAAAATTCTATTTTGTCATCAAATTCATCAATGTTCTCATATGACAGCAGTATTCCTAAAAACAATGATGGTACTTATACTGTAACCCTTTTAGATGGAAGTATTATAAATTTACAGGGAAAGGATATGTCTCTTGATTTCAATGCCCCTGAAGGCTTATGCGGAGATGCTAATGGTAATGGCAACGTCGATGTTGATGATGCTTCTGTTGTTTTATCTTACTATGCACAAAAAGCCGCTGGATTAGATGTAGAAGGAAAAGAAGAATTTAAAAATATCTCAAATGGTGATGTTGATAAAAATAATGAAATTTCAGTTGATGATGCTTCTTTCATTTTATCATATTATGCAAAAAATGCTGCCGGGTTAAATCCTACATGGGATAGTATTTTAAATTCTAAAACTGAATAATTTAATTATATAGAAATTACAAAAATAAAATCAGAAAGGTCGCCTTAAAATTGAAAAAAAGTTTTTTTAAAGTAATAGCTTTTTTTATTGGAATATGCTGTATATCTGTAACAGAAACATCATTAGTTAAAGATATTTCCACTATAACTTATGCAGAAGAAAATACTATATCAGGAACTATTGGAGATTTAAAGTGGAGTATAAATGATTATATTTTAACCATATCTGGTAAAGGAGATATGCCATATATGGGAGATGATGAAACAGAAAGAATAACATATTCTTCTGCTTATCCTTGGGAAACAAGTAATTTAACAGATGCATCTGCTTATCCTTGGTATAAATATGGCAACAACAGCACTTCAAATAAGTTTTATACTGTTGTAATAGAAGAAGGCATTACAAGTATAGCAAAATCCGCATTTTCAGGTATGTCTAATATATTAGAAATAAAATTACCATCAACATTAAAAAAAATTGAAGATACTGCTTTTTACGGTTCAAATATATCTGTTTTATATATCCCAAAATCAGTTACAGCAATAGGAAGCGATATTCTATATTATGGCAACACTAAGGCAATTATTTTTGATTATGATTCTAATGATACACCAAACATTTCAAATATCATGGTAAATTATACATTTACTGATTTAGCTCCAAGCCTTATAGACAATTACAAAGTATATTATGCTTTGGATGATAGTTGCATTGCAACACAATTTCCACATCAGTTTGTTTCTCGTTCTAATTCAGAATCTGGAATATGTGGTGAAAATTTAACTTGGGAATTAAATAGTGGAAATTTGATTATTTCAGGAACAGGTAGTATGTATGACTATAAGGAAAATTCATTCCCATGGTCTGATAAAAAAATTTTTAAAATTAAGTTTAAAGGTTCTGATATTGAAATAACACCTTATGCTTTTAAACATTGTTATGCACTAAATGAAATTGATTTATCTGGTGTTATAAAAATAGAAGAATGTGCTTTCTCGGATTGTAAAGTTTTATTACATATATTACAAGCTGACGAAATAAAATTTATAGGAGATTCAGCATTTGAATATACATCATGGCTTAATACACCTGCCTTACACAAAGAATACAGCAATAATTATGGATTAGTTACCTTAGGAAAAACAATTATATATTGTGATGATATTTCAGATAATGCAACTATACCAGAAAATATCTCTTATGTTTCACCTCATGCTTTTTCTAATTGTAAAAATTTAAAGACATTATATATTCCTAAAAACAATATTTATTATAATTTATATGCTTTTGAAAATAATTCTTCTATTACTCACCTTCGCTGGTCAGATTCTGATACAGATATTTCATTAGAAGAATTTATGGAGGCAGGGAAAAATCGAACTTTTGAAACTATATATAATGAAAAAACTGGTGAAACTATTTCCGATTGGTGTTATTCAAAAAACAATACTCTTGTACAGTTAGCAGAAAATTTATATAATACGCCATATATGGATAGCCTAAGAGAAAAATATTTTGAAAATATACTACATGAAAATAACTGCACTGTTGATTCAAGTGATAAAGATTTAATTAAAGCTATTTGCAATTACTTGAAAAATAATTCAGCTCCT
>JAFTWL010000216.1 GCA_017465305.1 Ruminococcus sp. | reverse complement strand
ACAACACCTGCTCTGTCAATAGCTATTACTAAATGAATATTAGGTATTGATACATCATGTAATAGCTGGTCATATGCACGTTGAAGAAATGATGAATATACAGCGAATACAGGCAATTTTCCTTGAGATGATAGTGCTGCTGCAAATGTTACAGCGTGTTGTTCAGCTATACCTACATCATAATATCTATCCGGAAATTTTCTTGAAAAATAATGCAATCCTGTTCCATGTTCCATAGCAGCAGTAATAGCACATATGGAATTATCTTTTTGAGCCATGTCAACTAATTCTTTCCCAAAAACATCAGAATATGTATCATTTCCTGATATCTCAGGATTTCCTGTTTCTATATTAAATTTTGATATTCCATGAAATTCACCAGGATTTTTCTCTGAAGGAAGATATCCTTTACCTTTAGTAGTTTTTATATGAATAAAAACAGGGCGGTTATATGTTTTTGCAGCAAGTAAAACTTCTTCTAGTTCCTCTATATTATGTCCATCTACAGGACCAAGATATATGAATCCTAAATATTCAAACATTGTAATTGAATGAAACATTGTATCTCTCAAAACGTCTTTTGAGGATTTAAGAATCTTAACAGCATGCTTTCCTATAACGGGTGTATTATTTAATTTTTTTTCTACAGCTTTTTTTGTTTTTACATAGCTTTCTGTGCTTCTTAGAGTAGAAAGGTATTTTGCGAGAGAGCCAACATTCTTTGAAATTGACATAGTATTATCATTTAATATTACTATAATATTATTATTTGTTTTTCCTGCATTGTTTAATCCTTCATATGCCAGTCCTCCAGTCATAGCTCCATCACCTATTATTGCAATTGTATGATGATTATCTTCTTGTAAACGCATGGCCTCAGCAACTCCATTTGCTACTGATATGGCTGTACTGCTATGTCCACTAATAAAAATATCATGTTTAGATTCTTTTGGCTTTGGAAAACCGGAAATACCGTTTTCCTTTCTTAAACTTGAAAATGCGTTATATCTTCCAGTTAGAATTTTATGTGTATAGCATTGATGTCCTACATCCCATATAAATTTATCCTTTGGAGATTCAAAAATTCTATGCAGTGCTACTGTTAATTCAACTGTACCTAAATTGGAAGCGAGATGACCGCCATTTTTAGATACTGTATCAATCAATGTTGTCCTTATTTCCTTACATAAGTCCTGACATTGTTCAATTGTTAGTTTTTTCAAATCATCAGGAAGATTTAATGTAGAAAGATAACGCATTGCAGTATTACTTTTTTCATTTATATTATCCATTTTATTTTGTACATATGTATCCTGTTATACATTGTACATTTCACTCCTTATTTTTTTCGTGTCAATAATTCTTTTGTTAAGTCGGTTAAGAACGAATTATTAGGTAACTCTTTTAATATTGCAAGTGCATTTTCTGTTGCTTGTTTTGCCTGTTTTTTTGCTTCTTCTATGCCAAGTATCGTGACAAATGTGGTTTTATTCTCTTCTTTGTCACTTCCTATAGGTTTACCTAATACCTCCTGAGAACTTGTAACATCTAAAATATCATCAATGATTTGAAAAGCCAGTCCTAAATTTATTCCATATTCGTAAGCTTTTTTCACAATATGAGCAGGAGCATCAGCAATTATACATCCTAATGCACAGGAAGAAGCGATTAAAGCACCTGTTTTTTTAGCATACATTGATTTCAAGTCATCAATTGTTATATCATTTTTTAATTCATTTTCTATATCAATAACTTGTCCACCAATCATTCCTTCATAACCTGTAGCTTGTGCAAGTAATTTTAAAACGTTAATTTTTATATCATTTGATAAATTATTATCATTTAATATTT
>JAFTWL010000215.1 GCA_017465305.1 Ruminococcus sp. | reverse complement strand
TGTAGATGAATGTGTTTCAATTGCAGAAAAATTAGATAATACAGATGTGCATATGATTGAATTGAATATCTCCTGTCCAAATGTAAAAAAGGGCGGAGCTGCTTTTGGTGTGCATTGTGATTCAGCAGCAAATATTACAAGTGAAGTTCGTAAGGCAACTAAAAAGCCATTAATAGTAAAGCTTTCACCGAATGTAACAGATATTACAGAAATTGCAAGGGCTGTAGAAGCTTCTGGAGCAGATGCTGTTTCACTTATCAATACTTTATTAGGAATGCGTATTGATATAAGAACACATAGACCTATTTTGAAAAATAATGTCGGTGGAATGTCTGGACCAGCAGTATTTCCATTAGCGGTTCGTATGGTATGGCAGGTTTCTCAGGCTGTTTCTATTCCTATTATAGGAATGGGTGGTGTTGATAGTGGAAAGTCTGCTATTGAAATGATGATGGCTGGAGCAAGTGCTGTACAGGTAGGAGCTGCAATATTTACAGATCCGTTTGCACCTATTCGTATAATTGATGAAATGAATGAATTTTTAGATGAAAATAATATTTCTGATGTTAAGAGTATTATAGGCAGTGTTCAGCCATGGTAATAAAAATATAAGTTTGATAGAAATCATATAATTTCTATCAAACTTATATTAAATTTATAAAAAAGAGGAGCTAATGTATGATTATTCTTTCTGTAGATTTTGGAGATGCAAGAACAGGAATTGCTGTTTGTGATAAATTTGAAATGCTTGCTTCTCCTGTTTGTGTTGTATCAGAAAAAGATTTTCAGGAATGCATAAAGAAAGTTTCTGAAATTGCAATTGAGAACAGAGCAGAACAGATTGTTGTTGGTTATCCTAAAAATATGAATGGCACTATTGGCGAAAGAGCTGAAAAGTGTCAGCTCTTTGCCGATAGATTAAAAGAACTTTCAGGAATTCCTGTTGTATTATGGGATGAACGCTGTACAACAGTTACAGCTCATAATTATTTAAATATAACAAATACAAGAGGAAAGAAAAGAAAATCCGTTGTAGATGCTGTTGCTGCTACAATTATATTGGAAAGTTATCTTGCGTTCAGAAAAAATAATTCATCAGCAGATTAAAGAAGTTATATCATCAAGTACACAACCAGCAGCTTTAATTGCTCTACCTGTATTTTTCTTTATATCATGTTTTTGTTTTGAAGTTGCTTTTGACATAAGATAACATACTCCGCCGATTGTAGCACCAACAGTAATACCACGTACTACAGATTTAACTGTCATATTATTTTCCTCCTTTCTTTATTAAGTTTAAGATTATTATAATCATAAAAACTGATTTAATCCAAGTTTAACATTGGAAAATAATAAAATTTATGTTTTACTGTAATTTTTATAGTTGATAAGAATAATTTTATAATAAGAGATGAGGCTTTTTTGTAATGTATCAAATTCATATTGTTCTTGTAGAACCTCAGATTCCTCAGAATACTGGCAATATTGCACGTACTTGTGCTGTTACTGGTGCACATCTTCACCTTATAAAGCCCATGGGATTTACTATTACAGACCGTAATTTGAAACGAGCAGGGCTTGATTACTGGGATAAATTAGATGTAGCGTATTATGAAAATTTAGATGATTTTTTCTCTAAAAATAATAATGGTAATTTTTATTTTTTCACTACAAAGGCTAAGAATACACATAGTGATATGAATTATAATAAAGATGATGTTTATTTGTTCTTTGGACGAGAAGATAAAGGACTTGATGAAGAATTATTATATAATAATAAATCAAAATGTGTCAGAATCCCAATGCGTAATACATTGAGAAGTTTGAATTTATCAAATTCGGTAGCAATTGCTGTTTATGAAGTTCTTCGTCAATGGGACTATCCTGATTTACAGGAAGAGGGTTCGCTTACAAAATTTCAGTGGGAATAAGGTTATTAATTAAATAAAAGGGATGAGTATTATGTTGCTTTGTATTCGCACAGCTCCATGCAAAGTCTGAAAAAGGATGAAATTTGCATGGAGAAATAAATTTTCGTCCAATAAGACTTTGCATTTTTGAATAATAAAATCAAAAAGGAGCAAAGTCATGTTTAAAACAACATTTTATGAATTAAAATCATTTTTTATTCTTTGGATTACACAATCTTTTTCATCGTTGGGAAGTGCAATGACTAATTTTGCACTTATAATATGGTTGTATCAGAAAAGTGGTTCAGCTTTAACAACTTCTATGCTTTCAATATGTTCATATGCACCATATGTATTGATGAGTATTTTTGCTGGTGCGTTTAGTGATAGATGGAATAAAAAAGCCACAATGCTACTTAGTGATAGTTTGGCTGCTGTTTGTACAATAGTAGTATTTATTTTATTAAAAACTGAAAATCTTGAAGTATGGCATCTTTTTATTATAAATGCACTTAATGGTTTAATGAATACAGTTCAGCAACCAGCTTCAGATGTAGCAATTACTTTACTGACACCTAAAAAATATTATCAGAAAATAAGTGGTATGCGTTCATTTTCTAATTCACTTGTTACAATTTTAACACCAGTTCTGGCAACAACCGTTCTTTCTTTTAGCAGTATTGAAACAGTTATTGTTATTGATTTATTAACATTTTCTTTAGCATTTTTATCATTGCTTTTATTTATTAAAATTCCAGAAATCAGTGATAAAAAAATAAATAAAGATTCATTTTTATCGTCTGTTAAAAGTGGTCTTATGTATTTAAAAGTAAATTCAGGGATTTTCTGGCTGATATTATTTCTGGCATCTATAAATTTAATTGCTTCAATTTACGATTCAGCACTGCCAGCAATGATTTTATCTCGTGAAAATGGTGGAAAAACAGTATTAGGAATCGTTAATACTTGTGTTGGAATTGCAACGCTTGCAGGAAGTATAATTATTACTTTTATTCCAAAACCTAAAAGTCGTGTAAAAGTTATTTGTAATACATTATTATTTTCAATGAGTACAGAAAATTTTTTACTTGCATTCGGAAAATCACCAATTATATGGTGTATAGGTGCTGTTCTTGGATGGGTTTGTATACCGATTATGAGTGCTAATATGGATGTAATTTTTAGAACAAAAATTCCTGTAGAAATGCAGGGTAGAGTGTATTCTGTAAGAAACACATTACAATTTTTTACGATACCGATTGGATACTTTTTAGGTGGCATTTTAGTGGATAAAATATTTGAACCATTTATGAAACATATTTCATCTGATAATTTAATTACTTTATTATTTGGTGAAGGAAAAGGTTCGGGAGCTGCAATGTTGTTTTTTGTAATTGGTATTGCAGGTGTTATTGTATGTTTGATTTTCCGTAAAAATAAGAATATTTATAATGTTGAAAAATAAATAAAAATATGCTGTACTATAATAAATCAGTACAGCATATTTTTTATAATTATGTATAAATTTATTTTCCAAGTCGCAACATTTCATCAATGCAAATTTTCGCATCTTTTATTATAGAATCATCAAGTAAAATTTCTTCTCCATCAGTTCCATTGAGGCAATGTAATACATCTGCAATAGTTGTTATTTTCATATTATGACAAACGCAGTCTTTAGATAGAGCATAGAACATTTTTTCAGGATATTGTATTCCTAAATGTTGTACAATACTATTTTCAGTACCTATTATAAATTCTTTTGCATTATTCTGTCCAGCATAACTCATAATTTCTGTTGTGCTTCCAACAAAGTCAGCCATTGCTACGACTTCAGGACGACATTCAGGGTGCATTAAAAGGAGAGCATTAGGGTGAGCAGCTTTTGCTTTTTCAACTTCTTTTTTAGAAATTTTTGCATGAGTAGGACATCCACCATTGATAAGTTTAAATGTTTTTTCAGGAATTTGTTTTGTAATGTAGTCACCAAGATTGCAGTCAGGAATGAATAAAATTTTGTCAGCATCCATACGTTTTATAATTTTTATTGCAGAAGATGATGTTACACAAACATCGCATAGTGTTTTTAGTTCAGCTGTAGTATTAATATATGCAACAACAGAATAATCTTTATACATTTCTTTTAATTGACTAAGCATATCAACATCAAGTTGCTCTGCCATAGGACATCCTGCTTCAGGGCGAGGTAAATAAATTCTTTTTTTAGGAGAAAGAATTTTAACAGTTTCAGCCATGAATCTTACACCGCACATAATAACTTTTTCGCAGTCTGTCTGAGCTGCTTTTTGTGCAAGACCAAATGAATCTCCAATATAGTCAGCAATTTCTAAAATGTCATGTGTTTGATAGCAGTGTGCTAATATACATACATTTTTTTCTTTTTTCAATCTTAAAATTTCTTCTTGCATTTCCTTTAGCATGATAGTTAATTCCTTTCAGTTTTAAACTTTATCCCTATGATATACTATTTATAATATTTTAATATAATCAGGTATTAAGATTTATGTTTATATAAAGCTTCATATATTGTTAATTTATAAATAGCGTGATTTTGTAATTGTATATCACTTTTTAGTTGTAATTTCAATATGCTTAAGTTTTATTTTATAAATTAATTAAGCATATTACTATTATAGCATAGGTTTCATAGGTTTTCAAGTAATATGAATATGGATGAATAAACGGAATATATTCTTTT
>JAFTWL010000214.1 GCA_017465305.1 Ruminococcus sp. | reverse complement strand
TGCAGCTGTAAAAGACGGAACGGGAACTAAAATACCAATCCCAAGACATAAGGGCGACCTTGATAATCGAACAGCTAAAACAATCCTCGAAGAGGCAGGGATAAAATAAAATCCCTGCCCCCTATGGGGTTAAATATAAAAATATTATAAAAAGGAGTATTATCATGAAATACGTTTATCCTGCAATTTTTGAATCTGAAAATGGAAAATATTATGTTTCTGTTCCAGATTTAAGTGGATGCAATACTGTTGGAGATGATTTACAGGATGCAATTGAAATGGCACGTGATGCAATTGAAATGTGGTTATGTATAGCAGAAGACAGAAAAGAAAAAATCCCTAAACCAACGGAAAATTTAAAATCAGAAAAAAGTTTTATAAGTTTAATTGATGCTGACACAACTAAATATCGTAAAATGACAAGTAATAGGGCAGTAAAAAAGACTCTTACTATTCCATCATGGTTAAATGAACAGGCTGAACTTGCTGGTGTAAATTTTTCACAAATTTTACAAGAAGCACTTGTAGAACGACTTAATATTCAATAAAATTTATATTTAGAGGTATTATTATGAAACTTTCATATCCTGTTTGTATTTATCCAAATGAACCAGAAGAAGGTTATACAGCAATTGTTCCTGATTTACCTGGTTGCGTAACATGCGGAAATGATATACAAGAAACTTTTGAAATGGCTGTTGACGCTGCGTCTGGATGGGTTTTAACTGAATTAGAAGATGGGAATCCTATTCCAAAATCAAGTGATATAAAAAATATATATGCAGATGAATATCCAAATGGATTTACAAGTATGTTAATATTAGATATGGATTCTTATACTGAAAAGTATGGTGATAAATCTATAAGAAAAAACTGCACAATTCCAGCATGGCTAAACACAATGGCTGAAAAATGTAATATAAATTTTTCAGCAGTTCTTCAGGAAGCTCTTATTAAAAAACTTAATATCCAATAAAATTTTTAAACCGTCTGAATTTTCAGGCGGTTTATATTTTTAAATATTATCTTTATGTAAATCATCTAAAGTAACAAATACAGTTTCTCCAAAGTTCTCCCATGTTACTTTTGTAGCTTCACCTGATTCATCAAGCGGTACAAGCATAACGGGCGGAAATGTTGTCCCATGCTGTAAAAAAGAAAACATCGGATTTCCGTAAATAAGAGGTTCACCATAGATAAGTATATTTCCTTGTGAATCGTATAACGTACATGTAAATATATCATTTATGCTGTTATAATGCCATTCCATATTGTATCTTTTACCACCTAATAAAATCTGAAATTGATATGGTATTTTAGTTTTATCAACATTTATTATACTTCTCATGTTTAATGCTCCTTATGGTATAAACAGCTGTGTTCCTGCAATTAAAATATGACCACCATTTGATGAAGTATATCCAGCTTCTTTTGCAGAATGTTCTATTATATCGCTATTAGCTTCATACAGTTTTACATAGCCCATATCACTGCCATAATACATTATTGACAAGCTATATAGTGTATCGCCATCTTTTACTGTATGGTAAACATCGTTATTATTTTTTATTATCTGCTGTACTCCTGATTTTATAGTCTTGCCTGTAGCTACATCCCTATATGCACTTTGTGCTACTCTTATTTCACGTATTGTCATATCAAATGACATACCGCCTGAAATTGAAATATCACGATTAGTATTGAATGATAGAATTACTGCATTAGATAAAATTTCCTTACCTATATATCTGACATAACTACCCTTATTCATCAAAGCTATGAGATTATTTTTAATAGTTTCTGCATCAGTTCCGACTAATTTTCCTGATATGCTTATCTCTAATGGTTCACGTTTCACATTGTCAGTGATAACCATACCTTCTTCAACTGGATGGTCTGATATATTAATGCTACGATTTGTACTTTCTCCGTCGCTGTCAACAAAAAGATAATATTGATTTATATATGCCATAATACACCTCAAATAACATAAACAGATGGATTAACACGTGATATACTTGCAAATGAATCATCAATAACTTGTTTCATCCATTGTTTAGCTTGCATTTGATTAAAGTTATTCATTCCTCCGGCTAATGTCAAATAAAATTCTGGTGCAAAAGTTGTTACTGTATTGTAACTATGAGGCATATTACTCTCTGGTGTATAATCGCCCGAAAAATCAGCATAATCTGCAACAGCATTGATAATTTTCTGAGTTTCTGAAGCTGGAAAAACAGTGCTTCCGCCCATTCCTACAATAAGTTCTGCACCTTCTTCGCCTGCCATAAATACATTTTCTGCATTTGTTGTTCCGTTAGCATGTCCTACTACTGATAAAGCACCATCTGTAACCGAGCTAACAGCATTATTTATAGCATTCTGAATTTCCGGACTTCTCGCTAATATAACATCCATAGCCGAATCAAAAAATGCGTTCATTGTAGCATTTGCTTTTGCTGCCGTTTCACTTGACATGTCCAAACTGTCAACCATTGATTCCATATCACTTGTAATATTTTTGCAACTTATTCCGAACTGTGTTTCAACATCTGCCATAGTGTGAGATGTATCTTTTTCTTGTTGCTGTAATTTTTCAAAATCTGAAACTGTCGCTGATAACTCCTCATCAGATGCCTGTGCCAATCCTGCAAGTGCTTTCGCTGATTCCTCTGAACCATCGTCTAATTCTTTGAGCATATCAGCTAAACCCGGAATATTAGCTGATTTTTCTTGTAATAGAGATAAATTATCATTATATTGTAACCAATACTCTGTTTGGCTCTGAATAGAATTTCTAAAATCATTTACAGACATTGTAGCAATTTTATCCACTTTATCCCAAAGATTATATTGACTTTGAATACTCTCAAGTGCTGATTTTTGTGCATCATCATAAGATTTTGCAAGCTCTTCTATTTGTTGTATAGCCGAAGAACAAGCAGTTTCGACTTCTGCAAGTTTCCTTGAATTTTCATCCATAGCCTCATTCTGTTTTTCAAGGCTACTTACAAATTCACCGCCATTTTTTCCAGCATCTTTATATGAATCAACAAGCTTATCAATTGCTTTTTCGTCGAGTCCTGCTATTTTTGCATGTTTTCGTAACTCTTCTTCAAAGTCATCAAGTTCTTTTGTTGCTTCTTCTGATTCTTTTCTTAATTTAGGAATTTCATCTTCTAATTCACCAATACGGTCAGTTGCATTTTTCCACTGCTCAAAACTCATATTGGTATTATTTATATCTTCGCTCCATCCTTTAGTTATTTCATCATATTCTTTTTGTGCGTTGAATAATCTTCGATTTATATCCTCAACATTTTCAACTGCTTCTGTGAAATCACCCGTAAAATTAGTATCTACAAGCTTATCAATTGAAAGCTGTTTTTTATTGTTCTGTGCAGTAGCCAGAATATTGTCAACTATTTTTTCAGGGTCAAATCCTGTAATTTTATTTGCTTCAATATCTACGGCTATATTACAGTTAAATGTATCATTTAAATAATCAGCATATTGTGATAATGTCTCTAAATCTTCGTTTGTCAGCTCTGTTTTACTCATTAAGCCTTCAAACATTGAAACGGCTTGTAACCCACTTGTAGTTGTCTTATCAATTTCTTCATTTGCTTTTTCATTTTCTTCTTTGTATTTTTTTAGTGTCTCATTAGTAGCAGAAATTTTTTCTTGAAATTCTCCAATAGCTCCGCCACCTTTTTCATATTGAGCTGTTAGAGTTTCTACATCACTTTTAAGTTCTTTTACTACTGCTGAATTTTCACCATATCGTTCTTTAGCTTTTCTAAGCGCCAGTTCTGTCTGTTCAAGTTCTGTACGACATTCTTCGAGTGTTCCATCATAATCTTCTACTTCTTCTTTTCCTGATGCAAAGCACCCTACTAACACACCAATACCTGTTGCAACAAGACTAATAATACTAATTAAACCACCTGCTGTAAGTTTAAAGCCTTTTATTGTAATGTTCAATGCGCTTATTGCACTTTTAACTGTTGTAATTGCTATAGCTAAACCAGATAATCCAATAGTCAAAAGTGCAGCAACAGCAACACCAGCTGTAAGCCCTGCAACCAATGATTCATGTTCCTTGACAAAATCAGTAATCCAGTTGAGCATCTCTGAACCTTTTTTGTTCAGACCTTCAAAAGTACTTAACAAGCTGTTACCAATAGCAATTTTCAAATTATTTGCTGAATTTATAAAAGATTTGTGTGCACTCGTTGCTGTATCAATCATTTTAGCATATGCTTCTTGTGCTGCACCTGTACTATTTCTCATCTCACCTAACACATTGTTGTATCTTTCAGTGCCTGAATTGAGAAGAGATAAAGCACCGACTCCCGCTCTTACATTGCCCCAAAGGTTAGAAAAAGCTGTTGTGTCATTATTTACACTATCGCCTATAATTCCTAAAACATCGCCTAAAGACATTCCAGACTCTGAAAGTTGAGTAAATGATAATCCCGTTTCTTCTTCTAAAATTCCAGCCACCATGCTTCCAGAGTCTGCAAGCTCTGATAACATACCTCTCAAATATGTTCCTGCCTCAGCTGTAGCAATACCATTTGCTGTAAGTACAGCATAAGCAGTAGAAAGGTTATCCATTTCTACACTGTAAGCTGACGCCAAAGGAATAACTGTACCGACACTTTGAGCTAACTGGTCAACTGATGTTTTACCTAAATTTTGAGTGGTAATTAAATAATCAGACAATTGCCCTGCTTGTTCTACCTCTAAGCCATAAGCGTTAATAGCAGTTGATAACACGTCAACCGCCGTTTCTGTACTTGTAAAACCGCCTACAGCTAAAGCATTTGCTTCTGCAACAAAATCTACAGCATTTGCAGTATCAACACTTGCTGAAATAGCCTGATAAGCTGATTCTGTAAGTGAAGTAACTGCAACGCCTGTATCATTAGAAAGAGCGAGTAAATCTTCAGACAGCGTTCCCATAGATGCAGTACTTGTATCTGCAATTGTTGACAACTTAGCAAGTGACACTTCAAATTCAGCGGAAGCATCTACACAATCCATAAAAGTATTTATGACTTGTTTCCCTGCATTCGTAAGCTTTCCAAAGAGTTCTATTTTTAAAAATTCCTCAGTAATATTTTGATTTTGATGTCGGGGCGATTCCTGAGAATTTGGAGTGCCAGGTTCTACTGGAGGTTCAATAGAATGAGTGTTTTCTAATTCTTCATTGTAATCCCTGACAGCATCTCTTAACCTTTCCATTTCCTCGGTTCCTGCTGTTATATCTTCAAGATTTTCAACCTCAAAATCAACTTGTACAACATCTTCACGTATAACATTTCTATCCGCCAATATTTACTCACCTCCTGCCTATGGATTTCTGCATAAGACGCTTTGCATTTTCCTGAGCACGTCTGTTTTCAATTGCCTCAGACTGTAAATCCAATGCTGCATTTGCCTCAAGTATTTCATCAAATGTCATGTTGTGGAATACTGTTTCATAATCAAATCCGGCTTCACTCAGCACCAGTCTCCACAGAGGCCAGTTCTTTTTCACTGATTCCCTTATCTGTTCCCTGGTTCTTTTCTCCTCGAAAACGACCACTCATAACACCTATTGCGAAATTAGTAACACTACGATACTCCTGCAAGTCTTCAAAATCGTCCATATTCAGATGTGGTGGCTCTACAATAACATTTTCAAGAATATATTCAGCCAATTTAACTTCATCTTTTCCGTATAACTCTGTTGCTCTTACAGCCTCTCTGACACCATTAAACTGTGCAATATATTTAGTTCCATTGATTTCTTTTGTTGCTGTATAAGTTTTATTTGTATTTCTTTTCATAATATAAATTTCCTTTCAAATAAAAAATAGGTATAAAAATAGCACCTCTTTCGAGATGCTTGTTTTTCATAAATTTTTTGTTGACTTTTGTAAAAATATTTGATATAATAAATAATTAGAGTACACCAAAGCGGTAGGCGGTTAATCCACGCTCCCAGATAGGGGGCGATATTATGAATAGTTATATAACATGGAGCGATTTAATCCAGTTCGGAATCTTTTTCGTTGGATACACATCTTTATTATACATGATTTTTCATAATAAAAAGAAATAATCGCCAACCCTCTCAAAAGTAAACGATTATTTCTTTAATCTCTTTTCAATTGGGAGCAACCGCCTATCGGTATGCTCTCTTTAATTATATTATACACAATCCCGGCGAAAATGTCAAGCATTTTTCGCTTTTTTTATTTTTCTTTTTTCTGCAATAAATCAATAGCCTTTTTTAAAACGTCTGGAAGAGGTACACCCATAAGACCAGCATTTTCTATTATAGATATTAGTTCATTGCACATAAATCCGATACAGACTGCATCACGTATGTATGTAGTTTCAAGCGTTAAATCCAGTCTT
>JAFTWL010000213.1 GCA_017465305.1 Ruminococcus sp. | reverse complement strand
CATTTTAACAATTTTCTTTATCTGTCTTGGAGATGTTCCAATAGTTTTAAGCATACCATAAAACCGTATATCTTTTGTTACAGAAATATACATAACATTATAAATTAAAAGATAACCACTAAATACTATAATCAATCCTATTAAACAAATTGCAGCTGCAATAATAACTGAATTTGAAATACTTTCATCTTGCACATCAAAAGAAGATTCAAATTCTTGATTATCTTCTAAAGTTACAGATTTATCAAGTTCATTTAATAATTTTCCCTGTGAACCAATTTTGGCAGATATAGATAATATTCCATTTTCCTCAACTGTTAATCCAAGATTCTCATAATAAGATTTAGATACAAAACCCTGGAAACCTCCCGTTCTTAAACGATAATCTGTAAACCATCCTGATAATTTAAATACCTCATCTTTACCGTCAATGGTTACATGAATATCCATCTGACCTTTGGGATTATCAATGTCTAATGCATCTAATGCTGCTTTTGACAGCATAATTTCCATCTTATTTGTTGGATAGTTTCCTTTTAAATCACTGATTGCTGGAATAAAATTTTCTTCAAATTCTGTTTTATCATAATAATCAAGAGAAATAACTGTTTCTGAATTATCTAAACTCTGTGCTTTTCCTGTGTGAATATTTATACCCGCAGCATTAAGATATTTACAATCATTTACCTGTGAAATTTGCTCTTCTGTAGGATTTGCAAGAAAAATTGTTGATTTTGTTCCCTGCCCCCTCAATGTCATAACATTCATATTTTTTGCAAGACTAAAACCAATACTAAATACAGTAGTGAACATAAACGTTGTAAGTATAATGGCCAGTACTGCAAACATATTACGAACTCTATTTTGTTTCATAGAACGTTTGCTGATTCTATTTACTGCTATTTGATTATTATTATTCAACATCCCCTATCACCCCAATTCTACTCTTCCATCTTCAATTCTAATCATACGGTCAGCCATCAATGCAATTTCTTCATTATGAGTAATCATAACAATAGTCTGATTAAATTCACGACTTGTCATTTTCAATAAAGATATTACATCCATTCCTGTTTTGCTATCAAGATTTCCTGTTGGCTCATCAGCTAAAATAATTGCTGGTTTGGAAGATAATGCACGAGCAATTGCTACTCTCTGTTGCTGACCTCCTGAAAGCTGATTAGGCATAGCTTTTAATTTTTTCTCAAGTCCAAGCATCTGTATAATCGTCTGAACATATTTCTTATCTACATCAGAACCATCTAATTCAATGGGAAAAACTATATTTTCATAAGCATTGAGGACAGGAACAAGATTATAATTTTGAAATACAAAACCGATATTTCTTCTTCTGAATATAGTTAATGCTTCATCATTCATTTTAAAAATTTCTTTACCTGAAACAATTACTTCACCAGAAGTAGGTCTGTCAAGTCCACCAAGCATATTAAGTAATGTTGATTTTCCGCTTCCTGAAGTTCCTATGATAGAAACAAACTCACCGTCTTCAATGCTAACAGAAACATGGTCAAGTGCTTTGACTTCGCTTTCACCTCGTCCATAAGTTTTGCATAATTGATTTGCCATTAAAATACTCATTTTTTATTAACTCCTTTCATTTATGATTTTATTATATAATAACCTTATTACAGTTTAGTGACAGTTCTGATTAAATAATAATTATTAACCAATAAAAATACACTTGAAAACATATAAAACCTATGTTATAATAGGATATATAAAATTTTTATAAAAAGGAGTTAATATAATGAAAATTTCAACTAAAGGAAGATATGCACTAAGAATGCTTCTTGAACTTGCTATTCATAAAGATGAAGGATTCATTGCATTAAAAGAAATTGCAGAGCGTCAGGGAATTTCAAAAAAATATCTTGAGCAAATTGTTCCATTACTTAGTAAATCAGGATTGTTAAAAATAAATCGAGGTTATCAGGGTGGCTATATGCTTGCAAGAACTCCAGATAAATATACTGTTGGCGAAATACTAAGAATAACAGAAGGAAACCTCGCTCCTATTTCTTGCCTTGACCATTCTCCAAATGAATGTCAGAGAGCCGATACATGTATGACACTTTATGTATGGGAAGGACTTTATGCAACAATAACTGAATATCTGGACGGCATTACTTTACAAGATATTATCGACCATAATATGAATGAAAATAATTATTGTATTTAAAAAATTTAATTGATAAATAAAGAAAAGAAGGAAATTTAAAGTGTATAAAATATTGATTGTAGAGGATGACAACGCACTTGCTACTGCAATGAAGAAACATATTCAATCATGGAATTACGATGTGAGCTGTATACACAATTTTCAAAATATTATTCCTGAATTTATAGAATATGACCCTCATATTATTTTGCTTGATATCATGTTGCCGTTTTTTAATGGTTATCATTGGTGTACAGAACTAAGAAAAATATCAAATATACCAATCGTTTTTATTTCATCTGCTTCAGATAATATGAATATTGTAATGGCCATGAATATGGGAGGAGATGATTTTATTGCAAAGCCTGTTGACCCTAATGTAATGATAGCAAAGGTTCAGGCAATTCTTAGACGAACGTATGATATGTCAGATAAAATTCCAGTTATAGAGCATAAAGGAGCTGTTTTAAATCTGAATGATACAACTATATTATATAAAGATAAAAAAATTGAATTAACAAAAAACGAGTTTCGTATTTTACAAACTCTACTTGAAAACAAAGGCAAAGCTGTAAGCCGTGATACTTTAATGACAAAGCTATGGCAAATGGATTGTTATGTAGAAGAAAATACCCTTACAGTAAACATTGCACGTCTTCGTAAAAAATTAGATAGCATAGGATTACATAATTTTGTTAAAACTAAAGTTGGAATAGGATATATAATTGAATTATGAGGTATTATATAATAAAATGAAAAAATACAAGTTATTTAAAAAATATTTTCATCAGTATCGATATATATTAACTATATTTTCTTTATTTTCATTTATCTTTGCTTTAATTTTTTCTCTTTACAATCTTGAGATAGAAGCTGTTTTATATGCCGCTATTCTTTGTATAACTATTGGAATTGTAATAGCATTTATTCACTTTCAAATATTCTGCAAACATCATGAAAAATGCGAAGAATTGCTTAATAATATTCTTATTATGACTGAATCTCTTCCTAATCCTCATACTCTTGCTGAAGAAGATTATCAAAATATGATTCATAAGCTAAAAGAAGCAAATAATTTTAATACTACCAAATATCTTAATGAACGCAATGAAAGTATTGATTACTATACAACATGGGTTCATCAGATAAAAACACCTATTTCTGT
>JAFTWL010000212.1 GCA_017465305.1 Ruminococcus sp. | reverse complement strand
TGATTTAATGGATGATTTAGAAATGGCACTTTCAACTGAAGGAATTGCTATTGATGACCATGTTAAGATTTATCTCAAAGAAATAGGTCGTGTTCCGCTATTATCCCCTGATGAAGAAACTGATTTAGCTATGCGTATGGCTAAAGGCGATTCAAGTGCAAAAAAACGTCTTTCTGAAGCAAATTTACGTCTTGTTGTAAGTATTGCTAAAAAATATGTTGGACGTGGAATGCAGTTTCTTGATTTAATTCAGGAAGGCAATCTTGGTCTTCTGAAAGCTGTAGAAAAATTTGATTATACAAAAGGTTTTAAATTTTCTACTTATGCGACATGGTGGATTCGTCAGGCTATTACTCGTGCCATTGCCGACCAGGCAAGAACTATTCGTATCCCTGTTCATATGGTTGAGACAATTACAAAAGTAAAAAAAGTTTCAAGTCAGCTTTTGCATGAAACAGGTCGTGACCCTTCAGCTGAGGAAATTGCAGAAAAACTTGATATGCCAACTGAACGTGTAAGAGAAATTATGCGTATCGCTCAAGATCCAGTTTCTCTTGAAACACCTATAGGAGAAGAAGAAGATAGTCACCTTGGAGATTTTATTCCTGATGACGACGCTCCGGCTCCAGCAGATGCAGCTTCTCTCATGCTATTAAAAGAACAATTAAATGAAGTTCTCTCAACATTAACAGACCGAGAAGCAAAAGTATTGAAACTTCGTTTCGGCCTGGAAGATGGTCGCTCAAGAACTTTGGAGGAAGTAGGAAAAGAATTTGATGTAACAAGAGAGAGAATACGTCAAATCGAAGCTAAAGCTCTTAGAAAACTCAGACACCCAAGCAGAAGTAAAAAAGTAAAAGACTTCCTGGATTAAGACAAAACTACATATAAACAAAATCATTATATTACTTTAAATATAATTCTTTTGTTTCACCTATATCACCTGAAACTGTATAAGAGACTGTCCATTCTATGGCGGTCTCTGTTTTTTTTTCAGTTAATTTTTGATTTATGATTTCTACATCAGAAAGAAAATTTTTTTCATATCGCTCTTTTTGTTCTTTTAAATTTACTTTGGCTTCATCTGAATTATACTCTATTTGTGTTGTATCATATTCCTGATATACTATTTGTTCTATGCTTATAGGCAGTTTTTTACCAAAAATCATAAGCGGAATATTTTTTTCATATAAATTATAATTCAAAAAATTATTATTATCTCTTTTAAGTGGAAACTTTAAAGAAAGAAAATTTAAATACTTCTGACGAATTTCATTTCCCGTTTTTGTTCGTATCTCCTGAATATACGGACAAGAAAAGGACTGTTCTATTGTATATGTACCTATAATTTTTGCTAAAGAATGACGCAATGTAATATGCCCTGAACCATCTAACTGTACACCGCTTACAAGCAATTCACCTTTTTGTACTGGCTCTCCTACAAGTTTCATAAGCTGACCACATTGTACTGAAACTTCTGTAATATATGCATCATAAGCAGAAATAATATTGCATGGAATTCTCTCTAAAAGCATTTCAGGTTTTTCCTGCGATTCAGTAACTTCCACAACAATTCTATTTCCAGTATGTCGTATTGATACTAATGAAAATTCATCTATATTTGTATAAAGCATATTTTCACAATGTGAAAAATCAATATCACCTATAAATACTCCTTTTTTGATTCCTGCTGAATCTAAAGCAGAATAAATTTTTTCATCAGATATAATATTATTTCCATGAATCTCAATTATCATTACAATATTACAGCAATATAATAAAAGTGCAC
>JAFTWL010000211.1 GCA_017465305.1 Ruminococcus sp. | reverse complement strand
TTATATAATACGCCATATATGGATAGCCTAAGAGAAAAATATTTTGAAAATATACTACATGAAAATAACTGCACTGTTGATTCAAGTGATAAAGATTTAATTAAAGCTATTTGCAATTACTTGAAAAATAATTCAGCTCCTGGTCATTCTTATATAGAAGATGAATATGGTGCCTATACAGGTAATGATACAAACTGGAGTATGCTTCCTAATATGTCCAATGACTATGTAAGCGTTATGGTTGGTGGCATTGGTGCTTGTTCAAGCTATGCTGAACTTATAGGCAAATATGTTTCTTATCTCCAGGAAAACAGCTTTTCAGAAACCATAAAACAAGTCCAGATGTATGGTACAGGTCATACATGGAATGCGATAGGCCTTGACACGGGAACAGAAAATGAACTCTGGTATTATACAGATGCTTTAAATGGTTCCTATATGATTGGCTATGAAAATTCTATTTTGTCATCAAATTCATCGATGTTCTCATATGACAGCAGTATTCCTAAAAACGATGATGGCACTTATACTGTAACCCTTTCAGATGGAAGTATTGTAAATTTACAGGGCAAGGATATGTCTCTTGATTTCAATGACACTGAAGGTTTATGTGGAGATGCTAATGACAATGGAAACGTCGATGTTGATGATGCTTCTGTTGTTTTATCTTACTATGCACAAAAAGCTGCTGGATTAGATGTAGAAGGAAAAGAAGAATTTAAAAATATCTCAAATGGTGATGTTGATAAAAATAATGAAATTTCAGTTGATGATGCTTCTTTCATTTTATCATATTATGCAAAAAATGCTGCTGGATTAAATCCTACATGGGACAGCATTTTAAATTCTAAAACTGAATAATTTTTTACATAAAAACTGTGGTTAAATTTTAATCACAGTTTTTATATTCATAACCTACTAAAGTTATAAACTTGACAAAGAAAATGAACTATGGTATATTAAAATCATAATTATCATAAATAAGCATTATATATTATATTGAGGAGTTGACTTTATGTCTGAAATAAAAAATAATAAGGCTTTAATTGCAATGAGTGGTGGTGTAGATAGTTCTGTTGCAGCATATATTATGCAAAATCAAGGATTTGAATGTACTGGTGTTACAATGAAACTATTTTACAACGAAGAAATAGGAGTAAATGGTGAAAGCAGTTGCTGTTCACTATCTGATGTAGAAGACGCTAAAAGTGTAGCATATCGTTTAGGTATTCCCTACTATGTATTCAATTTTACAGGAGATTTCAAAAAACATGTAATAGACAGATTCGTTGAAACATATGAGCAAGGCGGTACACCTAATCCATGTATTGACTGCAACAGATTTTTAAAATTTGAAAAATTATTCAATCGTGCTAAAGAATTACAAATTGATTATATTGTTACAGGACACTATGCTCAGGTAGTATATGATGAAAAATTAAACCGTTATCTCTTGAAAAAAGCTGTTGATGAAACAAAAGACCAAAGCTATGTATTATACTCACTTACTCAGGAGCAACTTGCACATATTAAATTTCCTTTAGGCTCATATCATAAATCAGAGATAAGAGAAATCGCTTCACAGCAAGGTTTTTTAAATGCTCATAAAAAAGATAGTCAGGATATTTGTTTTGTACCTGATGGAGATTATGCTTCGTTCATAGAAAGATATACTGGAAAAACATATCCATCAGGAAATTTTGTAGACTTAAACGGAAATAAATTAGGAGTACATAATGGTTCTATACGCTATACAATCGGTCAACGTAAAGGATTAGGTCTTTCATTAAAAACACCACATTATGTGTGTAAAAAATGTATGGAAACTAATCAGGTTGTACTTGGTGAAAATTCAGATTTATTTTCAAGTGAATTAGATGCAGTTGATATTAACTTAATAGCGTATGATTATTTAAAAGAACCTATAAGAGTAAAAGCAAAAGTCCGTTATCGTCATAAAGAACAATGGGCAACAGTATCACAACCTGAACCAGACAGACTACATATAGTATTTGATGAGCCACAGAGAGCAATTACATCAGGGCAGGCTGTTGTATTATATCAGGATGATATAGTTGTTGGTGGTGGAACTATAGTATAAAAAGTATAAAATTTTATTTAACAGCTATTGCTTATTTAAAAATATATGCCTGTTTAAATTTTCTTATAAAAAGTACTTTACAAAATTAAAATAATATGATAAAATATAATCACAAGATGAATTAAAAATCCAGATAGAAAGGTGGCATATATATGATGATGTTAATATGGTGTGTTATATTTATTCTTACAGTAATTGCAGAATTTGCAACACAACAACTTGTATCAATCTGGTTTGCAGCTGGTTCACTTGTCGCTTTTATTGTTTCTTTATTAAGTGATAATATTTTTATCCAGGCACTACTTTTTATCACAATTTCGGGATTATTGCTTATCTTTGCAAGACCTATTTTAAAAAAGATTTTTACTTTCGGCGTTAAAGATACTAATATACGTCAAGATATAGGCAAATTTGCAGTAGTTATACAAGAAATTGATAATGAAAGAGATACAGGAAGAGCAAGACTAAATGATGTAGACTGGATTGCTGTTTCATCCTCAGGAGAAAAAATTCCGGAAGGTACAGTTGTACAAGTAAAAGAAATCAATGGAGCAAAATTATTTGTATGTCCTGCTCCACAAAAGGAAATGCAAAAAATTTTATCAAAAGCATAAAAATTATAATTTAATCGGAGGTATGTAATATGGGCTTTTGGGCTTTATTAGCTGTTATAGTATTTATTTTCATTATTCTTTTAACCAGAATTAAAATTGTTCCACAATCTAATATTTATGTTGTTGAACGACTTGGGGCTTTTTATAAAGCATGGGAAACAGGTATTCATTTTTTAGTACCATTTTTAGACCGTGTTTCTAAAAAGGTTTCTATTAAAGAACAGGTTCTGGACTTCAAACCACAAGCAGTAATTACAAAAGACAATGTTACTATGCAAATAGATACTATAGTATTCTTTCAGGTAACAAATGCTGTACAATTTACTTATGGTGTAGAACGTCCTATTTCTGCAATTGAAAATTTGACAGCAACAACTCTTAGAAATATTATTGGTGAACTTGAACTTGATGCTACATTATCATCACGTGACCTTATAAATACTAAAATTACAGGTACTCTTGACCACGCAACAGACCGCTGGGGTATTAAAGTAATTCGTGTAGAATTAAAAAACATTCTTCCTCCAGCAGAAATCCGTGATGCAATGGAAAAACAAATGAAAGCAGAACGTGAAAAACGTGAAAAGATTTTACAAGCAGAAGCTGAAAAATCTTATCAAGTTACTGTTGCTGAAGGTGAAAAGGAATCTAAAATCCTCCGTGCTGAAGCTGATAAACAAACCGCTATTCTTCGTGCTGAAGCTCAAAAAGAGGCTACTATCTTACAAGGTGAAGCTGTACGTGAACAAAAAATACGAATTGCTGAAGGTGAAGCACAATCAATCGAAGTTGTTCAAAAAGCTCTTGCTGAAAGTTTAGTACAACTTAATCAGGCAAATCCAAATGCAGCAGTATTACAACTTAAAGCTCTTGAAGCATTTGCCAAAGCTGCTGATGGTCAGGCTACAAAAATTATTATTCCAAGTGAAATACAAGGTCTTGCTGGTTTAGCTGCTGGCTTAAAAGGTGTTATTGAAGACAAATCAGTAGAAAAAAATTCTACAAAATAACTTTTATAATCTATAAAATATGCACAAAAAGCGAGAGTTTTAACTCTCGCTTTTTGTGCATAATATTATTTTTTTAAAATGATAGAAAAATTTAAACTGTATGCTTGCATTTATTTGACTGATATTGTATAATATATAAAGATAAAGTGCGATTTGTATGCAATATGACGAATTATAAAGAATTATTTATTTTATTTTTTTGTTTTTATCTTATTTGCATTATAAATTTTGTGCTATCAAAATAATAAAAAATTGTCCGAAGTACCGCAAAAGAGAAAGAAAATAAGCGGATTATCATGGGGCAGAGAAATGAGGCAGTGGTATTTATATGGCTTTTTCAAACTTATTTTTTCTTTATTTATTTTTTATTGTATTTTTTATATTTTATTATGCAACAAAAAATCGTTATCGAAATGCAATGCTTGTATTCTTCTCCATTATATTCTATGTTTGGGGTGAAACAGAATTCATATGGCTTCTGTTAATAAGCGCACTCATGAATTTTGCATTCGGAAAAGTTTTATCATCACGAACGTATGAAAATCAAGAGACAAAAGGACTTCTGATTACTTCAATATTATGTAATATTGGAATACTTGTTTTATTTAAGTATACAGGATTCTTTGTAGAAAACATAAATGCAATTTTCTCTACATCAATTCCTGTTCCTAAAATATCATCGCATTTACCACTCGGAATAAGTTTTTATACATTCAGAGCAATTTCTTATCTTGTTGACTGTGCATGGGGCAAAGTACAAGCTGAAAAGAAATTCTCAAATTTCTTATTATACATATCTATGTTCCCTATCATTACACAAGGTCCTATTGTAAGATATGAAACAATCGCTCCTGATTTGGACAACCGTAAAATTACTGCTCCTGATATAAGCGAAGGACTTACAAGAATTATAATAGGTCTTGGAAAAAAAGTTATCATCGCTGATAATCTTGCATCTGTTGTAGACCAATTCTTAGCTAATGGAAATATAAATTCACAAACAACCCTTGGAGCATGGTTTGGTGTTATCCTCTATTCTATGCAAATTTATTTTGATTTCTCCGGATACTCTGATATGGCAATAGGTCTTGGTCGTATGCTTGGATTCAAATTCCTTGAAAACTTCCGTTATCCGTTCTTATGTAAGGATGTAACTGAGTTTTGGCAAAGATGGCATATTTCCCTCGGAACATTTTTCCGTGATTATGTACTTTATATGCCTATTTTCGGAAAACGCCGCAAATTCGGTGGTTTATTCCTTGTATGGTTCTGCACAGGTTTATGGCATGGTGCAAGCTGGAACTATATTTTATGGGGTCTATACTACGGCTTTTTTGTACTTATTGAAATGTTAGTCGGAAAAAAGAATATGAAAAAAATTCCGTTATTTATAAGACATATATACAACAAGGTAGTAATTATCATTGGTTTTGGAATTTTCTATTTTGAAGACTTAGGAGAGTTATCTACTTGCTTAAAATGCATGTTTGGATTAGGTGAAAATGGTTTTATTGACCCACTTTTAAAATCATCTTTTATAGCAAACATATATTTAATAATAGTAGCTCTTATCTGCTGTTTCCCTATTTTAGAAATACCAAAGCGTATAATGAAAAAAAGCCCTCAGGCTAATTTAGTTATTTCCGTTTCTGGTACAATACTTGCAATAGCAGTGTTAATTATATCAAGCATATTATTAGTTGATGCAACTAACAGACCGTTTTTGTACTTACGCTTTTAAAAAATAAGAAAGGAGTAAGTTACTGAAAATATTTATATTTTACGCTATTGTAAAAGTTATAATTTTTACAATAGCGTGAAGTATTATTATAATATCAGTAACAATGACAACAAAACATATGAGTACACAAAAAAATCCTCAAAACTCAAAACCGTCAAATATGAAATCATTATCTCAGCTTAGCAATCAGCGAAGAGAACAAAAAATTGCTGAGCAAAAAGCTGCTCGCCAAAAAACAGCTCGTAATAATACATCTACTCAGGACTCTTCTAATAAAAAGGTACAAGAAGAACCTAAAAAATCTACTCAAGTTCCACCTCCACCAAATCCTACATACTATGGAAAACCTGTAAAAGAAATATCTGAACATAAATCAGAATACAATCAAAGTTATTATGAACAACCAATGCGTACTTCTGATGTAGTAAAAGCTACAATATCTGCTAATCGTGGCGAACCATATGAACATCCACATAATATTAAAGAAGAAAAACGTCATGTGCAGATTCAGAATACTGAAAAAATGAAACAAGTTAAAAGATTTGCTGACGAGAGAAAGCCATTAGAGCCAATGGAGTATTATGAAAAATTTGTTTCAAATAAAAACAACAATAATTATAATGAAATTCCTCAAAGATACAACAATCTGGACTATGTTCAGCCAACAAGACAAAATGATATTCCTCGTAGCTATAACAATCTGGACTATGTTCAGCCAGTTAGACAGAATGACATTCCTCGTAGCTATAACAATCAGGACTATGTTCAGCCAGTTAGACAGAATGACATTCCTCAAAACTATAATAATCAGGACTACGTTCAGCCAGTTAGACAAAATGATATTCCTCGTAGCTATAACAATCAGGCTATGTTCAGCCAGTTAGACAGAATGACATTCCTCAAAACTATAATAATCAAGACTATGTTCAATCAGTTAGACAGAATGATATTGCTCGTAACTATAATAATCAGGATTACGTTCAGCCAATTAGTCAGAATAATATTCCTCGTAGCTATAATAATCAGGACTACGTTCAGCCAACAAGACAAAATGATATTACTCAAAACTATAATAATCAAGACTACGTTCAACCGGTCAGACAGAATAATATTTCTGAATCAAAAAAGAAAAATTTATCTAAATCAGATGCAGAAAAATATCTTCAATCACAAAAACTAAACTCTTCTGCAAGAGCTAATGCAAGAGCTGATATAGAATCACTACTTGCTACAATTGATAGTGTAAGAAAACAGCCCGAATCAAAAAAAGCTATTAAATCAGTATCAAAACCTAATATTGAAAAAGCTCCTGATTCTAATGATAGTTATTCAAATGATTTTCAAAATAATCAAAATGCCTATCAATCTGTAATGAATGAAATAAGAGAAGATATTGGCATTC
>JAFTWL010000210.1 GCA_017465305.1 Ruminococcus sp. | reverse complement strand
AGATTTCCATTGCATATCTTATATAAACTGCCTTTATTTAATAATAATTGCATATGTCGCTGCAACTTTTCACAATGTTCAAATGCCGATTTCAATCTATCCATAACAAATTGTTCTTCAGCTGTCAAATCATATGGTGAATCAGGATTTATAGTAGGAAAATTTTTATCTAAAAGATTATATGTTTTACCTTCATAAAAAATAGTACCCTTATCATAATCTATAAGGTGAAGAAGTTGCCTGTTATCCATCCCAAAAGAAGGATAACGGTTAATCAGCTGTCCCTCAAGGTTAAATTGAATAACAGCAATTGCTTTATGCATTTTCATTTGTAATGCTGTTTCAACTGAATTACTTGAATGTGTTTTATCAATTTTAAAGCAACTGCAAGGGTCATCTTTATATGTTTCAATAGCAAATGTAGCTAAAGGCAAAAGATTTATTCCATATCCGTCTTCTATAATATCAATATTTCCATAACGTGCAGAATTTCTTATTACAGTTGCAATACAGGCAAGTTGTCCAACAGCTGCTCCCATCCACACAACATCATGATTTCCCCACTGAATATCAAGAGAATGATATTTCATCAACTTATCCATAATCTTATGAGGTGCGGGTCCCCTGTCATATATATCGCCTAAAATATGAAGTCTATCTACAGCAAGCCTCTGAATAAGCTCAGAAAGTGCAACAATAAATTCTTCTGCTCTTCCTATTTGAATTATAGTTTTTACTATTGATTCGTAATAAGCTTCTTTGTCCAATATTTCAGGCTTTTCTGTAATAAGTTCTTCTATAACAAAAGCATAGTCATCAGGCATTGCTTCACGAACTTTAGTTCTTGTATATTTAGATGCAATTGTTTTTGTAATCTCTATCAGACGATATAAAATTATCTTATACCAGTCCTTTATATGTTTTTCAGTCTTTTTTACAATATCCATTTTCTCTTTAGGATAATAAATAAGTGTCGCAAGAGATTTTTTATCAGCGTGTGTAAGAGTATGCCCAAAAACATCATCAATTTTCTTTTTTACAGAACCTGAACCATTTTTTAATACATGAGAAAAAGCCTCGTATTCTCCATGTATATCAGTAATAAAATGTTCTGTTCCCTTTGGAAGATTTAAAATAGCTTCTAACTTAATTATCTCCATAGAAGCACTTGCTATATTAGGATATAGTTCTGAGAGACATTGCAAATACTTTAAATCTGTTAAATTATCTTTTGATTGTAACATAATAGACACTCCCGTTTTTTTATATTTTTTGTAGAAAATAGTGTTATTATTTGTATTTATATTATAACATATTTATTCTGATATTGCAATTACATTTATAATTTCAGAAAAATAGCTTTTTAAGTCATAAAAATATTTGACGTGCATAAAATTCTATGCTATAATGAAAACGCATATTTAAATAAGCTATTGGAAAGGAATTACAATATATGTATTTATGGGAATTACTTAAGTCCTTAATTCTTGGCGTTGTAGAAGGTATTACAGAATGGCTTCCTGTAAGCAGTACAGGACATCTTATTCTTGTAGACGAATTTATTCATCTGAATGCAAGTGAAGATTTTAAGGAAATGTTTGATGTTGTCATCCAGCTCGGAGCTATCATAGCAGTAGTGGTTATATACTGGAGTAAATTATGGCCATTCGCTAAAAAAAATAATCCAGACCCATTGTCCAAATCTGGAGTAGGTGCTTGTATTAAAAAAAGTACTTTACAAATGTGGTGTAAAGTAATAGTTGCTTGTGTACCAGCAGCTATCATTGGATTATTATTCGATGATTTATTTAACAAATTATTTTACAATCCTACTACTGTAGCTATTATGTTAATTTTGTTTGGTATTGCTTTTATTATCATAGAGCGATGGAATAAAAACAGAAAACCTCGTATTACTACAATAAGTAGAATGGATTATAAAACAGTTCTGCTTATAGGCGTATTTCAGTTAATAGCTGCTGTTTTCCCAGGAACATCACGCTCAGGAGCTACTATTGTAGGTGCTTTATTATTAGGAGTATCACGTACTGCTGCTGCTGAATTTACATTCTATTTAGCTGTACCAGTTATGGCAGGAGCAAGCCTTTTAAAACTTGTTAAATTCGGACTTCATTTCACAGGAATGGAAATAGCAATATTATTAGTAGGAATGATTACAGCATTTTTAGTTTCTGTTTTTATAATTCGTTTCCTTATGGATTATATAAGAAAACATGACTTTACTGTATTTGGATGGTATAGAATTGTTTTAGGTATTATAGTACTTATATGTGGATTAGTTGGTGTTATGTAATTTAGAAATAAAAAATCGGCTTTAAAATTTCATTTTAAGCCGATTTTTTATATATTATAATAAACTTTATTTAATCAAATTTATATACCTTTTCATTTGGAAGAATACCAGATATATCTACTCCTTCATCTCTTTTCTGTCTCAATTCTGAAACATAATCTGTAATATCATCAATATTAACAATCCAGTCATTAATATAACGAATTACTGCATCTCCCCTTAAACCTAACTGAATGGAACGATAATCTAAAGCATTACCATAAATATCCCTTTCAGGGTCCCATTGCACACGTACATCAGAGTTTTGTATTTGTTTTTTCCACTCATCATGAGATATATTTAACGATTCACTATATGTCGAAACAACTGCACTTTTTACCAAATAATCAAAAGCACTACGCTTTAAATCTATTGCAAGTATATGTTCCTGATTTTCTTTTAATCCCCATCCACAACGATACATCATCCATAAAAATGATGGCTTTATCCATGTCATACGACTTAATTTAAATCTGTCTCCAAATGTTCCAAGCTTAACAGCTTCACACGCTATTTCTTTGCAATAAGCTTGATATACTCTGACTATACTATCATTATAAACAGCTCTTATTTCTTTTATATTCATATTTACTTTAATCCTTTTGATATAAAAAATCGCTTATAAAAACATTAAAAAATAATTTTATAAGCGATTATTAGTTTTAAATTTAATTATTGTTATTTTTATTATCCTTGCTCTGAGTTTTAATTATATACTGTGGACGTTTTTTAACTTCTGAATATGTTTTTGACATATAAAGTCCTGTAATGCCATTACAAAAAAGTTGTATACCTGTAGCAAAACAAATTATACAAACAAGTGATGGCCAACCCGATACGCTATCTCCAAATATAAGTGTTCTAAATATTATAAATAATATCATAATAAATGCAATAATACAGAACAATATACCTATAATAGAAGACAATGCAAGCGGTGCTGTGGAAAATGCAACTATTCCATCAATAGCATATACAAGCAATCCCCAGAAAGACCACTTCGTAGTACCTGCAACACGATTTCTGTTTTCAAATGCAATCCATTTTGTATTGAATCCAACCCACTGGAATATTCCCTTTGAAAAACGATTATACTCTCTAAGAGAAACAATAGAATCAACCATCTGGCGAGTCATCATTCTAAAATCTCTTGCACCGTCAACAATATTAGTTTTAGAAATTTTACCAATCATACGATAAAACATTCTTGCAAAGAAAGAACGGATTTTAGATTCACCTGTTCTTGTCACACGTCTTGACGCTACACAATCATAATCAGAATTTTTAATTGTAGTATACATCTCTTCAACAAGTTCAGGAGGGTCCTGCAAATCCACATCAATAATAACAACATAATCTCCGTCAGCATTTTCAAGTCCTGCAAACATAGCAGCTTCTTTTCCAAAGTTTCTTGAAAATGAAATATAGTTTACATGAGAATATTTTTCAGCAGCTTCTTTCATTACAGATAATGTTTTATCCTTTGAACCATCATCGACAAATAAATATTCCATTTCAATATCATATGATTTCTGCATATGATTATAGACTTTGTCCATTTCACTAATAAATATTGGTATTGTTTCCTGCTCATTATAACATGGAATAATAATTGTAATTTTATCCTTCATACTATGATTCCTTTCGTTTTTATTTTTTCATTTTGTAATAAATAATACATTTTAACCCCTTAATTAAAACGTATTTTTACAGCAAATTATATTAAGCCAATTAAAAATTTGATTTTACATTATAATTAAAAATATTTTAAAATAAGCTTTAAAACTCTATCTCTACAAATAAAAAAAGATTTTTTTATTATATATTATATCATATTATCTTTAATTTGTCAAGTAAAATTAAATTCTATTTTAAATCTCATTTTTAATAAAATTATATCGAATTAGCAATATTAAATGTGCTGAGTTGATGAAAATTTTATTTTTTATATTGCAGAATCTCAAAAGCAATGATATAATAAAAAGATAGAAATATTTTTTACAATGACAACTAAAAGAAAGGATTTTAAGACACTATGCAAAAATTACGTTCACTTTGCTTTCTTATCATAGGCATATTTTTATTTACTGGTTGTACAAATCCATTTAAAAAAGATGACTCGGATGGTTCAGGCTATCTTTTTACATATACTTTAATCGGAAATCCACAGAACCTTGACCCCCAGTCAGCCACAGATAAATCCTCTAAAATTATTCTTAGAAATATGATGCAGGGACTTATGGAAGAAGACGAAAACGGACAGATTATAACTGCTGCTGCTAAATCATATAGTATAAGTGAAGACTTTCTGACATATACCTTTGTACTTCGCCCGGATTTATACTGGTATTATGATGAAAATCATAATTCTTTAATTGATGATGATGAAACATGGCAAGTTACAGCTGATGACTTTGTATTTGCATTTCAGAGAATTTTTAATCCTGATACAAAATCACCACATATAGAAAAATATAAATGCTTAAAAAATGCACAGTCTATCATAAACGGTGAAACTGATTACAAAGAAATCGGCGTTTATGCTGAAAACCCTGAACGTATTACTTTTCAATTAGATTATGCAAATATTGAATTTCTAAATTTACTTGCTTCAACATCAGCTATGCCATGCAATCAAAAATTTTTTGAAAAAACAAAAGGCAGATATGGACTTGATGAAGAATCAGTAATTTCAAATGGTTCTTTTTATATGAGAAGATGGTTTTATGACCCATATGGAAACGATAATTTAATTTATATGCAGTGTAATGATGCTAACAGCGTATCACAAAGAGTATTTCCATCTGATTTAACTTTTTTAATCCGAAATACTGATAAACAGGCAGAAGACCTATTTTCAAAAGAAGACTCTGATATTTTAACAACAGCTGTAGGTGCAGATGAATATCAAAATAAAAATAAATATGAAGTTTCTACTCATTATACTTCGACATTAGGATTAATTTTTAATCCTGAAAGTGAAACTTTTTCAAACCCAGAAGTGCGTGAAGCACTTTTAAGAAGTGCCAAAATGAGTGCTATAGATTCAGCTGATGGCTTAGACTTAAAAGCAGCAAATGGTTTAATCCCTCCTGAAATATACTCTGGTAAGGAATTATATCGTTCTTATATAAAAGAACCTGAATCAGAAGAATATGATAAAGATTCATATACAGAAATATTAAAAAACGGCATGGAATCCTTGAATATAGAATCGCTTCCATCAGAAAATATTTTAATATGCGAAAAAGACGTAAATAGTGTAGTATTTTATCCTATGGTTCAAAACTGGCAAGCAGAGCTTCAATTTTATGCAGGAATTGAAACTGTTTCTGAAGAAGAATTTACATATCGCCTGAAATCAGGAGAATACTCAATTGCAATATATTCACTCAGCGGAAATGAAAATAGTCCTGCCTCTGTTTTATCCAAATTTAAAATAGGTGAAAATCCATTCTCATATAGTAATGCAGATATTGATTCTAAAATTAAAATTCTTGACACAGCAGTAAATGAAAAAAATCTTGCTGAAATGTGCAGTGAAATTGAGCAGGAAATAATACAAGAAAAATGGTTTGTTCCTCTATTTTATAAAGCTAATTATTTCGTTCATAGAGATGAAAATACTGAAATAAAATATAATCCTTATTCAGGAGAAATAAACTTCAGAACAGCAAAACATTTTGAATAATATTATCAAAGGCGACATGGTAAAAACCTTGTCGCCTTTGATTTATCATCTTTTAATCTTTTTCCATTCTGATTGCTTTCAATACAATGGCACATTCAAGTCGTTTCTTTTCAATTTCACATGAAAGTTTATGTGATTTTCTAATGTCACCAGCATACTGATAATTATTTGCATTACATCCACCACTGCAATAAAATTTTGCCCAGCAGTTACGACAATCAGGCTTACTATAAATATGTGCTTTTGCAAAGTCAGCTTTCATATCAAGATTAAATGTTTCATCATCAAGATTACCCATCTTATACTCTTCCATACCAACAAACTGATGACATGGATAAATATCACCATCAGGTGTAATAGCTACATAATCATTTCCACATCCGCATCCACGAAGTCTTTTTATAGCACATGGACCTTGGTCTAAATCAAGCATAAAATGGAAAAAATTAAACTTCTTTCCTGTCTTTTCATGCTCAACAATTTTATTCATAAGATTTTCATATTCCTTGAAAATTGCAGGTAAATCAGCTTCAGTAATAGCATATGGTTCATTTGAATCAGACATAACAGGCTCTACTGAAATTTGGTCAAATCCTTCATCAAGAAGACTAAATACATCATTTGAGAAATCAATATTATATTTTGTATAAGTTCCCCTTACATAATATTCTTTGTCTCCACGTTGCTGTACAAGTTTTTTATACATAGGAACTATTTTATCATAACTTCCACTGCCATCAACACGCTTTCTCATACGGTCATTTACTTCTTTTCTTCCATCGATAGATAGAACAACATTTGACATTTCACGATTTATAAATTCAATTTTATCATCTGTGAGCAACATTCCATTAGTAGTAATAGTAAATCTGAAATGCTTTCCATATTCTTTTTCACGGCTACGAGCATATTCTACAATTTTCTTTACCGTTTCAAAATTCATAAGCGGCTCTCCGCCAAAGAAATCCAGTTCAAGATTTTCACGGTCACCTGACATATTAAGTAAGAAATCAATCGCTTTTTTACCGGTTTCAAAAGTCATAAGCTTTCTGCCTTCGCCGAAGTCACCAGTAGAAGCAAAACAATATTCACAACGTAAATTGCAATCATGTGCTATATTTAAACACATAGCTTTTATCGGTGAAGCTACTGCATGATTAGCATACTTTTCATAATCATCTTCTGAAAATAAAATTTTTTCCTGATATGCTTCAAGAATTTCCTCATAACAAGAAAGAATATCTTCTTTATTATAAAAACGGGATAATTTCTCTACTACATTTTCAGGACAAACCTTTGCCAATGGAGGAGCGATATTATCCAGCATATCATATGTAAGTTCATCTACAAGATGTACTCCGCCACTATTGACATCCAAGACTACATTATAGCCACATAGTTTATATTTATGTATCATAATCGTCACCTTATTTCAATCCATGTATTCTAAAACAGAATACAATATACAATAAAAATTAAATATTTTTTCGTAAATAGAAACGGGACAGAAATGTCCCGTTGTTTTTGTAATTTACTGAAATAATCCGTACACTACCATAAACAATGTACGGATTATTTCAGATTTATCATTTTCTTAGTGTTCACACTTCTGGTTAGCAACTGTACATGAAGTCTTGCAAGCTGACTGACAAGAAGCCTGACATTTACCGCATCCGCCCTTTGCAGCAGATTCCTTCAAATTTGCCTTGTTAATAGTTCTAATGTGCTTCATAACATAACACCACTACTTAAAAATACAGAAACAAATTCAGTATCCAAGAAATTTCCTATCATATAAAATCATAATTATATGATTAAGGTTTTCAAGAGTAGCTTTTTCCTTTCATAATATTTTGTTTTAGCCTTGTGCCATACATATAAAGAATATATAATTCTTATAAATTACTGACTAAAATAATTTAATTTTTTCTTTAACGCAAGAAAAGAGAATTTCAAGGCAATTCATTTAATTTTGACATCTTTTAATTTATATATATTTACATATTAAATATT
>JAFTWL010000209.1 GCA_017465305.1 Ruminococcus sp. | reverse complement strand
TTCTTTGTTTTAATTATTCTCGAAAAATTAGTATTAGGAAAGTTTCTTGAAAAGACACATATTTTAAAGCATGTATATGTCATTTTTATAATTCCTTTAACATGGGTAGTATTTGCAATTACAGATATAGGTGATATAGGTGCGTATTTCTCAAGATTATTTCCGTTCTTATCGTCAGGAACAGCGGATTTTGTTAATACAAAAGATGTAATAAGGGCTTTACAAGATTATTGGTACATTCTGCTTGCATCGGTTATATTCTGTCTGCCATTCCCGGCAAGGATATATAATAAGCATAAGAATAATATAATAATATCTGTCGCTTTATTTGCTGTATTCTTATATTCAGTATATAAATTAGCTACGACATCAAGTAATCCATTCTTGTATGCTAATTTCTGATGTAAGTTGAATATACTATAGTTTAATATTTATGTGATGAGGAGGAAAAGGTGTGAAATTTTTAAAACAGTGTCCTGTATTGATATTAGTAGTTTTATCATCTATTTTAATACCATGGAGACTAATAGGGGAAACTAAAAATAATAATGATACAAAAGTAAATTCTTCTGCGATGAATACAGTAATAACAACTACTGTTTCTACAGAAAATTCTGATAATACAGAAAGTAATATTACAACATCAAAAGAAAATGAAGAGAATTCAGAAAATTTAAATAATGGTGAAGAGTCAACAGAGCCGACAACAAATTCAGAAAAGCCAGTGCAGGAACGTAATTTCAGTCAGGCAGATGCGAGCTATTTTGATGATGCTTTGTTTATTGGCAATTCACGTACTGTAGGACTTTATTTATTTGGAGATATGAATAGTTCTACAGATTTCTTTGCTGATGTAGGATTAACTGTTTACGATTCCATGGAATCTTCTATTCCTGTTCCTCCTGAAGGTAGTTCTAATAATACATTAACAGGTCTTCTGCAGAGCAAGCAATACGGAAAAATTTATATTATGTTTGGAATAAATGAGCTTACTATGGGAACATCGCAATCATTTGCTGATTATTATGAAAGCGTAGTAAATCAAATACATGAATTACAGCCTAATGCAATTATATATATTCAAAGTATTATAAATGTATCAGCAGACAGAGCAGCACAAGGTGATGGCGTAAACAATGAAGCTATAAATGAAAAGAATGAATATCTTAAGCAAAAAGCTAATGGTCAATATAGTTTTTATTTAAATTTAAATGAAGTTCTTACTGATGAAAATGGATGTCTTAACTCTGATTATACATCAGATGGCGTACACCTTGGAGGCGGTTCACTTCCGATTTGGAAAGACTACTTACTATCTCATGCTATAATTTAATTTGATTTAAATATATTTATTAAAAATAAAAACCGCATGGTATTTTAATTTACCATGCGGTTTTAATATATAAATGATTAAAAAGTTAATTATTCAGGATAAAATTCAGTGTCAATATCATCTAACTCTTTATCATTTTCTAAAATCTTTCTTATCTTTTCTTTATCTACAGCGAATGAAACAGTATCTCCAGAATATTCCCCAAATTCTTCTTCATATGAATAGAAGCTTAGAGATACAAAATCATCTTTATTTTTTATTGGTTGGTCTATCATGCAATCTAAAGCATCAATTAAATTGTCTATATTATCATTTGATGTTTTTGCATCATAGGATTTTTCTTTTTCATTATAAGTATAATATTCAACTGTACAACTATAATTTTCTATATCTTTTTTGTTGCTTATGAAGGCTTTAAGTTCTTTTATCTGGTCTTTCTGATTTACATAAGCCATATCATAAAACATTTGTACAGTTTCTGGAGTGAGTTCATCATAAACAGGGATGGTTAAGAAATAGGATACACCATTTATTTTTGTATAATATTCTATACTAAAAACAGCATTATATTCATAATCCATATAGCATTTACGCCATTCTTCAATAGATACTTTTTTTATTTCTTTTTTCAAAGATTCATATAAGGATGCTTTTTGTCCGTCTGTAAGAACAGGCATTTCTAAGTAAGAAGCATATACATATAAATCGCTGGTACTATTTATGTCAGGAATTTGATTCCACAATCCTGTTTTAAAGAATTCTTCTTGTAAAGCTTGATTTACTTTATTAGCTTGTTCAGTATTTAATTGAATGCTACGATATTTGGAATTATCATTTGTATTTATTTTTACATTATATGGTCTATAGTTTGGTCCGGTTATAGCATTATAATATTCATTTGTGCCTTCTTTAAGTTTGTTAGTACAGTCGTATAATCCTTTTGATACAGCTTGAATAGCTTCTGAATCCTTTATTTCAATATTATTAGAAATGATTAAATAATCAGAAAGAGAAATATCATTGCCACTATATCGGTTAGAGATAGAATCAATAGAAAAGCTGTTTATTTCTTCTGCTGAAGGAGCATAATCCAATGTTTTTTGTATCAAAGAGCCAGTACTGAATATAAGTACTATATTTAATACTGCAACGATTCCAAGCCCAGGAATAGAATGAACCATTGATTTTATTTTCTTTGTTGTGATAAGCTCATACATTAAGTAGATTAAAATAGCAACTAAATACAGAACAAACCACTCAAAATAACTGCTATTTATACTATTAATTTTGTTATCTATCATAAGTGGTGTTATAATACAACAGCAATAAGTCATTGTAATAATAATTCTGTAAACTGCCTGTAATTTGCGGTTTGGTGCACTTTTTCCTGCTGTTTCACTTTTACGGCGAATAAATAAGAAAGCACCAATACACAAATAAATAATGCTGAGTACAATACCATAGATTATGGAAGAAATATCAATACGGTCAATTAAAGGTGTATAATTGTTTGTATATATTCCGAAAGCATCAAATACTATTCCCGTTACAGGATTAATATTGTTATCTAATAAAAGTGGAACATCTTTAATATACATAATAGGAATGCTTTCTAAAGGTGTATAATACAAAAGATAAATCAAGAGTCGAGGAATGAAAAGAATCATACCAGTTAATAAAATATTAGATAAAACAGTTCCTGTTATTGATACAGCAATAAGAATAGCTGATGAAACAATCATGCTTGCAGAAAAGCAATAAAGCATTGTTAAAATTAATGATGATATTGCAATATCAATATATTTGCTAAATAATAAATTTATTAAAACACAAACCATGCCATTCATAAGAATTGTTACAGCTATCCAGCTTATTATTGCTGTAAAAAAGCTGATAAATAAACAAAGTCGTGTATGTGGGATTGCGTGAAAAAAGTCAGAAGAATTTCTTTTATTCAAGAAGTGAAATAACCATAATGTCATAAGAGGTGCAAGAAGCATAAATGTAGCAAGTAAAGCTGGAGCTGCATCAATGCCACTATAACTACTTAAATGTGAATAATTTAATCCGCTGGCTTCTGCACTTTTTGCACTAAATACATGACCTAATAACATAAGAATGGATAATCCGGATGATAAAATGCATCCTAAGATTCCAAATAATCTTAATTGTTTAAGACCTTCTAAATAAAGTCCTCTACTGAAAAATGAGTTTTTTAGCTTCATACATAATCTCTCCTTATTCTATAGCAAATGAGTAGCCGAGAGTTTCCATTTCATAAGTAAATACTTCTTCAAGAGAAAGTGGAAGCACATCTAAGATTGTAGGATTCATAAGTTGTAATTTTGAAACTATACTCTCTCTGTCACCATGCACAATCATATTGGAAACAACGCCTTGCTTTGAAAAATGTCTGATATCAATGTCTTTAAACAGTTCTTTATCATATGGATAAGGAAATGCAATTTGTATTTTAAATTGCTCTGTTTTTAAATTTTGCACATCGCTTTCCAGAACTAAACCACCTTTATGTAACAGGGCAAGCTGGTCGCAGATATCTTCTAGTTCACGGAGAGAATGAGAAGTAATAACAGCAGTTGCATTACGTTCTAAAACATCTTCGCATATTAAGTTCTTTACTAAATTTCTCATAACTGGGTCTAATCCATCAAATGTTTCATCAAAGAATATATAATCAGGACGAATAGAAAGAGCTAAAATAGTTGCTGCCTGTCGACACATACCTTTAGAAAATGTATTTAGGGCTTTTTTAGGGTTTAATTCAAACCTTTTTGTTAATTTTCTGAAGTATTCTTTTTGAAAGCTTGGATAAATAGAAGCATACATTTGTTCCATTCGGTTCATAGTTGCCCCGCCTAAAAAATATAATTCGTCTGGTACATATGCAATACGTTTTTTAATATCCGGATTATCCCATACAGGTTGACCATCAATAGTAATACTTCCGGCATCGGGTTGATATACACCTGTCAATAGGCGTAAGAAAGTTGATTTTCCTGCTCCGTTAGAGCCTACCATACCATAAATACAGCCTTCAGCAATATTGCATGATACATCTCTGAGTGCAGTAAAAGATTCAAATTGTTTTTTCAAATGTGTTGTCTTAATCATTTGCTTTCTCCTTTCTTGATTTTGTGTAGGCATCTTTTACACATTGCAAAACAGATTCTTCAGGGACATTTGCCAATGCCATATTTGTTACCATTTTTGATAATGTCCCTAATAATTCTGTGTTGCTTTTGTTTAAAATCTGAAGTGCGTCTTCGCATACATAGTATCCCTTTCCAGGAACTGCTCGAAGTAATCCTTTTCCATCAAGTTCTGTATATGCTTTTAGTATAGTACGGGGATTGATGGAGTGTTCGATAGAAATACTTCTGACAGATGGAATTTGTGACCCTGGTGTCAAAATTCCATTAAGAATAAACTTTTCAACCTGATTCATAATTTGCTCATATACAGGTTGTCTCGAGAGCGGGTCAATTTGGAACATATATTCGCCTCCTCTGTATTAAGTGTAGTATGTGTTGTATATGTTGTGCAACGCATACATAATAGCATGAAATTTTTAATTTGTCAATAGAATTTTCCTGAATCATATAAAATTTACGAATTGTATATATATTATTATTTTTTATATGAAAAAGCGATATGACAAATAAGTCATATCGCTTTATATAATTTTATATTTTAAAATAATTTTTAAAGCTGTGATAATAGAAGGGAACATAAGTTATCATCAGAAAATCCATCCAAGCAATAAAAAGCGTCCTCCAATATCTGTTGATTTTTTGCAGAGTGTTCTACTTCTTTGGAATACAGTTGTACAACACGAACTCTTTGAGAAAATGAAAGAGAGCCAGTATCTCGCAATAACATACACTCTATAGCGGAAATCATGATACAGGCAACTGCAAGGCGTTTGACTTTGGAGAGAACATCATAATCAAAAACGGCTTGTAGCCAATATCGATAACAGTAATACCAGGCAATATTTCGAAATTCTTGTTGTTTATTTTGCATAAAGTTATGATATGTTTTCCAGTCTTCAGAAGTTAGTGTTGTTTTTTGAAGTGATTGACATAGAGTATTCCAATCTTTTGTTAGAATTTCCATTTCTTTATGTAAATTTAAAATTGATTTTAAGTCGCCTTGTTGTTGAAATTCCTGACAGCAAACAAAAGAAGGAAGTTTTGGAATGCTATCGGGAGAGAGATAACAAATTAATATATCATCTGCAACGTCCTGCCATTGTTCTGCATAAATTATACTTCGTACCAACAATTTTCCAACAGATTGTTCTTCTTCTTTCCAGAGAGAAAAGAGCATTTCTCTTGCTGATAAAAGTTGTTGCATCCATGTTGAATCATATGTAGATTGTTCTAAAGGAAGGGTATCATTTTCCGAAAAGCAGTGGAGATTTGAGGCTTGTAGCAATAAACGGGTCGCTTCTGGACAAGCACAAGAAAGATTATATTCTTTCATTGTTCCATAATCATTTATAATTCTTGGAAATGCCTTGCATGTTTTGCAAAGCATTTCCTCACCATATTCTGATTGTATATCGCATAAATGTTCTTTATTAAAGAATGGACAGTTACGTCCATTTCTTTTAAATATATAATCATTATCTTCATCTGTAATAATTGAATCTCGTATTTTATCAATTTTGTGAAAACGTTTAAGAGCCTCATCATCAATTACAACATCCCAGTCAATACAACAGCTGTCAGGGCATTTTTGAGCGATGCAATGAAATTGTTTATAGTGAGAAATATATTTATTAATCATATTTATAACCAGCACCATTTTTCTTTGCCATCTAATATATTTAAAGCTGTTTCTCCATTTGTTTCT
>JAFTWL010000208.1 GCA_017465305.1 Ruminococcus sp. | reverse complement strand
GCAAATCATAAATATCTTTATAGTGCATATAAAATGTAGAACGATGTATATTTGAATAATTACAAAGTTCACATACAGTAATACGATTTATGCTCTTTTTCTGCATCAATGCAATTAATGATTTTTGTAATATATCTATTGTATATTTTACTCTGCGGTCTAATTCATTTTTCATAATATCACCACGACAAATAATATAAATTTAATGATTTAAAATATAGATAATCCGACAAAACTTATAAATATGTTTTTTAATCGACATTTTGTCTGAATCTGAACTTGAATTATTATTCTATATACATTATAATATAAACAATAAATATTTTCAAGTAAAAAATATTAAAGGAGTTTATACATATATGGATATTCATCAATTCTTTCTTGGCAATTCATTTGATGCCTATAATTTTTTTGGTGCTCATGTACAAAAAGGTGGTGGCGTTGTATTCCGAACCCTTGCACCTAATGCAAAATCTGTTTCTTTAATTTGTGAAACGAGCAACTGGAAGGAAATCCCTATGCAAAAAGAACATGATGGCGGTGTTTTCAGTTGCTTTGTTAAAAATGCAAAACCTAACATGATGTATAAATATAGAATTTATCCGGAAGATGAAACAAAAAAAGCATTAGACCACTGTGACCCATATGGATTCGGAATGGAACTTCGCCCTAATAATGCTTCTATTGTACGTGATTTAACTAATTATAAATTTAATGATAGCAATTGGCTTAAGAACAGAGGAAATCATTTTCAAAAACCAATAAATATTTATGAGGTTCACCTTGGTTCATGGCGTAAAAATCCAGACGATAAAAACGGATGGTTTAAATACGAAGAAATAGCACCTGAGCTCATAAAGTATGTTAAGGAAAACGGATATAATTATATTGAGTTTATGCCACTTAGTGAACATCCTGCTGATTGTTCATGGGGATACCAGAATACAGGTTTTTTCAGCCCTACATCCAGATATGGTGAAGCCGAAGGTCTGATGAAACTTGTCGATTTATGTCATAAAAACGAAATAGGCGTCATTATGGACTATGTGCCTGTACACTTTGCAGTAGATGATTATGCACTTGCCCGTTATGATGGTACAACTTTATATGAATATCCTGAAGAATATGATACATACAGCGAATGGGGAAGTTGTAATTTCATTCATGCTCGTGGTGAAGTATGTAGCTTTTTACAATCATGTGCTAACTACTGGATTAAAGAATTTCATTTTGATGGAATAAGAATGGATGCTGTAAGCCGTTTAATTTATTGGGGTGGTGATGAAAATCGTGGAGAAAATCCTGCAAGCCTTAACTTTTTGAAACGAATGAATCGTGGATTGCATGAACTTCATCCAGATGTCATGCTTATTGCCGAAGATTCAACTAATTATCATAATGTTACAGTTCCTGTAGAATATGGCGGACTTGGCTTTGATTATAAGTGGGATATGGGCTGGATGAATGATACTCTTAATTATTTTAAAGCACATCCTTGGGTTAGAAAAGATTTATATCACAATCTTACATTCTCTATGATGTATTATTACAGCGAAAAATATTTACTTCCATTATCACACGATGAAACAGTACATGGAAAAGCTACTATTGTACAAAAAATGTTCGGTGAATATGATATGAAATTCCCTCAGGCAAGAGCTATGTATTTATACATGTATGTACATCCTGGCAAAAAGCTCAACTTTATGGGAAATGAACTTGGTCAGCTACGTGAATGGACAGAAGAGCAGGAACAGGATTGGAATATTTTAAAATTTCCTATGCATGATAGTTTCTATAAATTTATGAAACAGCTTAATAAAATTTATCTTAGCGAACCAGCTCTTTCAAAGTATGATTATAGTTTAGATGGTTTCAGATGGATTGACTGCCATCAGGAAAAAGACTGCGTTTATGCTATAGAAAGAAAGGCTGAACATTCACGCCTTGCTGCCCTATTCCATTTTGATGATGCTCAGACAGTCACATATAGTTTTACACTTCCAAACTGTACAGCTTTAACTCCTATTATTCATAGTGACTGGGAATGTTATGGCGGTAAAACAAAAAAAGATATTACACCTATTAAACCTACTATAACTAAAAACGGAAGTCAATTTACTGTGGAACTTCCTCCATTCTGTGGAATATTATTCAATATTGAAGAAAAACCTATGGTATAAATTTAAGAAATAAAAAATGAGAGCATTTATTGCTCTCATTTTTTATTTTACATATAATTTAACTTATACCTGGTCAGCAATAGTATAAATCAGATTCTCTGACTTCTCCCATCCAAGGCAAGGGTCAGTAATTGACTTTCCATATACACCCTCACCAATCTTCTGTGCACCATCTTCAATATAACTTTCAATCATGAAACCTTTAACCATAGAATTGATTTCATCGCTATGACGACAACTATGTAATACTTCATTGCAAATTCTTATTTGCTGTAAATATTTCTTTCCTGAATTGGCATGGTTAGCATCAACAATAACAGCTTTATTTGCAAGATTTTTCTTCTGATATAATTCATAAAGTGTAATTAAATCCTCATAATGATAATTTGGCATGGATTTGCCCTGATTATCAACATATCCACGTAAAATTGCGTGTGCAAGAGGATTTCCCTTTGTACGCACTTCCCAGCCACGATATAAGAAAGTATGACTTGCCTGTGCAGCCACCATTGAATTCATCATAACTGATAAATCTCCACCTGTCGGATTTTTCATACCTACAGGAATATCAAGACCACTTGCAGTAAGTCTATGTTGCTGGTCTTCTACAGAACGTGCACCAATTGCAACATATGATAAAATATCTGAAAGATAACGATGATTTTCAGGATAAAGCATTTCATCAGCACAAGTAAGACCTGTCATTTCAACAGCTTTTGTGTGAAGTTCACGTATTGAAATAAGCCCCTGAAGCATATCTTCTTTCTTTTCTGGGTCTGGCTGGTGAACCATTCCCTTATAGCCTTCACCTGTAGTACGAGGTTTATTTGTATAAATTCTTGGAATTATAATCAATTTATCTGCTACTTTTTCCTGAACTTTTGCAAGACGACATACATAATCAAGTACAGCGTCTTCACGGTCAGCGGAACAAGGTCCAATAATTAAAAGCTTTTTATCAGATTCGCCTGTAAATACTTTTTCAATTTCAGCATCTCTTTTAGTTTTCACGTCAACAAGTTCCTGAGAAAGTGAAAATTGTTTTTTTAATTCCTGTGGTATAGGCAGCTTTCTAATAAACTCCATATTCATCGAAGAAACAACTCTTTTCTTTTTTATTTTTAATACTATTATAGATTATTTTCGATAAAATTGCAAGTGTTTTTTATATAAAGGATAAAAATCATCATATTATCTGTTTAAGTCTTGCACTTTTCAAAGTTATATGTTAAAATAAGACCTAACAAAAAATATAGTAAAATTAAATACAGGATATAGAAAAGGATGTGTCTTATGAAAAACTTTATTTTAATTGGAATGCCCGCATCAGGAAAGAGTACACTGGGAAAAGCTTTAGCAAGAAAATTAAATTATTCTTTCTTAGATACTGACAAACTTATCATTGATACATATAAAAAAGACTTAATGACACTTATTGACGAACTTGGTACAGAAGGTTTTATCAAAGCTGAGGGACAAGAATTAAGGACAATAGATACATCAAATACAATAATATCTACAGGCGGAAGCGCTGTTTACAGCAAAGAAGCTATGTACTATCTGAAGAAACAGGGTGCAGTTGTTTATTTAAAACATAATTTAAATGAAATTGCTGAACGTGTTGGAAATTTACTTACAAGAGGTGTAGTTTGCAGAAATTGCAACACACTTGAAGAATTATTCAGTCAAAGGCTTCCCTTTTATGAGGAATATGCTGATATTACCGTAAACCTTACAGGCTGTAGTATTCTTGAATGCCATATGCGTTTATATAGAGCTGTAAAAAATTATATAATGGGTCTTGCTGAATAATAAAAAATAAGCATATGCACTATAATTTCAGTGCATATGCTATTTTTGTTAAAATAATTCAATCAATCTTAAAACTAAATCAGCAACTCTTTTTGCGGCTATCTTTTCAAACTGGTCAAATGACATTTCTCCCTCATCATCAGCATTATCTGAAATACAACGAATACTTGCAAATGGAACTTTATTTAAATAAGCACAATGTCCTACTGCTGAACTCTCCATATCAACAGCAAATGGATTTAAACGATTTTTAATGTCATCTTTTATTTTACTATCGGAAATAAATGCCTCACCTGATACTATGCGACCTACAAAACAATTCATTCCAAGTTCACTGCATACATTCTTTGTAAGCTCAATAATCTTTTCCGATGCTGGATAAACTCCGCAATATGGAGGATAATCATTTAAAAAATGTAAATCTAAATCATGTGGTAAAACTTCATTTGAAACTACAATATCACATACTTTAACATCTTTGTCCATTCCTCCAGCAATTCCGGCATTTATAATAGCAGCCGGCTGAAATGCATCAATAAGAACCTGTGTACATACTGCTGCATTTACTTTGGCAATACCACTGCAAACATGAATAACTTCTGTTTCTTCTTCTATTTTATTGATATAATAAGTAAATCCTGCTTTTTCAACTTTTTCTGAATCAGGTAATGCCTTTCTTATGTCAACTAATTCAGATGGCATGGCTCCAATAATTCCGATTCTCTTTTTCATTTAATTTCAATCCTTTCAAATCTATAACTATATGATACATACCAAATATACCATATATTTTTGAAAAAATCAAGTGCATAACATATGTAATCTAAAAATTTATATAAAATCAATTTTTTAATATTGAATAATATAAAAATTAAATATATAATAAAATCAAAAATAATTATTAAGAGGTTAATTTTAATGAAAAATGTTAAACTAAAAAAATTGATTTCTCATATCACAGCAGTTTCTTGCACAATTGGCATGATTTCTGCTTTTTCTGTTTCTCCTGTTAATGTTTCAGCAACTGGAGAAAATATTAGTATAGAAAAAATTGAACTTACATTATCAGAGTTACAAAATTTAAATTATGAGGTTACTGTAACAGCATCTATAAATGGAAATAATGATGGCTTTTCAGAAATTGCATTTGGTACTTATATTGATGAAAAATTAAAATTATTAAATTATGCATCAACAGGCAATCTTGCTTCTTCAAATCCTTTTGATTTAGGTGGATATAATGAATCTATAAATTTATTATGGCTTGGTTGCTTAATACAATTAGATATTTTCACTATGGAACAACAGTATGTTGAAAATGATGGTTCTATATATAACTTCTCTGTTACTGTACCACAAGATGCAAAGGTAGGAGATATTTTTTATATGAAATTCGTAGAAACAAATCCTAACGGGAAAACTTCTTCTATTTCTACACGTTCTCAAAAAAATCAGCCTTTAACTGGCTCTGATGGCTATATTAAAATTGTTGATGATACATCAAAATTAAAAGGTGATGTAAATAATGATTCTGAAATAAATGTCGATGATGCAAGTTTTGTTTTAAATATTTATGCAAAAACTGCTGCTGGTCTAAATCCTGAAATTACTGAAGAACAGAAAATTGCTGCTGATGTAAATAACGATAGTAATATTGATGTAGATGATGCCTCTTTAATTTTAAATTACTATGCCAAAAATGCTGCTGGCATTCCAACAAAATGGACAGACTTGATTTCTTAATAAGTTAAAAAATTTATATTTTCTATCATAAATACAAAAACAGTCTGTACCTTTTCAGTTACAGACTGTTTTAATATATTACCCTTGTAATTCATTTTTAAGTGCTGCAAAACAAGGCTTGATTTTATGATATGTTTCCTTTGCTAATTGTGTATCTTTAAAAAATTTAACTAATAAATTATTTAAATCCAATAAATTTTCTGAAGCCTCAATCGCCGTGCATACTTGTGTAATAAATGGGTCTCCGATAGAAATTTCTAAAAGTTCTGAAACACGTTCTGTTAGTGTTAATGGAAAAATAGTTGCTGATGGTGGTATTTCTATTGGCAAAAAACATTCTGATTCTGAAAGTTGTTCAGATTCATTACAATCATCAATGCGATTATAAGCATTTTTTATAGATGAATGTATTTCTAAAACAGAAGAAGACTCTTTTAAATATTCTTCAAAAAAAGCAATATCTAAATTAAAATCTGTATCACGACTTATTATATATAAATTTAAATTATGATTACTTCCCAGTAAATAACCGATATACATTGTAAGCTGTAAGTCCAAAGCATTTTTAACTGTAATTTTATGAGAATTAGCAGATAAAACCTCCATAAGCTTTAAAGAAGCCTTACATGAAATAAGACGACGATGCAAATCAAATGTTAAGCCACATCTTTTCTGTGTATAAAAAATAACTACCTCATCATTCTCTGTGAGAAGTTCTAAGCCATCCATTCCATCAATATATACATTTTCATAATCTATTAAATAAATTGCCATTTCTAAAAAGCAGCCCCTATCAAATATCGTTTTTACAATTATTATTAAAAATATAAATTTTTTAATTATTTATACAATAAAAAAAGAGAACGCTTAAATGCGTTCTCTCAGTTGGAGGCGCCATCCAGATTTGAACTGGAGATCAGGGTGTTGCAGACCCATGCCTTACCGCTTGGCTATAGCGCCATAATTGGAGCGGATTACGAGGCTCGAACTCGCTACCTCCACCTTGGCAAGGTGGCGCTCTACCAGATGAGCTAAATCCGCAATGGCGATCTGGATGGGATTCGAACCCACGACCTCTGCCGTGACAGGGCAGCGTTCTAACCAACTGAACTACCAGACCAGAAAAGTGGTGGAAACTATAGGACTCGAACCTATGACCCTCTGCTTGTAAGGCAGATGCTCTC
>JAFTWL010000207.1 GCA_017465305.1 Ruminococcus sp. | reverse complement strand
CCCGCTGGTAACGACCTTCCGACAATCGTATACTCAGTTAACGAGGGTACACTCACAGCTGATGATACAATCATCTCTGCTGCTTCTTGTACAACAAACTGCCTTGCTCCTATGGCTAAGGCTCTCAACGACTATGCTCCAATCCAGAGTGGTATCATGAGCACAATTCACGCTTATACAGGCGACCAGATGATTCTTGACGGTCCTCACAGAAAGGGTGACCTGAGAAGAGCAAGAGCTGGTGCTGCTAACATCGTTCCTAACTCAACAGGTGCTGCTAAGGCTATCGGTCTTGTTATTCCTGAACTGAACGGCAAGCTCATCGGTTCTGCACAGCGTGTTCCTGTTCCAACAGGTTCTACAACAATTCTTACAGCTGTTGTTAAGGGTACAGATGTAACAGTTGACGGCATCAATGCTGCTATGAAGGCTGCTGCAACAGAATCTTATGGCTACAACGAAGAACCAATCGTTTCTTCTGATATCATTGGTATGAAGTACGGTTCTCTGTTCGATGCAACACAGACTATGGTTTCCAAGATTTCTGATGATTTGTATGAAGTACAGGTTGTTTCTTGGTATGATAACGAAAACAGCTATCCAAGCCAGATGGTTCGTACAATCAAGTACTTTGCTGAATTAGCATAAGTTTTTGATAAGATAGCTAAGTTATTTTTGAATAATTAAAAAACAGAGTACTTATCCTGTTATTTCAGGACAAGTACTCTTGTTTTATTATAAATTAAAAGGCTTGCATTTGCAAGCCTTTTAATTTTATATTATTTTGTATTTATATACTGCTATCTTAATACTGTCTGAAATCACAGCCACACTGCTCACAGAAAATATCATCTTTATTTCTTTTAGAACCGCAAACCGGACAATACATATCATCCTCTTGTGATGATGTATCCTGTTCATGTTGTTCATTATTATCATTCTTGTTGATATTGTTATCATAAGTATCAGAATTATTATAATTATTAAAATCAACATTTGTTGCTTGTGAATTCAAGCCTGCACCTTGATTAGAAGGTGTCTTCGTCTTTTTTGTTATGAAAATAATCATAAGCACTGCAACTATGATAAGTAATAAAATAACTACGGCAAGAAGAATAATCAAAAGGTTACCATTATTTTGATTGTTTAAATCAGACTGTCTGTCACCATAAGAATTATTGCCCTTGTTATCATTATTATTTTTTAAAATTTCTGCTATTTCTGTTGTAGTTTCAGATTCTGTTTCTTGATTCACAGTTGTCTCTGTTACAAGTACAGTTACAGTTTTTTCAACTATAACTGTCTTTTCGACTACTTTAGTCTGTACAGGGGCAGGTGATTGAGTTGATGCTGGTTTTGCATCATAAAATGATAAATATTTTGCATCAATCCAGCCATAATAGTCACCATCATCAGTATCCCAACACTGATACCATGTAACACCATGAGAAGAATATGTTGCTTTAGCTGTAATATGCCATGTATCCTGTACTGCGTGTTGAGTAGCTTTAGAACCGCCATTTACAACATAGTTAGTAGTATAACCATAAACCCCGTTACCACTTACTTGTCCTTTTCTGTTGCTTATAGGTGTTCCTGCAATTGCATTGCTATTATTATTTGAATCATAAAAATATAAATATCTTGCATCAATCCAACCATAATAGTCACCATCATCAGTATCCCAACACTGATACCACGTAACACCATGAGAATAATATGTTGCCTTAGCTGTAATATGCCATGTATCCTGCACTGCATGTTGTGTGGCTTTAGAACCACCATTTACAACATAATTTGTTGTGTAGCCATAAACACCGTTACCGCTCACTTCTCCTCTTCTATTGTTTATAGCATTGCCTGCAAGAGAACCACTATCACTACTACCACCACTGTTTCCGGAGCCGTATAATGTTATATAATTAGAATCTATCCAGCCATAATAATCACCATCATCACTATCCCAACACTGATACCATGTAACACCATGAGATTGATAACCTACAACTGCAGTAACATGCCAACCATTTTGCACTGCATGCTCTATTTCTTTTGCTCCACCGTTTACAACATAATTTGAAGTATAACCATAAACACCACTGCCACTTATTTCTCCTTTACAATTAACAGCCCATCCACCATGAGAAGTAATATCATTAGCTTCAATTTTAATTGGATTTATAAATCCAGCTGTAAAAGCCATAGAAATAATCAAAACAAATGAAAATAATAATTTAAAAATATTTCTGCGTACCATAAAAAGTTCTCCTTATAAATAAAATTAGTTAAAAAGAGACTATTATATATGGATATTAAAATTGCAGTATACTCCCTTACCTGTAATGTTACAGGCAAGGGAGTTATTTGTATCAGTTAAAATAATCGCTTAATTGTAAAAATAAAGATACTTTGAATCTATCCAGCCATAATAGTCTCCATCATCGCTGTCCCAACATTCATACCATGTTACACCATGAGAATTATACTTGTATTCAGCTGTAATGTGCCAGTTATCTTCCACTTTGTGCTGTGTTTTCTTGCTGCCACCATTCATTACATAATCTGTCGTGTAGCCATATACACCATTACCGCCTACTTCTCCTTTTTTATAAACAGAAGTTTTCTTGCTTGTGCTTGAATTTGTGTTTGATGAACTATAGAAAGACAAGTATTTCGAATCTATCCAGCCATAATAATCACCATCATCACTATCCCAGCACTCATACCATGTTATTCCATATGAAACGCATTGAGTTTTAGCTGTTATATGCCATGTGTTTTCCACTTTATGCTGCGTTTTTTTCTTACCGCCATTAACTACATAGTCTGTTGTATAACCGTATACACCTTTTCCACTTACCTCACCTTTCTTAGGAGTTATAGATGCAGTGCTAACTTTATTATTTGAATAAAATGATAAATAATCTTCATCTATCCAGCCATAATAATCTCCGTCATCACTATCCCAACACTCATACCATGTTATACCGTAAGAACTACACTTGTTTTTAGCTGTAATATGCCATGTATCCTGAACTTTATGTTGTGTTTTCTTCTTACCACCATAAGCAACATAGTCTGTTGTATAACCATATACTCCATTGCCATCTATTTCACCTTTTTTAGGAGTTATTGATGTTATTCTGCTATTGCTACTACTGCTTGTTGTTATATACTTAGCATCAACCCATCCATAATATTTTTGCTGTGAAAAATTACTATCACTATAACACATATACCATGTCACTCCATGAGATTTGTATCCAATTATAGCATAAACATAAGTTCCTTTTTTAAGTGAAGTTTGTTCTTTCTTTTTTCCATTACCAGTTACATACTCATCAGTATAAGCATATACACCATCACTGTGTATATATCCATCTAATTGAAGATTCCAGCCACCATGTGAAGTAATGTCATTAGCTGAACATTCTATTGGTGTTATAAGTGAACCTGTAGAAGTCATAAAGCCACCTGTAACAGTCATTGAAGCCATAAGGGACAAGGACAATATTCCCTTTAAAATATTTTTTTTGATAATCATAGATAAAATCCTCCTCTAATAAAATAATAGTTAAAATATTTAATGTAAAAGCAATCCTAATCCATAGGAAGCCCCATTAAGAACAAAAGAAAATAAAAACGGATTTGTTTTCTGATGAAGACAGAACTTATAAATTATTGATTCAACCAGCCAAACCATCCCTTCAATAAAAATTATCCAAACTACTGGACTTATGAAATTATATCGAAAGAAAAAATCTAAAAAAACTGTTGCTGGATTAGTTGCTAAATTTACTAAAAACACAAGAAGCAAATCATGTTTAGTTGTTCTGGGAAATAATAAAGCCGAACCACATTCTAAAAGTTCTGTATGAATAAAGGATGGTATTATACTTCGAAATATGAGCAATAAAATTATTGTTTTGTTGAAAAACAAACACCTATCACCTCCAGATAATTGTAGCTCTTTATAAGTTTGTTTGATTACAAATTTATTATATCATAAAATAAATAAAAGTGTGTCTAATTACAAACGACATTTTATATTGATATTTTATTTATAAAATAATATTTGCACATGATAATTTTCATTTTAACTAAAATTTATTTTATTACATAAAAAGTAATAAACACCCCTATATTTATATTATATCACATATATTACACAAAGTCAACATATGTATAAGAATTATTTTTAGCAATTATAAATAAAATATTTTTAATTATAATATTAAAATTGTTTAATATGCCTATTTAAATAAAAAATATGATTTTCCCCTTGACAAATCTAAAAAAATAGTATACTATGTTGATAGTACACTATTTCACACATATCTATTAAAGCACATTTATTAAAAAGGGAGGTCTGAACATTGCATGGAATTCCAGATGAATTACCCTATATATCTTCAGGTTGCTGAAGATATCAAACGTAAAATTATTATTGGAGAATTATCGCCTGGAGAACGTCTGCCATCAAACACAGATTTAGCTGTCCTGTATACAGTAAATCCTAATACTGTACAAAGAATATACAGACAATTAGAGTCTGAAGGAATTTCTTTTACAAAACGTGGAATTGGTACGTTCATTACAGAAGATGAAAATCTTCCAAAACGACTTAGAAAAGAGATAGGAGAAAAACTTGCAGATGATTTTTTACAAAAAATGAAAACGTATGAGTTTTCAAAAGAAGAAATAAATCAATTATTGAAATCAAAAGATTTTGATTGACAAAAGGAGAAGAATATGCTACAATTTAATCAGGTTACAAAAGGATATGGCGAAAAGAAAGCTTTAGATGGATTAACAGTTAAATTTGAAGCTGGCAAGGTCTATGCACTTGTAGGTCCAAACGGAAGTGGCAAAAGCACTATGATGAAAAGTGCCGCAGGTCTTGTCAAACTCACTTCTGGTACACTTACATTCAAGGGAAAGCCTATTGGTGTAGAATCCAAAAAGCACATCGCCTATATGTCCACAGAACCATTTTACTATGACTACATGAAAATTGAAGATGTAGGTAAGTTTTACAAAGACTTTTTTCAGGATTTTGATTCTCAGAAATTTGCATCACTTCTACAATTTATGGAACTGACTCCAAATCTGAAAGTCCGTGCATTATCATCAGGTATGGCAGCCAAATTAAAAATTGCTGCTACACTATCACGAAAAGCTGATTTGATTATGCTTGATGAACCACTGAATGGTATTGATTTAATTGGTCGTGACCAGATTATTCATTCTGTAATTCAATCAACTGGAAACGGTGCAACTTTTATTATCTCAAGTCATTTGTTTGATGAATTAGAACCAATAGTAGATAATGTTGTTATGATGAAAAAAGGCAAAGTAATACTTCAAGGCGAATTGGAAGAAATACGTATGGAATACGGAAAATCTATTTCTGATTTATATCGTGAGTTTTATTCAGATACAGCAATGCCTGACTCAATGATTAATGGAGGTAAGTAAAATGGGAACCTTAATGAAATATGAAATAAAGAAATCTAAATTATTGCTTTTTATCACATTCGGAGTTGTTTTGATTACAGAACTTGCATGGCTGATTGGATTTTATGGTAAAATCGAAACACTTTCTATAATTGCTACAATATTACTAGTATGTTTCGGCGTAATAAGTGCTTTTATAGGTATGTTATTTAGTATAACACTGTACAATGATGACTTAAAGAAAAAATCAGGATATATGCTTTTCATGACACCACGTTCTACTATACAAATAATAGCTTCTAAAGTAATTGTAAGCTTTTGTATTACAGTTGCACTTGTTATTTTATTATCATTATGTGGCATGCTGGATTTTTCGTTATTTTACAAATCAACAGACCCTGATGCACTTTTCACACAAATTTTAAAACCAATTGCAAATACATTTAAAGAAAATCCGGGAACTATAATTTTAATTATCTTTAATTTAATTATTCAGGTCTTTGCAAATATTGCTATTATTTATGCAGCAATTGCATTATCAAAATCTGTATTAGGTAATAAAAAAGGAAGTGGATTCATTGCTTTCTTATTCTGGTTGGGATTCACTATAGTTATTTCCTTAATTACTTCTTTTGTAGATAAAATAGTAGCTAATAATTCTACAGGCTTTGAATTTGCATTTACAAATGATGGTTTATCTTTATCCATGCCATCACAAACTATTACAGTATTTGTTCTCGCATTGTGTTTAAATCTTGTATTTAGTGTTATATTTTATGGCATTACAATCTGGTTGACTGATAAAAAATTAAGCCTATAATTAGATTTCAAAATAAAAATACTGCACAGGAGGCATAATTATGTTATTTTTGTATTGCTTTTTAATGGTCATGCCTATTATCATGATGATTTTTGGACTTATTTTCAAAAATGGAGGTCCTGACAACATTGATGCATTTTATGGATACAGAACAGCTATGTCCACAAAAAACAGAAACACATGGAATTTTGCACACAGATATTTTGCTGTAATTTTACGCAGAATAGGAAGTGCAATGTTATTCGTTTCAGCATTACTTGGTTGTGTCGGATTTTTCTGCAATGAAGTAATACAAAATATTTTATATATTATAGTTTTGACAACACAATGTGCTATTTTTATTGCTGCACTTTTTCCTGTTGAATCTGCATTAAATCGTAAGTTCGACAAGGATGGAAATAGAAAGATAAGATAAGTAATTTTAATGATAAAAAAAGCCCTTTTCTTTCCCGATTTTTTCAGGAGAGAAAAGGGTCTTTTTCAGCCTTTTTTATTTTATGCCTCAACAACTTCAACAGTCATTTTAGCATTGATGCCACTATATAAACGTATATCAGCTTCATATGTTCCAAAGCCTTTAATATCAGACTTTAAGGAAATTTTCTTCTTATCAACATTAACTCCAAACTGTTCTTTTATATAGCCTGAAATATGACTTGCTGTAACAGCACCGAATAATCTTCCACCTGCACCAGCTTTAGCTGAAGCTATAATTTTCTTTCCGTTCAGTTTTTCAGCTGTTTCCTTAGCATTCTGCTTTTCTACATCAATTTTATGTGCTGCTGATGATTTTTTTCCCTCAAGCTCAGATACATTTTTTGCAGTTGCTTCAATTGCTAATCCCTTAGGAAAGAGCATATTGCGAGCATATCCATCAGCTACATTTTTAACTTCGCCTTTCTTACCTGAACCTTTTACATCTTGTAAAAAAATAACTTTCATAATTTAAACCGCCTTTCTATTTATTAGAGCTTGTACTATAAAAAATATATAAAATAAAAATTTTAAGATTCATTATTATCTTCTTTATCCTCAAGCACAAGCAATAATTTTTCTTTTGCTTCTTGTATTGTAATATTTGGAATTTGCGTAGCTGCCATAGTCTGATGACCACCGCCACCCAACTTTTCCATAATAAGCTGAACATTAACATTTCCTAAAGAACGAGCAGAAATACCAACAACATTGTTTTGTTCTAAAAATAAAACAAATGATGCTTCTACTCCCTGTATTCCTAAAAGTTCATCAGCTGCCTGAGCTGCTAAAACTTTTGTGTCAGAATTTTGAAATTTTACAGCAGAAATCGCATTTGTTCTATAGATTTCAGCATGTGCAATAATTTGAGAACGAAGCTGATACATTGAAATCGTACTTGAAAATAATGATTTAACTTGTACTGTATCTGCTCCTACTTTTCTCAAGTAAGCTGCTGCTTCAAACGTGCGAACGCCTGTCCTCATAACAAAATTTTTAGTATCTAATGTAATCCCCGCAAGAAGTGCATCAGCATATGGAGATAAAATTTCCTCATCAAGACGGAAATATTGTATTATCTCTGTTACCATTTCAGACGCTGAAGAAGCATATGGCTCATGATGAAATATTACAGCATCTTCAATAAAATTAACATTTTTTCTATGATGGTCAATAACAGCAACATATTTACAAGCCTTATATAAATCTATACTTTCAAGAATATCTTTATTATGAGTATCAACTATAATAAGCAGACTATTTTCTGTAACCTGTTCTATTGCTTTTTCTGGCTCTATAAATTTAGGAGGAAGTTCACAATTTTTCATTTTCTCAATTAACTGCATTGCAAGACAATTTTTTTGATTTACAACTATATATGAATCTTTATGCATCATATGAATTGCTCCTGCAAGGCCACAAGCTGAACCTATTGCGTCTAAATCTCCAAAACGATGACCCATTAAAAATACCTGGTCAGAATTTTCAATAAGTTCTTGCAATGCCTGAGCAACAGAACGAATTTTTGTTTTTGATTTTTTTTCAACGCCTTTTGAAACACCACCAAAAAATATAAAACCATTTTCTGTTTTTACAGCTGCCTGGTCTCCGCCCCTGCCTAATGCCATATCTAATGACTGACGAGCATATTTTTCACTTTCTTCAAGTGAAACTGCACCAAAACCTACACCAATTGAAAAAGTAATATGAATTCTTCCATTTACTAAAATTTTTCTTGAATCATCAAGTATCTTAAATTTATCCTGCATGATATTATGAAGATAACGTGTTTCCATTACAGCATAAAACATATCATTATCTATTTTTCTTAAAATTCCATTCGTTCCTGTCATAAAAGTTTCAAGTACACGTTCTACTTCAGCAGAAACCTGTGCTTTTTCACTTTCTTTGGAATACTGCAAAACATCATCATAACCATCAATTACAAGTAATAATACACATGGCTTTGAATCTTCATAGTCGCTTTGCAGTTGCATAAGCTCTGTAACTTCCATAAATTGAACAGCAACTAAATCCAATCCGTTTTCCTGAAATGTATCACCATTTACACGATAACTTGAATCTTCAAATTCCAAAATAAGTTCCTGATTTTTTTGCAATGCAGAAAAATCAAGGTGAAGAAGTTCTTCTAAAGATTTTACCTTAGGTGATTTTTTCCCTAAAAATACAGAGTAAAACATATCATTATACCAGAAAATTTCACCATTTTTTTGTACAAGTACAATAGGTATTGAAATTTGTCGCAAACCAGCTAAACCTATTGACTCAACATTTTCTCCTGAAAGCTGTCCTTTATAATAGGTTTTATGAAACAAAGGAAATATCTGAAAAAATGCCAGTACAGCTGATGATAATGAAATTACTATCCCAATTACAGCATATAAAATCTCAGAATCTTTTATAAGAATAATATATGCGATTAATAAACTAATCAGCCAAGAAACAACAGAAATTAAAATCAGACTTTTTTTTCGTTTCATATTTTTTCACCTCCATAAAAAGACTTCTTTCAGGAAAACCTTTATTCTTATACTTCCATAATTATAGGCAGAATCATAGGACTTCTTTTTGTTTTACCATAAATATATTCAGAAAGAACATCTCTTAATTTTGTTTTAAGCGTTCCCCACTCTTTTAAATCATTAGAAGTACAATTTGACAATGCTTCAAGTAAAATATGACGTGATTCATCCATAAGTTCTTCAGACTCACGTACGTATACAAATCCACGTGAAATAATATCAGGTCCTGCGACAATAGTATTTGAAACACGGTCAACACCAACAACAATTATAATAAGTCCATCCTGTGCAAGATGTTTTCTGTCTCTTAATACAATAGAACCAACATCTCCGACACCAAGTCCATCTACCATTACACGTCCAGAAGGTACCTGAGATACTATCTGTATACTATTTCCATCGGTTTCTATAACATTTCCAATTTCAGCAATAACTATATTTTCATCTTTCATTCCCATTGAAGTTGCAAGCTGTGCATGCTTCGCAAGATGTTTATATTCACCATGAACAGGAATAAAAAATTTAGGCTTTGTAAGAGCAAGGATG
>JAFTWL010000206.1 GCA_017465305.1 Ruminococcus sp. | reverse complement strand
CTTAAAAATATTAAAGATACGCTTCATGCCTATCAATTAGCAAAGAGATGTAATGAAAAGCGTGTTATGTCACAGTCAGTAGAATGGGGAAAACGTGGTGCTCGTGTGAATGCAATTGCACCTGGAATTATTGTCACTCCATTGGCAATTGATGAATTTAATGGAATCCGTGGAGACTTTTATAAAAATATGTTTGCAAAATGTCCGGCAGGACGACCAGGAACAGCTGATGAAGTTGCAAATGTTGCAGAGTTGCTTATGAGCGATAAAGGTGCTTTTATTACTGGTTCAACAATTTTAATTGATGGCGGAGCAACAGCTTTTTATTTTTATGGAGAATTGAAGTCGAAAAAATAGAACAAAGTTTAATTTATTTATAATATATGATTGAATGTAAACCTAAAGATTAATACTGATTAACAAAATCGAGACTTCTTAAGAAGTCTCGATTTTGTTGTATAACGAAAACCCCCAGTTTTACTGGGGGTTCAAAAGCTTTTAGCTATGGACAAAAAAGACCTCCAGTGGTAAAATAAAGTTAAGGTCTGCCAACCGAACTCAAAGAACCAAAGGAGGTATCGTCATGACAAGAGACGATATAAATAGTTTAGCACATTCAAAGTGGAATTGCAAGTACCACATAGTATTTGCACCGAAGTACGGAAGAATGGTGATCTACAATCAGATAAAAGTAGATATATGAAAGATACTTAGGCGTTTGTGTGAGCAGAAAGATGTAGAGATAATAGAAGCAGGGGCTTGTCCTGATCACATCCATATGCTTGTAATGATACCGCCAAAGTATAGTGTGGCACAGATAGTAGGATATCTAAAAGGAAAAAGGTTCTTGATGATATTCGATCGTCATGCAAATCTCAAGTATAAGTATGGGAACAGACACTTTTGGTGTAGAGGTTACTATGTGGATACAGTAGGAAAGAACAAAAAGAAAATAGAGGAATATATAAGAAACCAATTGCAGGAAGATATTGCAAGCGATCAGTTAAGCTTGTTCGAAACAACTGACCCATTTACAGGAGAAAAGTATAAAAAGAAATAATAATACCCCTTGAGGGGTAGCTGAGAATGAAATGCAGTTGGCAGACCTTTCTCAGCCCTCTTAAGGGGCAGTGTCAGTATCATGCCCTTATAGGGCTTTCGCAAACCACCCGTTCAACGGGTGGTTTTGATTATAAAGCAATAAATTCGTTTTTCTCTTGTGAAAATTGATAAGATTTATTATCTGTATTATTTTTAAAAAGTGATGATAGATAAGGAGATATGGTACATGCTTTTTCAAGGGAAATTAATGCTATATTTTCCATTCGTTCAAAACATTTTTCGTCTTCATCACCAACCTGTAAACGCCATCCGCTATCATAGTCTGACATAATTTCATCAGTATGTGAAGCAAGATGTATTTTATTAAATTCGAGTGCTTTTTTTGTAATGACAGCCATCATTTTTTTCATATCCATAATTATTTTACTACTCCATATTATATTTATTTTATTTATGCATACTCAGAGGGTGCATTTAAAATTTGCATAAATTCTTCACCTGTAATAGTTTCATTGTCATAAAGATATTTTGCAATTTCGTGAAGTTTACTAATGTTAGCTTTTAATAAATCCTTTGCACGTTCGTATTGCGTTTGAATTATAGAGACAGCTTTCTGGTCTATTTTGCTTTGAGTTTCAAATGAACATGTCAGACTGCTGTCTCCGCCAAGATATTGACTATTAGATGTTTCAAGTGCAATCATTCCAAATTCTTCGCTCATACCATAACGACTTATCATTGCTCTTGCCATCTTTGTTGCCTGTTCAATATCATTTGCTGCACCAGTTGTGATTTCATTAAATACTAATTCTTCAGCTGCACGTCCACCAGTAATAGTTGAAATTTTATTTTCGATTTCTGTTTTTGTCATTAAAAATCTTTCAGCTTCATCCACCTGCATAGTATATCCCAATGCACCTGAAGTACGTGGAATAATTGTTATTTTTTGTACAGGTGCTGATTGTGTCTGTAAAGCTGCAACCATAGCATGACCAACTTCATGGTAAGCAACAGTAAGTTTTTCTTTATTAGAGAGTACACGGTTCTTTTTCTGGTATCCGGCAATTACTACTTCTACACTTTCAAGCATATCTTCTTGAGTTGCTGATTTTCTTCCCATTCTTACAGCTCGTAGTGCTGCTTCATTTACTATATTAGCAAGTTCAGCACCAGATGCACCAGATGCAGTACGAGCAATTGCTGAAAAATCAACATTAGGTGCAATTTTTATTTTTTGTGCATGCACTTTTAATATGTCAATTCTGCCTTGTAAATCAGGAAGTTCAACAGGAATACGTCTGTCAAATCGACCTGGACGAAGTAATGCAGGGTCAAGAGCTTCAGGACGGTTTGTTGCTGCTAAAATAACGACACCTTTGGAGCCATCGAAGCCATCCATTTCAGTTAAAAGCTGATTTAATGTCTGTTCACGTTCATCATTTCCACCACCGTATTGTCCGGCATCTCTTTTTTTGCCTATAGCATCAATTTCATCAATAAATACAATACATGGAGCTTTTTCATTTGCTTGTTTAAAAAGGTCACGTACTTTTGCAGCTCCCATACCTACAAACATTTCTACAAATTCTGAACCTGAAATTGAAAAGAATGGTACATTTGCTTCTCCGGCAACAGCTTTTGCAAGTAATGTTTTTCCTGTACCAGGAGGGCCGACAAGAAGAGCACCTTTTGGCATAGAAGCACCTATTTCAGCATACTTTTCTGGTTTATGTAAGTAATCAACAATCTCTGTAAGTAAGTCCTTAGCTTCTTCTTCTCCAGCAACATCTTTGAATTTGATACCACTTGTAGATTTTACATAAACTTTGGCATTGCTTTTTCCCATGCCAAACATCATAGAATTTGCACCGCCGCCACGATTCCCTATCTTTTTCATAAAAAGCCGGAATATAAATACTGCTAAAAGAATCGGTATAATGTAGCTCATCAGAAAATATGAAACAGGGGAAACAGTTGTTGCTATTTCTTTTTTAAATTCAGCATCAGATTTATAAAGACGCTCTACTAATTGAGGGTCATCTAATATTCCTGTTTTGAAATATTCAGATTCATCTTTATTTGTAAAAGTAATTTGATTTCCGTCTATTTCAACTGAGCCAATTTGTTTTTCTTCTGCCATTTCCATAAAAACATCATATCCGACTTCCTCAACTTTTTTTTGACTTAGTTTAGGAAATAAGAAAGAGTTAAGTAATAGAAAAACAATTATTGCAATAATCCAGTACCAAATAATTGGCTTTTTATTTGGTTTCATTTCTTCCATCTGGTTTTCCTACTTTAATAGAAACTTAACTTTGGAAATGAATAAGTATTATGATTAAATTAATATTATAATCAATAACTTTTATCATTATTATAAATCAAAATATATTTTATTTCAAGCATAAAGCTGAGAATATTTTTATATAATAATGAAACTTTAGTGAAAAGCTCGTGAGCAGTTTATTTTCTGATAAATATAAATTATTTTATGTATTTTTAATATAAATTTTATATAAATTAAATATATAGTAATTTTTTATGTTTATTTATAAAAAAATTTTTTTTTATTTGATAAGGGCTTTAAAAAGTCGAACATTTGTGATAGAAGAGGAAATAAATAAATATTTTATATTATTATATAATTTTATATCAATGTGCCTGTATAAATTTAAATCAGG
>JAFTWL010000205.1 GCA_017465305.1 Ruminococcus sp. | reverse complement strand
TTAATTCTTGTATTGCAGGAATAATGAATTCTTTTTCATTTGCGGTTAGATATACCTTATCACCTGAACGTATTTCCTGATTTAAAATTTTTTGAGCAATAGGATTTTCAACATATTCAGTTAAATAGTGTTTCATAGGTCTTGCACCATATTTAGTTGTTTCAGGGGCAGAGGATAACAAGGCAACAGCTTCCGAAGTGAATTCAAGACTTATTTCAAGGTGTTCCATTCTTACTTTAAGTTTTTCAAGCAGATTTTTTGCTATAATTTTAAGTTGAGTTGTTGTTAATTGCTGAAATGGTATTACAGCATCAAGGCGGCCTAAAAATTCAGGAGAAAAATGTCTTTGTAATAATGATGTATTTACAGTCTTTTTAGATATATTATTAGATGTATAAGCAAATCCTAATGTATCGTTATTGTAACTTGCACCAAGATTTGATGTTAATATAATAAGTGCATTTGTGAAGTCAGTTGTTCTTCCTGAAGCATCAGTTAATACACCATCTTCAAGAATCTGCAAAAGTAAATTACATATATCAGGATGTGCCTTTTCAATCTCATCAAATAAAATAACGCAATAAGGTTGTTTTCTGACACGTTCACATAGTTTTCCGCCTTCTTCAAAACCAACGTATCCAGGGGGAGCTCCAATAAGTTTGGAAACGGTATGTTTCTCCATATATTCAGACATATCAAACCTTATAAGATTATTTTTATTATCAAACAAATGAAAAGCAATAGCTTTAGCGAGAGCTGTTTTTCCTACTCCTGTAGGTCCTGTGAATAAGAAACAACCAATAGGTTTATTTTCTTCTCCTAATCCTGTTCGTGAACGTCTAAGAGCAGAGCTTAATTGTTCAATAGCATCTTCATGACCAATTATTTGATTGCTTAAAGCTGATTTTAATGTTAGTAATTTATGTTTTTGTGCTTCTGTAATTTTTTCAATAGGAATATTAACTCTTGAGGATATTATTGTAGCAATATCATTTTCTTCTAAAACTGGAGTGGATTGCATTTTTTCGCATCGTATTTTTGCATATGAGCATGCTTCGTCTAATAAATCTATTGCTTTATCAGGTAAACATCTGTCATGTAAATATCGTACAGAGTAAGAAACAGCTTTGCTTAAAACATTTTCTGGTATATTAATATTATGAAATTCGGAATAAGTATCTTTTAGACCATAAAGTATCCTTGTACAGTAATCTTCATTTGGTTCAGAAATCAGAACAGGTTGAAATCTTCGTTCCAATGCACTGTCCTTTTCAATATATTTTCTGAATTCTTCAGTAGTAGTAGCACCAATCATTTTAATTTCGCCTCTTGCCAATTGAGGCTTTAATATGTTTGCTGCATCAATAGCACCTTCAGCAGCACCAGCTCCTACTATTGTATGAATTTCATCAATAAATAATATGATGTTTTTATTTTCAGAAGCTTCTTTAATACAATTTTTTAATCGTTCTTCAAAGTCGCCACGATATTTTGCACCTGACAGCAATGCAGGTAAATCAAGAGAAAAAATATGCTGTTGTGAGAGAGAATCAGGAACGTCACCTTGTAAAATTTTTTGTGCTATTCCTTCAACAATAGCTGTTTTTCCGACACCTGCTTCTCCTATAAGGCATGGATTATTTTTTGTACGTCTTGTTAATATACGAATAAGTTGCTGTAATTCAGAATCACGTCCTATAAGGGGGTCATAATGATTTATGTTTGCAGGGTCAGTCATAAGTTTTCCATATTGAAATAGATTAGGTAGTAGTTTTTTTGAAATACTTTCTGTTCTTTTTCTTTCCATTTTTATACCATATGTTGAATCATCACAACAAGAGGCACAGACCTGATTTAGATTTGCACCACATTTTTTTAGAATAGCAACGGCTGTACAGCATGGAGCGTGCAATATTGCATTTAATAGATGTTCAGTTCCTGCGAGCGATTTATTATTATCCTTTGCTCTTTGTTTTGCATCATATATAATATCATTTAATGCAGGTGTAAGACAATCCTCCTGAACTTGTGCAGGAACTCCTCGTCCAACAAGTTCAATAATTGTACTTCTGACACGAGAAACAGTTATATGTTGTGAACTTAAAATTGCTGTTGCAGCATTGCTACCTTCTTCAAGTAATCCAAGCAGAAGATGTTCACTCCCAATATACGTATGTCCTAATTCTTCAGCAGCACATATAGCTTCTTTTAACGCAAGAATAGCTTTCCCAGTAAATCCTTCTGTATATTTCATATACACATTATTCCTTTCTTGTCTCATATAGGAATAGTATTACATAAATATTTTGCGTTATATGTCGAAAGAGTAACACATTTTTAATTATAGCATATAATGTATCATGAAACAGACAAAAAGATGTTTGTTTCAAATAAATTTTACAAAAGGAGACATTGTTTTATGAATTGTTGCGGAAATGAAGGAAATGGCTGCTGGTGGATTATCATTCTTGTAATTTTATTCCTTGTATGCGGTTGTGGCTGTGGCGGAAATAGCTGTGGCTGTTCTCGTGATAGCGGCTGCGGTTGTGGCTGTTAAATTTTTTTAAGAAATTTTATAAAATAAATAATCGGGAAAAGGTTTATTCTTTTCCCGATTATTTGTTTTTATACTTAAATAATTTTTATTATAATCCAAATTTAAACTTTGCCATATCAATCAAATATTTTGCTGTACCATCTTTGCCAAGAGAAGCACTGTTAATTAAAATATCACGATAGATAAGATTGTTGACATCATGACCAGTATATTTTTTATAATATGAAGCACGTGCTTTGTCGACTTCATCAATTAATGGGCGAAATTCTTTTGTATTGATTTCAAGTGATGAAATACTATTTACAATACGATTTTCTTCAGGAGCATAAATATAACAACGAAGTACATTATCCCTGTCCCTGAGAATATAATCAGCACATCTTCCAACAATAACACAGTTTTCAGAATCAGCGTATTTACAGATAATTTTGCTTTGTTCTTCAAACATTTTATCTTGTTTAAGTACATTTCCTATTCCAAGTGGGTATGCCATTTTGTAATATCCCTTTATACCACTCTCATTTAAGCGAACAAGAGAATTTAAACTTTCATCTGCTTCAGCAGCTTCTTTTTCAATTTGTTCTCTGTCAAGATATTTCCATCCTAATTTTTCAGCAATCTGCATTCCTATAGCCCTGCCCATACTGCCGAACTGACGTGTAATAGTGATTACATAGTTTTTCATTTCTACTGTAATCGTATAACTTAATATCATCAGTATGGAAGAATTCACTGTCTGCTATATCTATTTTTCGATTATTTCCAAATCTACAGCCACGCCATCTTCATAGATAACGATAAGTATGCCCAACGGCTTATGTGTAAATGATA
>JAFTWL010000020.1 GCA_017465305.1 Ruminococcus sp. | reverse complement strand
ATATTATGATAGGCATTATAGGCATTATAAAATTATATCGTTATTTGTTATATATACTAATTGAAAATCAAGCAAAAAATTTATTATAATAAATGTCAATAAATTTTCCCGTGCTTGACAAAGATTTTCTTACATGTTATAATACATACAAATCAATCATTCAAAATAAATTTCTATTTATATGTTTTTTTGAGAAAATAATAGTATTTAAATCTGTTTTGTGCTATAATAAATAAATAGGTATTTAAATAACCTGTTTTCATATTTTTTATAAAAATAAACTTTATAATTTGCATAGAAAGGATAAGATTATGACAGCATCTTATACAAGAACAAAAATTTCAGATTCTATTGGATATACATCTATTTTAGATTCTAAGTTCAAGACAAATACAATAAAAGTAAGATTTTTGCAATCGCTTTGTCCAGATAAAGCTTCAGCTTATGCACTGGCAGGAAGCTTATTAGCAACAAGTAATAAAAATCTTCCGACACTGGCGGTTATGTCTAAAAAAATGAGTATGTTATACGGGGCAAATATTTCCTTGTCTGTGTCAAAACAGGGAGATTTGCAAGTAATAACAATGACAATTTCAGCAATTGATGATAAATATGCACTCAATGGAGAACCTGTTTTAAATGAAATACTTCAGGTTTTACTTGATTGTATTTTTAATCCAAATGCTGAGAATAATGCGTTTGACAGAACTATGTTTAATGTAAAACAGAAAGACCTTCTTGATACCATAGACGCTGAAATAAATAATAAACGTGGATATGTTATACAACAGGCTTCAAAAACTATTTTTAAAGATGAGCCAGCTTCATATTCATGTTATGGAACAAAGGAACAAGTATTAAATCTTACACCTGAGAATGTTTATTCAGCTTATAAAGAGATGCTTAATAAATCTATGATTGAAATTTATTTTGTAGGAGCATCTCCAAAACCATTTGTAGAAGAAGCATTTAAAAAAGCTTTTTCTTCTTATGAGAGAGAAGCTGTACCTGTTTCATTCCGCACTGAGAGCAAAGTAAAAGAAACACCTGTGACAGTTACAGAAAAATTGCCCGTTAATCAGTGTAAGATGGTATTAGGTTTTAAAGTTTCAGACAAAAATTTATATGCAGTTAAGATGATGAATTTAATTTATGGACAAACACCATTTTCTAAGTTATTTGCAAATGTAAGAGAAAAGCTGAGCCTTTGTTATTATTGTGCAAGTAATTATATTGAAAGCAAATATACAATGATGGTTGATTCTGGTGTTGAAAAAGAAAATATTGAAAAAGCAAAAACAGAAATTCTCCATCAGCTTGATGAAGTGAAAGCCGGGAATTTTACGGATGAAGAAATTGAAAACGCTCGTATGAGTGCACTTAATTCTGTTAAGGGAATAGGTGATACTCCTTCATCATACGTATCATGGCACTTTACAGGTATTTCAAGAGGGAAATTTAATACAATTGAAGAAGAAGCAGAAGCATATAAAAATGTAACAAGAGAAGAAATTATTAAAGCAGCTAATAGTGTAAAATTAGATACTATCTATATCATGGAACAGGAGGATTCTGAAAATGAGTGAAACAACTAAAAAGATAATTTCTTGTCCGCAGACTGGTGATAAATACACTTATGTTAAGCATAAAAGTGGTTTAGATATTCTTATATGTGAGATGGAGGGATTCAGTACAACAGAAGCACTTTTTGGAACAAAATATGGTTCTATAAATACACAATTTAAAACAGATAAAGATGATGATTACTGTTGTGTACCTGAAGGAATAGCACATTTTTTAGAGCATAAGCTTTTTGAAAATGAAGATTGCGATGTTTTTGATTTATATGCTAAAACAGGAGCAAATGCAAATGCTTTTACATCATTTGATAAAACGTGTTATCTTTTTAGCTGTTCAGACCACTATCAAGAATCATTGAAAATATTATTATCTTTTGTACAGTCACCTTATTTTACTCCTGAAAGTGTTGCAAAAGAACAGGGAATAATCGGGCAAGAAATAAAAATGTGTGATGATGACCCAGGCTGGAGAGTGCTTTTTAATATGCTTTCAGGCTTATATCATAATCATCCTGTTAAAATTGATATAGCAGGAACAGTTGAAAGTATTGCTGAAATTACAGATAAATTATTATATCGTTGCTATAATACTTTTTATAATCTTCATAATATGGTTCTTGCAGTTGCTGGAAACTGTAAAGAAGATGAAGTGCTTGCAATTGCTGACGAATTATTGAAACCTTGCGAGGATTTTCATTTGGAAACTGTTTTTCCTGATGAACCTGATACAATTGTAAGAGAACAAACAGTTGAATTTGCACCTGTTGGTGTACCGTTATTTAATTTAGGTTTTAAGTGTACTCCGAGAAAAGGATATGAAAATCTTAAAGCAGAGATGGAAGCATATGTAGCAGTTAATGTATTGGCTAACTCAGCATCACCACTTTATCAGGAAATGCTTGAAGAAGGTTTAATCAATACAGTATTCACTACTGATATTTTTAACGGAGATGGATTCTTTACAGTTATTTTTGATGGTGAATCAGAAAATCCGGAAGAAGTAAAAAAACGTGTTATTGGTGAAATTGAGAAAGCTAAAATTACAGGGCTTGATGAAGAAAGATTTGAGGCTGTTCGCCGTTCAGCTTACGGAAATATGGTTCAGTCTTTTAATAATGTAAATTCTGTTGCAAATCATCTCATAAACTCACAGATGAATGGAGTTTCTATTTTTGATACAATAGATGTTCTTTCTAAGATGACACTTGAAGATGCTAATAACTTTTTAAGAACGGAGTTGCATCCTGAAAAAGCAACATTATCAATTGTAAAGAATAACAGTGAGGTGAAATAATCAAAAATGTATTGATAAGTTTATATTCATATATTTTATACGAATATAAGTTTCATATGTTTTTGATAATATTATGAAAAATACAGTTGAGGTACTTGAGTCAAACCAGATTGTTTTTCCACGCCTTGGGATTGACATTCATCTTGATAGTACTGCATTTACTTTGTTTGGAATTGATATTCAATGGTATGGAATATTGATTACACTTGGAATGGTTCTTGCAATGATATATGCATTTCGCCGTATGCCTTCGTATGGTATAAGTCCGGACAGAGCTATAGATGGAGTTCTTGCTGGAATAATAGGTGCAATAATAGGTGCAAGAGCTTATTATGTAATTTTAGAATGGGATAATTACGCTGGTGATTGGAAGAGTATTTTTAATTTACGTCAAGGTGGCCTTGCTATCTATGGTGGTCTTATCGGTGCATTGTTAGTTGGATGTACTGTTGCAAAGCTGAGAAAAGTCCGACTTCTGCCATTGCTGGACTTAGTAGGTACAGGATTTCTTTTAGGTCAGGGAATAGGCAGATGGGGAAATTTCTTTAATCAAGAGGCTTTTGGAAAGAATACAGATAATGTATTTGGAATGTCAGGCGGACAGATTCAGAGCTGGATTCAAAATTCATATCCCTCATCTAATTTTTATGAAAATTTTGAAGCTCCTATGGATGCATTTCAAACAGTACATCCATGTTTTTTATATGAATCTATATGGTGCCTTATAGGTTTCTTTGTGCTTGCTGTAGTAAGTAAGAAATGGAGAAAATTTGATGGTCAAATTTTTTTGATGTATATAGGCTGGTATGGATTTGGACGTTTTTTCATAGAAGGACTGCGTGTGGACAGCCTTGTAATTGGAAATATAAGAATTTCACAGATGGTTGCAGCAATGTGTGTCATTATATCTGTAATACTCTTAATTGTGCAGGGAAACCGTGTAAAACGCCTTGGAGATGATTATAAACTTTATAAAGATACTGAAGAATCAAAACAGCTGCTTGCAGAATCATTTAAAGCAAAGAAAGAAAAAAAATCAAATGATTCTGATGTAGAAATATCAGAACTTGAGAAAGACGAGAAAATATCAGACAAAACAGAAGAAAAATTGCCTGCCGAAGATGCAGAGCAAATTCAGGAGGAAGAAAATGGAAAAGCTAATTAGCGGAAAAGTTGTTTCTGCAAAAGTTCGTGCAGAAATAAAGAAAGAAACTGATTCTTTGAGAGAAGATTATGGAATCCATCCGGGACTTGCTGTTATTATCGTAGGAACTGACCCAGCTTCTCAGGTTTATGTAAGAAACAAACAGCGTGCTTGTGAAGAAGTTGGATTTAATGCTTATGAATATGCAATGAGCGAAAATACAACTCAGGAACAGCTTCTTGATTTAATAGGCGTTCTTAATAAGGATGCAAAAGTACATGGTATTTTAGTACAGTTGCCATTGCCTGACCATATTGATGAGCAGGCAGTTATCAATGCTATATCACCTGAAAAAGATGTAGATGCTTTTCATCCTCAGAATGTTGGTAAAATCATGATTGGAAACTATGACTTTCTTCCATGTACACCAGCAGGCGTTATGGAATTGATTGACAGCACAGGCATTGAAATCAGCGGAAAGAACTGTGTAGTTGTAGGAAGAAGCAATATTGTTGGCAAACCTATGGCAATGCTTCTTTTACAGCGTAATGGCACAGTTACTATCTGTCATTCAAAAACAAAGAATTTAAAAGAAATATGTGCAAATGCTGATATTCTTGTAGTTGCAATTGGAAGACCTAATTTTATAACGGCTGATATGGTAAAAGAGGGAGCAGTTGTAATTGATGTAGGTATAAACCGCCTTGAAAGTGGAAAGCTCTGCGGAGATGTCGCTTTTGATGAAGTAGAACCAAAGGCAGGATTTATTACACCTGTACCAGGTGGTGTTGGACCTATGACAATATCAATGTTGCTTAAAAATACAATTAAAGCAGCAAAAATAAAAAATAAATTATCATAATTTATTTTTAATAGTTAAAAAAACAAGACAATCTCGTATTTTTGAGATTGTCTTGTTTTTTATTGAAATAAATCATTTTTGTTATCAATATTCTTAGATGGATAAAAATAACAGTTACCATCTCTGTCGCATACAGCAAGAAAAATATCATCTTGTTTATAATTTTCTTTTTGTAGTTGCTTTTTCAGCCATTCTTTATTATAACCGTATGATTTTAAATTTTGTTCTAAAACTTTTCCATCAGAAATAACTACAGCATGTAGCTTGCTGTCACATGGAGTTATATTTAAATCAGCAGGAGTAACTGGTCGAGCTTGTGCTTTTGGAAGAAAAGAAATTTTTCCATTGGATTCCAATATGGCTGTATCAATATCATTCAAATTATAAAATCCGTTGATACGGGATTCAATTAAAAATTCATTTATGTCTATATGCCCATGACAGAAGGCACTTCTAAAAAATTTTCCGTTTTTTAATAAAATTAGAGAACGTCCCTCCACAAATCGTCTAATGCGTATACTTTTAGAGGCACAAAGATTTATTAGAAATGCTATAATAATATATAATACAAGTGCAATCAGTGGTTTAAGACTGTTCTCCCATTCTCCTGTTGCCAATTCTGCACCAATAGAACCAATAGTAATACCATTGATGTAATCAAATAAACTAAGCTGACTTATCTGTTTTCCGCCTAATAATTTTGCCATAAAAAATAATATTACAACAGAAAGAAGCGTTGTAATTATAGTTTGAATATATTCCAATTAAATCACCTCAATTTCTATTTTGTATCATATCCGAAATATCATTATTTATACAGTATATAGCTGTTATAAAAATTATACAAAAACATTAAATACTTATTGGGCAGTTTCAATATAATTTTGAAAAATGCGAAAAAATAATTGCAATTTTTTATGAGTTATGATAGAATATAAGTAGCGTTTTGCTGTCATTTTTGTCATTTAAAAAACTATTTTGAAAAGGAGTTATTTATGAAAAAGCTTAAATTTGGAAAAAGAATACTTTCCGCTTTTACAGCTGCATTGATGGCTTGTACATCTGGCGCATTGTCTGGTGTAACTTCCATCGCTTCTGCAGCAGATGATGATAACTATGCAAAGCTTCTGCAATATTCTATGTATTTTTATGATGCAAATATGTGTGGTAGTGATGTAGGAAGCAGTTCACAGATTGATTGGCGTGATAACTGTCATACATACGATGAAGTATTAGGTGGCTTCCATGATGCTGGTGACCATGCTAAATTTGGTCTTCCGGCCGGTTATACTGCTTCAACTTTAGGTTGGGGTTATTATGAATTTAAAGACTCTTATGATAAGCTTGGACAGACAAGTCACTTAAAAGCAATTACAGATAGATTTGCCAGCTTCTTTAAGGCATCTACAAAGCTTAGCGGTGATACTGTAACAAATTTCTGCTATCAAGTAGGCAATGGTGATACTGACCATAGTGTATGGTGTGCTCCTGAAGTTCAGGAAAAGAGTACTCGTGGAGAAGCATTGTGGACTACCAATGGTGCCAGTGATATTGCGGCTGAATATGCTGCTGCTTTAGCTGCAAACTATGTAAACTTCGGCAATGAAGACGATTTAAAGTATGCAAAAGCTCTTTATAATTTCTCACTTAAGAATAATAATAAATCAGCACCAGGAAGTGAAGCTTTTTACAGTTCTTATGATTATATTGATGACCAGGCTTGGGCAGCAGCATGGCTATATTTAGCAACTAAAGATAATTCTTATAAAGATTTCCTTAGCAAATTCATGAATGGTACTGGTTTAGGCTCCAGTGGTAATATGGGTTGTCAATGGGGTGTTTATTCAGACCATAGCTGGAACAATGTAAGTGCTGGTACAGCTGTTTTAAATGCTGAGATTACTGGTAGTGCTGATGATTGGAAAAAAGTTTCTGAATTTATAGAAAGATGTAATTTCAATTCAAGTACTTATTATGTTGGTAAAGATAATAATGAAGGATGGGGTACAGCTCGTTATAATACAGCAATGCAATTAGTAGCTTTAGCTGCGTCTAAACATTCTTCAAGCATAGATTATAATAGTGTTTGTAAGAGCCAGATGAGTATGATTTTAGGTAACAACCCTAAGAATACAAATTTTGTTGTTGGATTTAGTAGCAATTCTGCAAAATATCCGCATCATAGAGCAGCATCTGGTTATTCAAGCAATGAAGAAATGACTGGACAAACTGGTTATAGTTCTAATGGACATACTTTAGTTGGTGCATTAGTTGGTGGTCCTAAGGATTCTAACTTTACTTATACAGATACAATTCAGGATTATGTTTGCAACGAAGTTGCACTTGATTATAATGCTGGTCTCGTTGGTGCAGCAGCTGGTTTATACGAAGTTTATGGTACAGGTTCTGTAGATTCTAAAATTGAAGGTGTTAGTGGTAATGTAACACCTGGCACAACAACTACACCAGCAACTACTACAACTACTAAAAAAGATACAACAACTACTACAAAATCTACAACAACTACAAAGGAATTAGTAACAACAGAAAAGCAAACTACAACAACTAAAAATAGTTCTTCAGATGGAGCTTATAGCATCAAGCCAAACAAAAACATTACATATGCTGAACTTCCAGCAGATGATAAGATGATTGGTTTTGATTATGCAGATTTTGGCATCAAGACTGATGAAAAAGTTCTTAAGGTTGAATTTGATATATCTACAAAGGCATCAAAGCTCGGTAAATGGCAGGGTGCATTTGGTTCATCTACAACAGTAGACCCAGGTTACTGGACACAGACAGATGACCAAGAACAGACATTCAGTGGCAAGACAGGTACTTTAGTATGGGATATTGATGCAGCTACATCTAATATCATTCAGACACAGTATGGTGGACAGGTTAAAGTTGGTTTCTGGTGGATTGATGCTCCAACATTCACAATTGATGAAGTTCGTGTTTATACAGACAAATCTGCTCCTGTAGTAACTACTACATCATCAAAAGCTACAACAACTACGACAAAGGCAACAACTACAACAGTTACAACAAAGGCTACAACTACAACACAGGATGTTCCTAAGCCAGACGGTTATGGTTGGGATATTGGAAAAAATTTCGTAGAAGCAGGCCAGGCAAATGCAAAGGTATTAGCACCAACAGTATTCAATTCTATTGAAGTTACAGGTAACGTTGCAGCTCTTAAACCATCAGCAGCAGCACAGGCATTGCTCGATGCTTCAACATATAAGAAGTATGAAAGAAACTTTGATTATGAAGCTATTCTTACATGGGCAATAGAACCAGGCGTACTTGCATGGTCATTTGGTAAGCAGGACAGCGAACCAGCAGTATACACACCAGATGGTGAAGCAATTGTTGAATTCTACTATGATTTAGCAGATGAAGCAACAGTAAAGGCAATAGCTCAGGAATATGGCCTTGAACTGAAATCAGATGCAGAACATGGTAGCTACTATGAATTCCCAGTAGGTTGGGATACAGAAGCAGTATCAGGCAACGATTTTGCACAGTCATATGTTATTGAAGATGAAACTGGAACACCTGTTGCATATCAGGCAGCAACAATTGATGGTAGCATCTGTGTAGTAGTATCTGCTGAAACAACTACAACAACAAGTGGTACAGGCACAACAACAACAACAACTACTATACCAGTAGGTAATGTACTTGTTGGTGATGTAAATGTTGATGGTAAGATTGGTCTTAGAGACTTAGTACTTCTCAACAGAGCACTTGGCAAATCTGTGAAACTCAATGCACAGCAAACAGCTAATGCTGATTGTTGTTCTGACAGCACAGAAATCAATACTGATGATAGTGTTGCACTTTGTAAATATCTTGCTGGCTTAGTAAAGGTATTACCTACTTCCAACAAGTAAAATTTATATACTTTGAATATTATTTGATAGTATTATGATAAAATTATATGGGAGATGTGATGTCTCCCATATTTTTTTATAAAAGCGAGCTTTTTTTGTGTATGTTGGCAAAAAAGTACCCGTTAAAATGCACAAATATTCAAGCGTGTGTTTGGACGATTTCGACGAATTTTAAAAATAAGCTTTACAATAAAGTGTTAATATGTTATAATGAAAATGACGAAGAGGTCACATATTTTTATTCCGTTTTGTCTATTTTGATGATTTGATTAAAAAAGTGTGATATTACTCTGAGTTTCCAGAAAACATTCGTTGATAAAAGTATATGTGAATCATATACTATATATTAAAATCATTTATTTATTTTCAAGGAGGATATTCTATGCTGAAAAGTAAATTTGGCAAGAAGATTATGGCTTCTGTAATGGCTGCAGCTATGGCTGTTTCTGCTACAGCAGTCGGTGTATCTTCAATCACAGCTTTTGCTGGTGACCAGCTTGGTGAAGGTACATTTAATGAAGGTATAGGCCTTCCATGGCACATTTGTGAAAGTGCTACAGGTGTAATGAAGTTCGATATCGCTGATGGTGTTTACAACATCTTGATTGAAGAAACTGGTGGTGTTGGCAACGGCGGTGAAGGTAGATGGGACTGTCAGTTCCGTCACAGAGGTCTGACAATGAAGACTGGTCATACATATCGTATTACTTATTCTGTAAACCCAAGCAATGCAGGTAAAATGTATGCTAAGATTGGTGATATGACAAATGACGATGCTGAATACTGGCATGGTAATGGTAAAGAACTTAACATGACTTATCAGGAAGGCATAGCTCAGTCTACTTTGGTAGATACTTTGAAGAATGCTTCAACAACTGGTAAGGAAATTAAGTATTATGAAGGTTGGGACAACTGGAAGAATATTACTATTCCAGCAAATAAATGGACAACAGTTGCATTTGAATTTGATTTAAGTGAAGTTGATAGTGTTGAGCATGGTAAAAATGGTTCAGCAGAAGGTGTAGCTGAATACACATTCCACCTTGGTGGTACAACTCCTCAGTATGGACAAAGCTTTGAATGTTTCCCTAAGGGAACTATTATCAAGTTTGATAATATGGCTTTAATTGATGTAAGCAGTGATGAATATAACTGGGAAGATGAAATACCATATGAGGAAGTTGGCATTTCAGTAAACCAAGTTGGTTATTATCCAAACTTGACAAAGAAGGCTACTTTAGTTTGTGGTGAATCTGCTGATACAACTGCAAAGGAATATCAGATTAAAGATTCTTCTGGCAAGGTTGTTCATAAAGGTATGACTGATGTTTCTAATAGTGGCAATCAGGATAGCGGTTCCTGGACATATAACCAGATTATTGACTTCTCTGATTTCACAACACCAGGTAAGGGTTATACAATTGAATGTGATGGCAAGAAATCTTATCCATTCAACATTGGCGATGATGTTTATGACACAATGACAACAAATGCTATGAACTACTTCTATCAGAACCGTTCTGGTGAAGATATTTCAGCAAACTATATCACATCCGGTGAGGCAAGTAAGCTTGCACGTGATGGTGGTCATATGTCAGATATGGCTTATATTCAGGATGACTGGGTATACATCATGCCACAGCAAAGTAATGAGGAGAAAAATTCACTTAATAGTCAATATAAAAATGGCGGTCAGATTGATGTTACCGGTGGTTGGTATGACGCTGGTGACCACGGTAAATACGTTGTAAACGGTGGTGTTTCTATTTGGACATTGCTTAGCTTGTATGACCGTGATGTAAACAAGGGCGACGTAAGCAAGTGGGCAGATGGCTCTGGCACAGTTGTAATTCCTGAAACAGGAAACAGCACACCTGATATTCTCGATGAAGTTAAGGTAGAAATCGACTTCTTCAAGAAGATGCAGCGTGATGACGGCATGGTATATCACAAGATTCATGATTTTAAGTGGACTGGTCTTTGTGTAGCTCCTGCTGAAGATCCATTAGATCGTGTTGTAAAGCCTGTTACTTATGCAGCTACATTGAACTTTGCTGCTGCTCTTGCTCAGTACTCAAGACTTATTCAGCCATATAATGCTTCTGAAGCTTCAGAATGTTTAGCAGCTGCTGAAAAGGCTTATAAGGCTGCTAAGGCAAGCTATAAGCCATGGGATGGCGTTGCTGGTGGTGTTGGCGATACAGCTACTATTAAGTCACTCTACGCTCCTATCGCACAGAATAAGGGCGGTGGTCCTTACGGTGACACAGAAGTTAAGGACGAATTCTACTGGGCAGAATGTGAATTGTATATCACATCTGGTAAGAAAGAATATAAAGATGCTCTCTTGAAGTATCAGAATGCAAATGGCGGTAAGGGTGCATTGGAAGTTGACACAGCTCTTTATGGCGGTGAAAACAATGGTTCTGTAGGTTCATTCACATGGGGAACACTCTCCAGCTTAGGTACACTTTCTCTGTCTATCAATGCTAAGTCAATGCTCGAAAAGGGTCTTTTGACACAGGCTGAAGTTGATAAGGTTCAGGAAAGCGTAAAGCAGGCTGCTGACTACT
>JAFTWL010000204.1 GCA_017465305.1 Ruminococcus sp. | reverse complement strand
CTGAGCCAGCTCCACCGCATTACCCCCCTGAATTTTAGTCTACATTTATCTTTCAGCGAACTGACCCCCTCAAGGGGGCGATAAAGTTTTATTTATATTCAGATAAAAATAAATTTCGTTTCCCACCCCCGTGAGGGGGAAAGTTTTTTGATTGATAACAGTATCATAAAATCTGGGGGCGGACAGCGGTCAAGCTGGCTCAGCTTGAATTTTTGCTTGAAATATTTATTTGTTTATGATATACTTATAACAAATAAGATAATTCGTTATATATGTCTGTATATGAAAGGAATAAAAAATTATGTTATGTAAAAAATGCGGTTGTCTTTTATCAGATGATGCGACTATATGCAAAGAGTGCGGGCAGAAAATATCTTCTGAAGACAGCAAAAATTTTTCTTCTTCATATCTATCAGAGGGAGCATCAAGCAATCTTTCAGCATCATTTGAAGACCCTACTGAAAAAAAGTACGCTGATATGGAAAGAAAAAGTAGAATGATTAGAAGAATCGTTCTGATTGTAATAGCTGTTGTTATTTTAATAGCTGTACTTGTTTACTTTTTATTGTTTGCAAGTTATAAAACACCTCTCAGAAGGTATGTAACAGGACGTGAAACTTCAGGTGGAAGCCGTTATTCTAAAATAGTACCTAATGAATTTTTAGATAAGATAGAAGAAGATTATGATATGTCACGTCCTGAGATAAGAAAATGTCTTGATAGTTATTTTAATACTGCTAAAAGTAAAATTGAAGAAGATTATGGTGCAGGTGTGAATTTCAATTATGAAGTCAAAAGCGATTCAGAAATTACTGATGAAAATCGTATTCAGCAGCTTGAAGATGAATTTTCAGATACATATGATGTAAAAGTTGATATATCAAAAGCAATTATGGTTAATATAGTACTAAAAACTGAGGGAAGCGAAAAATCAACTACTGAACAAAATACGCTTACCTTTGTTAAGATAGGTATGAAATGGTACTGCATGGATGCTATGGAGATAATAAAGTACGCCTGTGAATACAGCGGTTATAATCTCTGGTAAATATATAAACATTAAAAACGAAAGGTACAAAAAATTATGTCAGATAAAAATGTTTCAGATAAAAAATCTAAAATCATGAAAACTGTAGCTGTTTTCATGATTATGCTGGCAATAGCAATCGTATTTGTTATTGTAATTTTATTTAAACAGGACTCATCAAATGAAAAAGAATCAGCTAAAATAAGCAGAGCAGAGATAACATCAGATATGGATGAACAGGAAATATATAAAACTATATTAACTGAATATTATGGTGCAATTTTTGCACATGACGGAGATATATTATATCAGCGTATGGCACCGCCTGAATATTGGGAATATTACAAAACCAACTACAATAAGAGTGATATTGATATAATCTCATCTTTTGAGGAAAACGCAATTTCAACAGTTACAGAGTGGAGAGCTGATTATGGTGAGGATGTTCAGGTTTCATTTTCTGTTGATGGAAAATCTGATTTAGCAGAGGAATTTCTCACGCAGTGGGAAAATGAGATGAACGGCATGACAGGTGAAAATACTCTTGATGCAGAAAAAGCAGTTACTCTATCAGTAAAACAAGTACTTAAAGGAAGTAAGGGAACTGTAGAATCAACAATACGCCCTACTCTTATATTTGTAAATGGAGAATGGTACATATTAGATGATGGTGCAAGTACGACTACAGAATGAGATATAAAAATTAAGTTTAAAAATAAATTGAAAGGAAAAATACAAATATGAGTAGTCATTTAAGTGTATCTAAAAAATCATTATTTCCATTTATATCAGCTATTTGTGGTATTCTTATATGTGTTGGTATGTTTCAGCGTCTCAGAGACCCTGTATATCCTCCGACTATGGATAATTATATTTATCTTATAGCAGGCGGTCTTATGACAATAATATCACTGTTTTTAGTAAGACGTTTTCCATGGATGAACTGTATACCTGTTATGATGGTTACATTTGTTGGATTATTAACGCCTACAGATATTCATTATATGAATTTAGGTGTGTTAGCTATGGTTATATTACTGCTTATATTGCCTTATAATCTTCCGATGTCAATAATAATGAAAACTCTTGCAATTATTGTGACAGCTATTCCTGTAGGAGCAATATATATTGATATGCAGAATCAGATTGCACAGAAAGCGGCAGATGGATATCTTACTGATGTATGGCTTAATAAATTTGTAATGAGGATTGCACTTGAGGAATTTGCTTTTTATTTAGGCGTTGCAGCTTTCATATTATCACTGCGTAAAATTTCTCAAGCTGAGCCAGCTTGACAGCTGTCCGCCCCTGAGATTTACAATACATTTATTTATTTTTCAATACTGACCCCCTCACGGGGGCAATATAACTTTCATTTTAATTGTTTTTGTTTTAAATGGCTTACCTGAAAGGGGAGCTGTCAGCGAAGCTGACTGAGGGGTTAAAT
>JAFTWL010000203.1 GCA_017465305.1 Ruminococcus sp. | reverse complement strand
GGTTCTCCTTCAAAACTTGGAAGTGGGTTTCCATCACACTTATATGTATGAATAAAATGACCTACGCCATTTATAGGATTTTCATAAGAAAATGTGTATCTTTGGCAAGATTCAGGATTTCCATCTGCACTTTTTAAAATTGAAAGTGAATAACTATAAGAGTCCTTTGTCTCCATAATTCCTGAAATACGTGGTGTAAAATTAGGTGAGTCAGGTTCAAATTCACGAATTCTAAGTGATTCTTCAAATGTTTTTCCCTGTTCCATTTGTTCGTAAACAGTATCTGTCTGGTCACCATTAGTTACTATTGTAGTATCTCCAAGCACACGTACAGGTGCATATATTATCAAACTTGGGTCTACCATTTTAGATGGGTCAAATGCCTGAGTTCTGATTCCGTTTCCGTCTTCCACAAACACACGGTTACGGCTATTTTCACTTCTTCCCATAATAAAATATGCAGAAACAGCGTATAATCCATCTTCTGATTTACCAAGAACGATTCCACGTCCAGGATATGTATTTTTTTGCAGTTCTTCTGCAAGTGACAGCATTTTCATATAAAATCCTCCGTCAATCTTTAATAATTACCTTATTATTTTCTACTTTTATTTTATCTTCGCAAAACAGCTTTACAACATTAGGAAGAAGTATCCACTCAGCTTCTTCCATAATTCTGCGTTGTAAAACTTCAGGCGTATCATCTGAATTTACTGCTACAGGTTTTTGTAAAATGATAGGGCCGCCATCAGCCTCTTCATTAACAAAATGAACAGTAGCTCCAGAATATTTTACACCACGTGCCAATGCCTGCTCATGTACTTTTAAACCATAAAATCCAACACCACAAAATGCCGGAATCAAGGATGGATGTACATTTACAATTTTATTTTCATAAGCTTTAATAATCTTACTATCTAAAATAGTCATAAAGCCAGCAAGTACTATTAAATCTGCATTTTCTTCTTGTAATGCTGATAAAAGTGCATCTGTATAAGAAGAAAAATCATCATATGAATTTCTTGCAATAACACGTGTAGGAATTGAGTTTTTAGCTGCTCGTTCAAGTGCATATGCTCCTGATTTAGAAGAAATGACACATGAAATTCGACCATTTTTAAACATTCCATTGTTTTGTGCATCTATTAAAGCTTGTAAATTAGTTCCGCCTCCGGATACCAATACAACAATGTTTTTCATAGTAATTTTCCTCATTTATAGAGCTATTTTATTTTAAAATAACACCCTCATCAGATTCAACTAATTCACCTAAAATATATGCATCTTCTCCTGCTGCCTGCAATGTACGAACTGCTTTATCTGCCTCCTCAGGAGATACACATACTATCATACCTACACCCATGTTAAATGTGTTGAACATATCTCTTTCAGGGATATTTCCTGTCTTTGCGATTAAGTCAAAAATAGGGAGCACCTGAACATTACTCTTTTCAATCCTTGCTGACAAGCCCTTTGGCAGAGAACGTGGAATATTTTCATAAAAACCACCACCAGTAATATGAGATACTGATTTTATTGTAACATTTTTCATGAGCTCCATTATAGCATTTACATATATCTTAGTAGGTGTTAATAAGCATTCCCCTAAAGTACAACCAAGTTCAGCAAAATATCTTGCAAGATTTTGACTATTCACTGTAAACACTTTACGTATTAAAGAATATCCATTAGAATGAACACCACTGGATTTAATAGCAATAAGTACATCGCCTGCTTTCTGGGAATCAGGATTTAATACTTTGCTTTTATCAACAACACCTACTGCAAAACCAGCAACATCATATTCATCAATAGGATAAAATCCAGGCATTTCTGCTGTTTCACCGCCTACAAGTGCACAACCTGCCTGAACACAGCCTTCAGCTACGCCTGAAACAATATCAGCTACCTTTTCAGGAACGTTTTTTCCCAATGCAATATAATCAAGGAAAAACTGAGGCTTTGCTCCACAACATATAATATCATTAACACACATGGCAACACAGTCTATGCCAATAGTATTATGCTTATCCATCAAAAATGCAATCTTTAATTTTGTTCCCACACCATCAGTGCCTGAAACAAGAACAGGTTTTTCAATCCCTGTCAAATCCAGCTCATAAAGACCGCCAAATCCTCCAATACCTGTTAAAACATTAGAAGTCATTGTTCTTGCAATATGAGATTTCATCAATGAAACAGCTTTATATCCTGCTGTAACATCAACACCAGCTTTTTTATAACTTTCAGAATAGCTTTCCATTCGTTTTCCTCCAAAGGGTTATTCACCGATTTTACTTTCAAATTTGTCTTTTGGCATCTCTTTTGGCACTTCCATTGGATATTCTCCTGTAAAGCAACCAACACAGAAATGGTCTTGTTCCTGCATATCAGGAGAAGCAATTGATTTTACACCTTTTACACTTAAATATCCAAGTGAATCTGCTCCGATATGTTTGCAAATTTCTTCATTTGTCATCTGACAAGCAATTAAATTTTCTTTGCTGTCAATATCAGTACCAAAGAAGCATTCATTTGTAAATGGAGGACATGATATACGCATATGAACTTCTTTAGCTCCTGCTTCTCTTAAAAGAGAAACTATTCTTTTGCATGTAGTTCCACGTACGATACTATCATCAATTAAAACTACTCGTTTTCCATTTACAACATCTTTTACAACATTCAATTTGATTTTTACAGAATTGGTACGCATCGATTGTGATGGCTGAATGAACGTTCTTCCCACATAACGATTTTTTACGAATCCTACTTCATAAGGTATTCCTGAAACCTGTGAGAATCCAAGTGCAGCATCTAAACCACTATCCGGAACTCCAATTACAACATCAGCTTCTACAGGATGTTCCTTCCATAAAATTTTGCCAGCATTTAAACGTGCATTATGTACACAAGTTCCCTCAATAACAGAATCAGGACGTGCAAAATAAACATATTCAAATACACAAAAACCTTTTTTAGCTCCACAATGTGTTCTTATTGAAGAAATATTATTATTATCAACTACAACAATTTCTCCAGGTTCTACATCACGTTCAAATTTTGCACCAATGCTATCCAATGCACATGTTTCTGAAGCTATTGCGATGCTTCCATCTTTACAACGTCCTATACAAAGAGGTTTAAATCCATTTGGGTCTCTTGCTGCAATGAGCTTTTTAGGCGACATAATAAGTAATGAATATGCTCCCTTTAAATCATACATAGCATATTCTACTGCTTCTTCAATTGAAGCATGCTTTAATCTCTGTTCTGTAACAGCATAAGAAATTACTTCTGTGTCATTTGTTGTATGAAAAATTGCTCCCTTCAGCTCATACTTCTCACGTAATTCTCTTGCATTTATCAAGTTTCCATTATGTGCAATAGACATTGAACCTTTTACATGACGAACTACAATCGGCTGAGCGTTTGAACGATTTGGTTTTCCAGTTGTTGAATAACGAACATGTCCTATAGAAATATTCCCTTGTCCGAGTTTTTCCAGCTGACTGGCATTAAACACTTCCGGAACGAGACCTAAATCTTTATGATAAGAAAATACACCTCTGTCATTTACAACAATTCCACAGCTTTCCTGTCCTCTATGCTGTAATGCATATAAAGCAACATATGTCATTTCTGCAACATTTGTTGTTGTAGGACTGTAAACACCAAAAACACCACATTCTTCATTGATTTCATTAAACATGTAATTAACTCCAATCAGTGTAATTCAAAAGATTATTTTCCAAAAATTCTTCTCATAACTTCCTGGTATGCTTCTTCAGTACCACCAAGGTCACGTCTGAATCTATCTTTATCTAACTTTTCATTTGTATTTACATCCCAAAGACGGCATGTATCAGGAGAAATTTCATCTGCAAGAATAATTGTTCCATCTGCAAGACGACCAAATTCAATTTTAAAGTCAATCAATTTAATTCCGATATTCAAGAAAAACGCTTTTAATGTTTCATTTACTTTTCTTGTATATGATTTGATTGTTTCAATTTCTTCCTCTGTAGCAAGACCAAGAGCTAAAGCATAATCATCATTTATAAATGGGTCGTTAAGCTCATCACATTTGTAACTAAATTCAATAATTGGTCTTAGAAGTTCCTTGCCTTCTTCTACTCCCATTCTCTTTGAAAAACTTCCAGCTGCAACGTTTCTAACAATAACTTCAAGTGGAACTATAGAAACTTTCTTTACAGCAGTTTCACGATCGCTTAATTCTTCAACAAGGTGAGTTGGAACGCCTGTTTCTTCAAGCTGTTTCATAATATAGTTAGACATTTTATTATTTATAACGCCTTTTCCAAGAATAGTGCCTTTCTTTTCCCCATTAAATGCAGTAGCATCATCTTTATAATCTACAATTACAACGCCTTCAACATTTGTTGAATATACTTTCTTTGCCTTTCCTTCATAAAGTTGTTCTAATTTTTCTAAATTTTTCATTGTTTTTTCCTCCAGAAATATAATCAAATATTTATTCAGCAGTATAATTATATTCTGCTGTTATTTTAGCATCCCTCTGCATAACGCTTTCTGCCATTTCTTTTTTTCTCTGCTCAAGTTTTTCACTTAGTTCAGAATCAGATAATGCAAGCATTTGTGCTGCTAAAATCGCTGCATTTGCAGCTCCATCAATAGCAACTGTAGCAACAGGTATGCCAGAAGGCATCTGAACTGTTGCAAGAAGAGCATCAAGACCATCTAATGTTGATGATTTTATTGGTATACCAATAACAGGAAGCGTAGTATGAGCTGCTAAAACGCCTCCAAGGTGTGCTGCTTTTCCTGCTGCTGAAATAATTACGCCAAATCCATTAGATTTTGCTTCAGAAGCAAATTTTGCTGCAAGTTCAGGTGTTCTATGGGCTGACATAACATGTGCTTCATATGAAATGCCCAATGATTCTAATTGAGAAAATGCTGATTTTACAACAGGAAGGTCACTATCGCTTCCCATAATAATTGCAACTTTTTTTGACATATTTTCCTCTTTTCTCCGTACATATTGTTTCTTAAAAAAATGTACGGTGCTTGAATATATATCACAGGAATAACCGCCTTTATGAAACGTCTAATCCTGTTATTATCAATTTTGCACTATTTTCTTTTTCTATTTTTATCTTTAATGTAGTTTTTTTTGTATTTTCTTCTTCATCTTTAATATAAAAGACTACATTACAACAAACTAAACTTTTTTCCATGGAAATAGTTATAAATTTATTATAATCACCATCAAAAAGCTCTAAAAAAGATAAATTTTCTCTTATATTTTCATGCAAATATGAAACCACTGCTTCAGAATCTTTACGCTTACACGCAGATAAAAAATAAAATACTAAATCAGCTATTTCATTCCATTCTTTACAAGTGAATTGTGACAATATATTTGGATTGGCACAATACAAATTTATAGAATTTAGATTATCATTTCTTTTTAAATT
>JAFTWL010000202.1 GCA_017465305.1 Ruminococcus sp. | reverse complement strand
GTTAAGGCCATTATCTTCCACACGATGCATAACAGTGAGATAAAGCGGCTGTGCTGCAACACCGTTTGTATACCAGAAACTTTTATAAGGAATATTTGGGACATTTGCACTATCATTCTGAAGACTTAGAGGTTGATAAGTAAGGCTTAAACTCTCATATGCACCTTTACTTTTCCAATGTTGAGTTTGACTCATCAGAACTTCTACAGGGTCAAAATTTGCATGACGAAAAAGGCGATTTTGTTCTTCTTGAATAATATGAATACCATCCAAGAAAGTAATATCAGGTTCCATAATTGTACGAAGAGGGAAAAAGTGAATTCTTGTACCGCCAGAACGTTTTTCAAGCAAAGTACCTCTTCTTGCAATGCAGCTTTTAATAGAAACATCTTTTTCATTATTGTTAAATTTAGATAGTACAGTACGAAGACCCATAAGGAGCAGGCACACCATAGGAACATGATTTTTGGCACAAAATTGCATAAGACGTTCAGAAGGTTCTTTTTCCAAATGAAATACAGAAATTGATGCTTCAGGGCTGTTTGATATAATTCTTGCACTTCTTTGATTAGGGTTATTATTTTCTCTTCTTTGTGTAATCAGTCGACCCATGCCATTAAAATCAGTGTACATTGGTTCGCTTGAAGTGATTTTTTCCATCCAAAATTTTTTATCACGTTCTTTTGCTGGTGTTCCTGCTTCATAAGCTAAATCTTTTTCAAGTTGTTTAAAATATGACATCATAGGTTTTGGCATCTCAGTGTCATATTTCTTTGCACAATATATTTCAAGAACATCTCTGTAAAAATAGATAATAGAGCTGGAGTCCATAGTCATATGGTCAACTTTCATATAGATACCTGCATAATTATCAGGGAGTTGTACCATAACAATTTTATTCATAGGAGAATTAAAACGTTTAAAAGGGATTGCAGTCCATCTTTTCATTTCATTGTCAATATCGTTTTCATTCCAGTTTCAAAAATCACGAAATTCAATGTCACGTTCTTCAAAAGGGACAAGATATTGATAAACCTGACCATCTTCATCTTTTACAAAACGCAGACGCATAGAATCAAATCTTTCATATGATTCGTAAATAGCTTCTTTTAAAACATTAAAATCAATTTTCATTTGAATGTAAAGCCCTGTTCCAATATTCAAAAGTTGCTGAAATGGACAGCGAGATACAGAAAAATGATGGATTCTTTGAGCAGCTGTAAGTGGATAGCATTGCAATTTAGCACCATTGATTTGAATTTCCTTCATGATAAGTATTTCCTTCCTGACTTATTCGGTTATCCATTTATTTACGAATTTTAAAATAGCGTCTTCATACTGTTTCTGATTTTCATAGTAGCTTGCACCATGCCCTGCATTTTTAATGATTAATAATTCCTTTGGAGAATTACAAGCATTATAATTTTCATTGCTCATATATGTTGGAACAAAATTATCTTCATCACCATGAATAAAAAGAATAGGGCATTTTGTTTTTTTAACAGCTGTTAAAGTAGAATAATCTTTAAAGCCATAACCAGCATACTTTTTACAAAGTGAAGAACTAATATTCATAATAGGAAAAGGAGGCAGTTTGTAATCACGTTTTAATATATGTGCAAATACATCATGAGGAGAAGTAAAAGCACAGTCAGCAATAATACATTTTACAGACTCAGGGAGTTCATCAAAGCCTGATGTCATTAATACTGTTGCACCTCCCATAGAAATACCATGAAGTATAATTTGTTTTTTACCTTTGAATCTTTTATCTATATATTTAATCCAATTAAGGCAATCAAAACGGTCTAAAATACCAAATCCGACATAATCACCTTCGCTTTCACCGTGGGCACGATGGTCATAAAGGAAACAATCAAATCCAAGTTTATAATAGAAATATGCTAATGAAGAAAAATCATTCATTGCTTTACTTGAATATCCATGTGACATAAGGACAATTTTATTAGATTCCTTTTCAGCTGGAATATAATATCCTTGTAATTTTAAGTTATCACGAGATTTAATATTAATCTTTTCAATATTTTGTTCTAATAACCATTGCTTTTTAGGAACCATTATTTTTTTATACTCTTCCCATTTTTGCATATCAGCCATTTCACTTAAATCAACTTGCAAAGAATCATGACGTGGAATTACCTGATTAAAAAGTTTAATAGAAGCTCCTGCGAAAACAGCAGAGCCTAAGGCAACAGTACCTCCTGCAATGCCACCAATAATTGTAGCTAAACTCATTTTACCACACTCTTTCATTTTTTGACCGGCGGTCAAATTGCTATGACTTTATATTATCACAAATTTGACCGGTGGTCAAGTGATTTCTGGAAAAAATCTTGTCAAAATAAAAAGTTTGTGATATAATTAAAAAAACGAATAGAAAGGGTAGCGTATCTTATGAAAAATGATAAAAAAGAACACATTTTAGACACAATGGAAAAGCTTATGATGTCAATGCCTAATGAAGAGATATCTGTAAATATGATTGCGGAAAAAGCTAATATAGCAAAAGGTGGTATATACTATTATTTTAAAAGTAAAGATGAAATACTTTATGCAGTTGTAGACAGATGCTATAAAAAAGCAGTGCATGAATATTTTTCAGGCATTCAGTCAAAAGCTCCAGCTATTGAAAAAATAAAAATATTATTTCAGAGTATGTTAAAGAAAACATTTCATGATAATCAAATTAACTTAATACATGCTTTGCATTTAAATGAAGATACGATATTACATAATAAGATGAAAATAGTTGCAATACAGGAAGTATCACCAATATTGACAGAGTTGCTAATTGAAGGAGTAAAAGAAGGGAGTATAAAAACTGATACTCCAAAAGAAAGTGCAGAAATGATAGTGTCTGTACTTACATTTTTTCTTGATAACACCATATTTCAATCAGATAAAGAAGGAATGTACAAAAAGCTTCAGATTCTTGCCAAAGTGTTTGAAACATCATTGTATGCTGAAAAAGGCAGTTTCGATTTTTTATATGATATAGATGCATATAAACAATAAATATTAAGTAATTGCAATAAAAAGAGCTATTGTACATTTGCACAATAGCTCTAATAAATTATAACAATTATTTATTATAACATGAGAAAACTTCTTCTGTATGTGCTGAATCTTTAACTTTAGTTAAAGCACTAACAATAGGAACAATAATTAAAGAGAAAATCATAGTAGCTGCACCAGCATTTATAGGAGAAGCTAAATTTAAAGAGAAAGAAGCAGCAGTTTTAGTTAATTCAGGGAACAAGCCAAATCCGAAAAGAATCATGTGTATAACTGTAAATCCTACACCG
>JAFTWL010000201.1 GCA_017465305.1 Ruminococcus sp. | reverse complement strand
TTAATAAATTTAATACTGAAAGGATAAACTTTTATGAGAACAATTCAAGGATACACACATGGTATAAATCTTGGTGGATGGCTTTCACAAAACGATGATACTTCTAAAAAACATTATAACAATTTCATAACAGAAAAAGATATTAAATATATTGCATCACTTGGACTTGACCATGTAAGAATACCTATAGATTATATGTTGCTGGAAGAAGAAGACGGAACAGAAAAACAAGAAGGTTATTACTATCTGAATAAATGTATTGAATGGTGTAAAAAATACAATATACACATAATAATTGACCTTCATAAAACATATGGATATTCATTTGACCCACTTGACAAAACAGATAAAAAAATTTTCTTTTATAATAAAAAAATACAGGAACGTTTTTATACACTTTGGAAAAGAATTGCAGTAAGGTACAAAGGTTTAAGTTATATGGTTGCATTTGAACTTCTTAATGAAATTGTAGAACCTGAAGTTGCCGAGGAGTGGAATAAGATTGCTTTAAATGCTATTCATGAGATTCATAAAATCGCACCTGATACATGGATTATCTTTGGTGGTACAATGTACAACAGCGTTTTGAGTGTTCCAAGTCTTGCAGTACCTGATGATAAAAAAGTAGCTTTCACATTTCACAGTTATGAACCTATTATTTTCACACATCAGGGAGCATATTGGGTCGATAATATGAATCCTGACTTCCGTATATCTTACCCTGAAAGTCTAAGTAAATATCGCAATTGTAGCAAAAATTTAAAATATCAGCTTGTAAGCAGTATTTTCAGAAAAGACTTAACTTCTCTTGGAACAGATTTTTTTGAAAAATTATTTCTTCCAGCAATAAAATATGCTGAAGAAAACAATGTTCCTATTTATTGTGGTGAATATGGCGTTATTGACCTTGCTGATGATATATCAAAAGTTAAATGGGTAAAAGATATTTGTACTATATTTAATAAATATCAAATTGGAAGAGCTTACTGGAACTATAAAGAAAAAGATTACGGTATTGTTAACATTGAAAATGAAGAAATTAAAAAACAACTTGCTGAAAATTTTTAATTATTATTGTTTATAAATAGAATCAATGCTTTATTTACCTAAATCGCTGCAGCTTATAGCTATAGCGATTTTTTATAAAAAGTATAAAAAATAGAATTAAAATTCAGTAAGATTGAATTGACAAAACTTCAAACATAAAGTATAATAATATAATAAAAATAAACCTGAAAAGGATGTGTATTGGAATGAAAAAATGTCTGATTGTTGTTGACTATCAAACTGATTTTGTCGTTGGTTCTCTTGGATTCTCTGAAGCTCTTGACCTAGAACATAAAATAGCTGATAAAATTGCCAAATATCATCAAAATAATGATGATGTCATTTTTACATTGGACACCCACTCTGAAAATTATATGAATACTCAGGAAGGTCTTAATCTTCCTATTGCTCATTGTATAAAAGGAACAGATGGGCATTCCTTATATGGTGAAGTTAAAAAGCAACAAAAAAGTTCTGATATTTGTATAGAAAAAAATACTTTCGGTGCATCTGGATTATTCTCTTTTCTTCAAAATAAAAACTATGAAAGTATTGAAATCGTTGGTGTAGTATCTAACATCTGTGTTATATCAAACGCTGTAATATGTAAGACTGCTCTTCCAGAAGTACCGGTTTATGTAGATATTTCATGTATTGCCTCCCCGAATCAAGAGCAACATAATGCAGCTCTTTCTGTATTGAAAAGCATACAAATTAATTTAATTGGAAAGGAAGATTAAATATGAATCAGGAAAATTATTCTATGCTCTGTGATTTCTATGAAATGACAATGAGTAATGGTTACTTTAAAAATGGATTCTATAAGAAAAAAACTTATTTTGATGTATTCTTTCGTACCATTCCTGATAATGGTGGATTTGCTATTGCAGCAGGTTTAGAGCAAGTTATATCATATATTCAAAATCTTCACTTTTCTGAAAATGATATTGAATTTCTTAAATCAAAAAATTGTTTTGATGATGGATTTTTAAAATATCTGAAAAACTTTAAATTTTCAGGTGATATATGGGCTATTCCTGAAGGAACTCCAATATTTCCAAATGAACCAATAATGACAATATGTGCACCAGCAATAGAGGCACAACTTATAGAAACTTTTGTATTACTTTCTATAAATCATCAATCCTTAATTGCAACAAAAGCAAATAGAATTGTTCGTGCTGCTTGTGGTAAACCTGTATTAGAATTTGGTTCTCGTCGTGCACAGGGTGCTTCAGGTGCTATACTTGGAGCTCGTGCCGCATATATCGGAGGTTGTGCAGGTACGGCCTGCACCATAACAGATGAACTTTATGGCGTTCCAGCCGGCGGAACTATGGCACATTCATGGATACAGATGTTTGATACAGAATATGATGCATTTAAAACATATTGTGAATTATATCCTGATAATACTACATTGCTTGTTGACACTTATGATACACTTAAAAGCGGTATTCCAAACGCTATAAAAGCATTTAAAGAAATTTTAGTTCCAAAAAACATTCATTCATTTGGAATTCGCCTCGATTCCGGAGACATTGCTTACTTATCAAAAAAAGCAAGAAAGATGCTTGACGAAGCAGGTTTAAAAGAATGTAAAATTGTCGCTTCTAACTCTTTGGATGAATATTTAATTCGTGACTTAATGGTACAGGATGCTAAGATTGATATATTTGGTGTTGGCGAAAGAATGATTACATCAAAAAGTACTCCTGTATTTAGTGGTGTTTATAAACTTGTAGCTGTAGAAGACGAAAACGGGAATATTATACCAAAAATAAAAATCAGTGAGAACATCGCCAAAATTACTAATCCTCATTTTAAGAAAGTTTATCGTTTATTTGATAATGAAAGTGGAATGGCAATCGCTGATGAACTCTGTCTTTATAATGAAAAAATAGATACATCAAAGCCTCATACTATTTTTGATGAACATTCAAAATGGAAAACAAAAACTCTCACAAACTTTACAGCAAAAGAGCTTTTAGTTCCGATTTTTAAAAATGGTAAACTAATATATAACTCCCCTAAACTTAATGAAATTCAAAAATATTGCCAAGAACAAATTGATTTATTATGGGATGAAGTAAAACGTTTTGAAAATCCTCATAAATATTATGTAGATTTATCTCAAAACCTTTGGAATTTGAAAAATTCTCTTTTACAAGAAAACAGAAAATAATATTTTCTGTTTTCTACTGTAAACCTCATTTTATTAAAAATATTATAATCAAAAATAATAATAGAAAGTGTGACCTTTATGAAAGAATATATGAATTATTTACGTAAAGTAGACCCTTATGTTCCAGGCGAACAACCTAATCTTCCTAATATGATAAAGTTAAATACAAATGAAAATCCATATCCCCCATCACCAAAAGTAAAAGAAGTATGGAAACAATTTTCTCAGAATGACCTTAGACTATACCCAGACCCAACATCTCACAAGTTAAATAAAGCAATTGCTGATTACTATGGATTAGATGAATCACAAGTTTTTACTGGTGTAGGTTCAGATGATGTTTTAGCAATGTGTTTTATGACTTTCTTTAATTCAGAAAAACCAATATTGTTCCCTGATATTACATACTCTTTTTATCCTGTATGGGCAAAATTATTTGATGTTAAATATGAAGCTATTAAACTTAATGAGAATTTCTGCATTGAAAAAGAAGACTATTTTAAAGAAAATGGTGGTATAATTTTTCCTAATCCAAATGCTCCTACAGGTGTTGAATTGCCACTATCAGAAATAGAAGAAATTTTAAAACATAATCCTGATTCTATTGTTATAGCAGATGAAGCTTATATTGATTTTGGAGGTCAATCAGCTTTATCATTATTAGAAAAATATGATAATTTAATTATTGTACAAACTTTCTCAAAATCACGCTCCATGGCAGGAATGAGAATAGGTTTTGCTATTGGAAGTCCTGTTCTTATAAAAGCTCTTCACGATGTAAAATATTCTTTTAACTCTTATACATTAAACAGAATGACTATTGAAATAGGTGCTGCTGCTATGGCAGATAAAGCTTACTTTGAAGAGACTGTTCAAAAAATCATTGAAACAAGAGAATGGTCAAAAAAAGAATTTAAAAAACTTGGATTTAATTTCTTTGATTCAAAGAGTAACTTTATTTTTGTAACACATCCTAATTATAATGCAAAAGACTTATTTTTAGCATTAAGAGAAAACAATATATTTGTACGTTATTTTAATGCTGACAGAATCAATAATTATTTAAGAATTACAATTGGAACAAAGAAAGAAATGGAAACATTATTCGACTTTTTAAAAAGCTATATAAAATAATAATTGGAGTTAAACAATGAAAAATAAATACAAAAAATATATTTTATCAGCAGGTATTATTTTATCAATCAGTGCATTTTCTTTTACAGCTTCAGCATCAAACATCAATGAAATATCAGAACTTTCTGATTTTTTACTTCAAAAGTCAGATTATTATTCTCCTGATATGGATTTGAATAATGATGGGAATATAAATATTTTTGATTTAACTTTAGCAAAATATTATTATTCTGCTCCACTTAGAAGTATTACTGTTTCAAACACAGATGAAATTATTTCAGCATTAAAAAACGCCTCTGCCGGAGACGAAATAATTCTAAAGTCAGGTGTTTATGAAAATGATAAATGGGTAGGCGTATGGGCTGTTTTTGCATCTTCAGCGGAAGGAACAAAAGAACATCCTATAATATTACGAAGTGAAGACCCTGAAAACCCTGCTGTTTTAAAAGGCGTTAACCCAGAAAACAAAATGGGACTTTATATAACAGGTGACTACTGGAAAATAGAAAATATTGCTGTAAGCACAGCACACAAAGGAATCGTTTTAGATAATTCTAATTTTTCTGTAATATCTAATTGTGAAGTGTATAACACAGGTTCAGAGGGTATTCATTTACGTGACAATAGTTCTGATTGTATTATTGATAGTTGTTATATACATGATACTGGTGTGATTTCTGCCGGATTTGGAGAAGGCGTATATATTGGCAGTGCAAAATCCACTACTGATTATGGTTATAAATGTGATAATAATATCATTAAAAACTGCTCATTTGGTCCAAATATTGCATCTGAACATATTGACATAAAGGAATATACAACAGGAACTATTATTGAATCATGTACATTTGATGGAACAGGAATAAGCGGTGCTAATTATGCTGACAGCTTCGTAGATATAAAAGGCAACAATGTAATTGTTCGTAATAACACAGGTTATCGAAATCAAAATGAAAATATAACTATTGCATTTCAAGTTGGCGTTCAAGTAGAAGGCTGGGGACAAGAAAACGAAATTTACAACAATACAGTCTATATGGACACAGAAAAAGGATACGTTGTAAATGGATGGGACAGTTCAGCAACAGTATACGAAAATATACGAATTCCTGACGGAGAAATGTATTATGGAAATCTTATAACTGAAAAATAATAAATTAAAAAGGATGCTGTAACAAATTAAACGTTACAACATCCTTTTTTAATATTAAGAGAAAAGTTTATGTTTTAAAAGAGTAAGGTCAAAAATATTGATTATTCCGTCTTGTGTAAGGTCAGCAAATTTTGCTTGTTCCTGCGTAAGTGTTTGCATACCTAATATATATTTTTGAAAAATGACTGTATCAGATATTGTTATTTCATTATCATGATTTAAGTCACCATTGTCCGTCACATAAAATTTTACACTATTGAGAGTTTCTCCTATACCATTAAAAGAAACAATAAAAGCTGTGTAATTGCCAGCAGGATATTTTGCTGAATAAGATAAATCTTGATTTACTGATTGATTTATGTAATCATTACCATCTCTATAAATGTGAATCCAATAATGCTCGGTATTTTTAGTTTCATCCCAAGTAATATTTACTGTTTCGTTTATTGAATATAATTCTTTTTCAATATAAGGATTAGGCTTTTCAGGAGCACTATCATAAACTACAAATTTAACACTACTGAGAGTTTCTCCTATGCCATTAAAAGAAACAATAAAAGCTGTGTAATTGCCAGCAGGATATTTTGCTGAATAAGATAAATCTTGATTTACTGATTGATTTATATAATCATTGCCATCCTTATAAATATGAAGCCAATATAAATCTGTATTTTGAGTTTTATTCCAATTAATATTTATTGTTTCATTTATTGAATATAAATTTTTCTCAATATAAATATTAGGTTTTTCAGGAACAGAACCACTATTATATCTAAAAATTCCAGTCCAGCTACTTGCTTTAAAATTAGCAACAGATATTTCATCTCCTTGGTCTCCAGGATTAGGAGAACGATTTGGAGCATATGATGTTGGGTTACATCCATGTGCTCCTACTTGTTTTCCATCGCCAAGATAAAGCTCCGTATGTCCACTTTTCCAAAGAATATCTCCTCTTTGAACACCACTTTCTCCACCAATTTGGCTCATAGTAAAATAAGAAAATCCAGAGTTAGTCAACCACTCTTTCATAGTACTTGTAGTAAAAGCATATGTTAATGTAGTTCCTTTACTATTATGCAAAGTAAATCCTGCACTTTTTAAAGCATAGTAAACAAATGACGAACAATCATAATCAGGATTTCCATTACGATTTTTTTGGCTATAACCATGAGACTGGTCATCAGCAATATTTACTGCCCATTGCAACGCAGATTCAATCTGTGAATTTGTTGCACTTGCTTCCATTTCAACTTGTGGCATTACACCAAACAAACTGAAAATCATCACCAGTGCCATAAAAATACCCTTTAAACTTTTTTGCTTTGTGTTCATATTTTTCTACCCCATTTCGTTATATTTACTGAAATTTTTATTTCAGTATATTGATTTTATGCCTATTATAACAAAAAAAAAAAAACAAGTTACAAAACTGTTTAACTTTTGTAAATTTTGAAGTCCAATAAAATTTTATTATAAAAAATAAGAACTATTGTACCATAATAATACAGCACAACAGTTCTTTTTTATTTTAATTAAAAAATCAGCATATTTATATTATAAAGAATATCCCAAATCAAATGCTTTCAAGTTAATATCTAAAAATTTCTTAGGAACAGTTTCATGTATAACTTGCTTCCATGTTTCATATGGAATATCTGTAGACTTAGCCATAACACCAATTAAAACAACATTAACAGCTTTAAGACTTCCAGCTTCTTCAGCAAGCTTAACCGCATCTAAAGAAACTAAATTACATTTATCTGAAATTTTCTCACAAATATTTTCAGGATAAGAAGCTGAACCTACTATAACAGGCATAGGATTCATTTTCTGTGTATTAACAATCATAGTTCCGCCTGATTTTATATACGGCAATGCTCTATAAGCTTCTAACTGCTCAAAAGCTAAAATTATATCAGCTTCACCCTTATCAATAATAGGTGAATAAACAGCATCTCCATACTTTACATAAGTAACAACACTTCCGCCTCTCTGACTCATACCATGTACTTCAGATACTTTTACATCGTATCCAAGTGCTATTACTGTATTTCCTAATATTCTACTTGCAAGCAGTGTTCCCTGTCCGCCTACGCCAACAATCATAATACTTTTTGTCATTGTTTTAATCCTCCTTCTTTATACAGCCAAATGGACAGACGTTTATACAAAGTCCGCATCCGTTGCATTGTGCCAAATCAATTTTAATTGAATCACCACAAAGAGAAATTGCCGGACATCCAAGTTTCATACACACTTTACATTTTTTACAATCTTCACCTATTGTACAATGTCCTGTATACTTAACTGTTTTAAGTAATGCACATGGTCTTTGAGCAATAATAACAGATGGTTCTTCTGCTGAAGTTTCTTCTTTAACAACAGCTTCAAAATTTTTAACATCAAATGGGTCAGCAACAACAACTCTTTCCACACCTACAGCTTTACACAAAGTTAAAAGATTTACTTGTTTTGTTTCTTCTCCTCTTATTGTATAACCTGTAGTAGGGTTGTCCTGATGACCTGTCATTCCTGTAATAGAATTATCTAAAATAATAACTGTATTTATTCCTTTATTATATACAATATCAATAAGTCCTGTAATACCTGAATGTATAAATGTAGAATCACCAATAACTGAAACTAACTTTTTAGAAAATTCTTTTCCTCTTGCTTTCGCCATACCCAATGCAGCACTGACAGAAGCACCCATACAAATTGTAGTATCCATACTTGCAAGCGGAGCAACTGCACCTAATGTATAACATCCAATATCACCAGAAACAGTAAGCCCTAATTTTTTTAAAACATAAAATACGCCACGATGAGGACATCCGGCACACATAACAGGAGGACGTACTGGAATATTTTCTTCTAATTCAACAAAATCAGCTCCTGATTCATTTAAAACAGCTTTGCGAATCATACGAGGTGTATATTCTCCCTGTAAAGTGAAAACTTCTTTTCCGATTACAGAAATTCCTAATGAACGACAATGTAATTCAATTACAGGGTCAAGTTCTTCTATTACATACACTTTATCATGCTTATCTGCAAAATCTTTTATTAATTTTTCAGGAAGAGGATAAACCATACCAAGCTTTAAATAGCTTACATTTTCCCCAAGTGCCTCTTTTGCATACATATATGAAATACCTGAAGTAATAACACCAATTTTATTATTATTTATTTCAACTTTATTTATTTCTGCTGTTTCTGCATATTCTGTAAGTGCTGCTATACGTTCTTCTACAACTACATGACGTTTAATTGCGTTTCCTGGCATCATCACATACTTAGCAGCATTTTTCTCATATGGTTTTAATTCTATTGTATCAGGTTCTTCTAATTCAACAAGACTTTGTGAGTGCGATACACGAGTAGATAAACGCAAAAAGAATGGTGTATCAAATTCTTCGCTTAATTTATAAGCAAGCTTTGTAAATTCCTTGCATTCCATAGAATCAGATGGTTCAAGCATAGCAATTTTAGAGGCCTTTGCATAATGACGTGAATCCTGCTCATTCTGAGATGAGTGCATACCTGGGTCATCAGCAACACAAAAAACTAATCCTGCATTAACACCAGTATAACTAACTGTAAATACAGGGTCAGCCATAACATTCAAACCAACATGTTTCATACAAGACATAGCTCTTGCTCCGCCAATAGATGCACCTATTGCAACTTCAGCCGCAACTTTTTCATTAGGTGCCCATTCAGCATATATTTCATCATATTGAACAATATTTTCTGTAATTTCTGTACTTGGAGTTCCTGGATAAGAAGATACCACACGCACACCTGCTTCATAAGCACCTCTTGCAACTGCGGCATTTCCCAGCATAAGTTTTTTCATATTTTATATTCCTTTCTTATTTTATTGCACCTGTTTCCTGTGCTACCAGATTTTCTACACAATAAATTTTTCTTAGCTTCGGCTTTTCAATTTTTCCGGTAGGATTTCTTGGTATATCAGCAAAAATAATCTTTCGAGGACGTTTATAACGCGGTAATGCCATACAAAACTGATTCATTTCTTCTTCAGTGGATGACATTCCCTCTTTAATTTCAATAATAGCAGCAGTAATCTCACCCAATCTTTTATCAGGCAAACCAATAACAGCAACATCTTTAATTACTGTATGACGACGTAAAAAGTCTTCAATTTGAACAGGATAAATATTTTCACCGCCAGAAATAATTACATCTTTTTTTCTGTCAACAAGATAAATAAATCCATCTTCATCTTCCTGTGCCATATCTCCAGTAAAAAGCCATCCATCAGCAAGTACTTCACTTGTTGATTTTTCATCATGATAATAACACTTCATAACACCATTGCCTTTTACAGCAAGTTCACCGACTTCTCCACGATTGACTGTATTACGATTTTCATCCACAATTTTAACTTCCCAGCCATATCCTGCTTTTCCGATAGCACCAACTTTATGTGGATTTTCAATTCCAAGATGTACACAACCTGGACCTATAGACTCACTTAATCCATAATTAGTATCATAATCATGATTAGGAAAGAATGTCTTCCAACGTTTTACTGAACTTGGTGGAACAGGCTGTGCACCTATATGCATAAGTCTCCACTGGTCAAGTTTATAATCCTCTAAATGAATTTCTTTTCTGTCAATAGCATCCATAATATCCTGAGCCCACGGAACCAAAAGCCATACAATAGTACAATTCTCTTCAGATACAGCTTTTAAAATCCATTCAGGTTTTACGCCTTTAAGTAAAACAGATTTTCCACCAACAAGTAAAGAACCGAACCAATGCATTTTTGCACCTGTATGATAAAGAGGTGGTATGCATAAGAATACATCATCTTTTGTCTGCTTATGATGATTCTGTTCTACTTTACAGGAATGCATTAAACTCTTATGTGTATGTAAAATAGCTTTTGGAAAACCTGTTGTTCCTGATGAAAAATAAATTGCAGCATCATCTTCGTCAGTTAATTCAATACCAGGATTTTTAGAAGTACAATATGTTACTAACTGCTCATATGATTCAGCAAATGTCGGGCAGTCACTTCCCACATAAAAAAGGTGTTTTACTTTAGGTATATTATTACAAATCTCTTCTACTCTCCCTGTAAACTCAGGTCCGAAAACTAAAATATCACTATCTGAAAGATTTAAACAATACTGAATTTCATCTGCTGTATATCGATAGTTCATAGGAACTGCAAGCGCTCCTATTTTAAGAATTCCAAAATAAATTGGCAACCATTCCAGACAATTCATCAGCAAAATAGCAACCTTATCACCTTTTTTAATACCACGTGACAAAAGCAAATTAGCAAATCTATTTGCTTGACGATTAAAATCCTCCCACGTAATTTCACGACGAATTTTTTGTCCAGTACCAGTTTCAATTAAAGAATAATCTTTCCATGTAATTTTGCCTTTATGATTCAGTGGCGGATTAATTTCTACTAAGCTAACATCATCACCGAACTTTTCTGCATTTTGCTCTAAAATTTTTGTAATAGGCATCAGATAATTTCCTTTCTAATATTTATATATTAACCTTATTTTTATAAAATAAATAAAATTTAAAATTTAGAAATTGTACCAATAGAATAGCATCTATTGGTACAGGTTCTTGCTTTTAAAATCAAACACAAGCTTTCTTGCAAAATTTACTTATTATATTTTATTGAACATTGATAAAAATACTATATTTATCTCAATGTAACAGTTTCCTTTTCTTCTAATTTATTTTCTTGCATTACTGGTTCACTATCAGAATTTTGCTCAGCTCTTTTCATATGAATATAGCCCATACGCATTGAAAGTATAAGAACTATAAGAAAACATATTCCCGATGCTATT
>JAFTWL010000200.1 GCA_017465305.1 Ruminococcus sp. | reverse complement strand
TGGTAATGCAAGACGTTTTCCTTTTGTACCAGCTGAAAGGAGAAACGCTCCCATAGATGCTGCCATGCCTATACAAATTGTTGAAACATCACATTTTATATACTGCATTGTATCATAAATTGCCATTCCTGCTGTTATTGAACCGCCAGGACTATTAATATAGAAAGATATATCCTTTTCCATATCCTGACTTTCCAGATAAAGCAACTGTGCTACGACTAAACTTGCAGTAGCGTCATTAACCTGGTCAGATAACATTATAATACGGTCATTAAGCAAACGAGAAAAAATATCGTAAGAACGTTCTCCTCTGCTTGTTTGTTCAACAACATATGGTATACTTGTCTGTTCAACAGAATATTGTCTTAAACTACTCATTTTAATCGCCCTTTCTTTTTTATTGACAAAAAATTATTTAAAGCTATAAAATAATACTTTCTTTTATAAAATTACAGTGGGCGAACTTTAAACTGGTTCGCCCGTCTGTATAATTATTTTATGCTTATTCAACTGTTTCAGCTTCTGCTACTTCTTCAGTATCTGCATTAGATTCTTCTTTTTCTTCAATTGTATTATCAACAATTGCTGTAGATTTTACAAGTTCAAGAGCCTTTGTCTTGAGCATATCAAGCTTGAAATCTGCCATTGGAAGACGGTTCTTTACATCTTCTACATTAAGTCCATATTCACTTGCAAGCTTTGTAAGCTCTTCTGTAAGTTCTTCTTCTGTAACTTCCAGATTTTCTAATTCAGCAATCTTTTCAAGTGCTAAACGTAACTTAACTTCATGTTCTGCTCTGTCAAGATAAGTAGCCTTCAAAGAATCCTGATCCATTCCTGTATATTCTAAGTACAAGTCCATAGATACACCCTGCTGCTTCAGACGATTTGCAAATTCGTTCATCAATTCCTCAGCACGGTGTTCAAACATGCAGTGTGGAATAGGGTCTTGTACTTTTTCAATAAGTGAAAGCACAAGTGCGTTTTCAAAACTGCTCTGTGCATTTGCTTCAGCATTATTTTCAAGATTTTTCTTAACATCTGCTTTTAATTCATCAACTGTTTCAAATTCAGATGTATCTTTTACGAAATCATCATCAAGTTCAGGAACTTCTTCTTTGGAAATAGCACTGATTTTGCACTTAAACACTGCATCTTTTCCTGCATATTCTTGCATCTGATAATCTTCAGGGAAAGTAACATTAACATCAAAATCTTCTCCAATTGTATGACCAGCAACTTGTTCTTCAAAACCAGGAATAAACTGACCACTTCCAAGCTTAAGCTGGAAGTTCTCACCCTTGCCGCCTTCAAATGGTTCATCACCAAAGAAACCTTCAAAGTCAAATGTTACTTCATCGCCCATTTCTGATGCTCTGTCATCTACAGATACAATACGTGAGTTTCTCTGTAACATATTCTTAATCTGTGTATCAATATCAGCATCTGTAATTTCTGCTACACGCTTAGGTGCTTTAATTCCCTTATAATCTGCAATTGTAATCTCTGGCTTTGTTACACAAACAGCCTTTAATGTTGCACCTTCTGCCTTGCTTACAGATGTTACTTCTACTCTTGGAGTATCTACAACTGTAATACCTGCTTCTTCAACAGCTGCTGGCAATTCCATATTCAAAACGAGATTAATTGCATCTTCAAAAAATACATTTTCACCATATGTTCTTTCACAAAGACGTCTTGGAACTTTACCCTTACGGAAACCAGGCATAGAAATATTCTTTTTCTGGCTCTGATATACTGCTTCAATTGCCTTTTCAAAAGTTTCTGCATCAACTTCCAAAACCAGTTCTGTCATGTTTACATCAATTTTTTCAGATGACTTTAAAATCATTATTATTTCCTCCAGTATTTATAAAATAGCAAATCCTTAATACAATAAGATTTTAATTTAAAGGATGCTTTTTTTCTGCTGTACAATTTTCTGTTATACACGCTTATTTATTATAACATATCAGCGTTTTTTTTGCTATAGAAATTTTACACTTCTCTGATTTGCACAAATTAAAGAATTTTTTCAGGAACAAATTGTAAATAATCACTAGAAATCATATACATATGTGTATCTTCATATATTCCTTGAAAAGCATATATATGACCTTTCCTACCATGAATATGCCCGTAATAACACCGCTTTATATGATATTTATGTAAAATTTCAAGTATATCATAATTATAGTCATTATTATAAATTGGCGGATAATGAAGAAATACAATCGGTTCTTTTTCAGCTTTTAATGCCGACTGTATGGAAGTTTCAAGACGTTGTACTTCCCTTGCAAGAACTTTTGCATCTGATGATTCTCCGGGCATATTAACCCATCCTCTTGTTCCACATATTCCATAATTCTCATATTCATAATGATTATTATGCAAAATATTAAGTGTATCAAATTTATTTTCTGAAAAAAATGTTTCCATCTTTTTCAGCGTAGTCCACCAATAGTCATGATTGCCTTTTAATATTATCTTTTTGCCAGGAAGATTATTTAAAAAATCAAAATCAGCTTTTGATTGTAATAAACTCATTCCCCAAGAAACATCTCCAGCAATAACTATTGTATCTTGCTCATTTATCATTTTTATCCAATTATCTTTCAAAATTGACTGATAATTTTTCCATCCTCCGAAAATATCCATTGGCTTGTCTGGTACACCAAATGATAAATGCAAATCTCCTATGACGAATAAACTCATAAGATATATTTAATTAAGACCAAGTTCGTGAAGTACAAATTTCTTCATATCAAGCTTATCAATACTTCCTGTAAAACGACGTTCTTTTGTTTTTAATTCTGCAAGTGATACTGGAACAGGTATATCAGAAAGTTCACTTAATTTCTCAACCATTTCATATTCATCATCACATACTGCATCTTTCTGAATTGCATTTAATACACTTGCACTAAATTTATATGGGCTTGCTGTAGATGCAATTAAAGTTTTTGTTGTATCACCTGTTGCATTCTTATAATCCTGATATACTTTTACTGCTACTGCTGTATGAGTATCGCAAGTATAACCATATTTTTCATAAATTTCTTTTATAGTTGACTCTGTTTCCTCGTCAGCACAATATCCACCATAAAATTCTTTTTGTAGTACAGATTTTACTTCATCATTTACTTCATACTTACCTTCTGAAGCTAATGCTCCAAACCATTCTCTTATCTGCTCATCATTTTCATTTGTTAAAAGATAAAGCAAACGCTCAAGATTGCTTGAAATAAGAATATCCATTGAAGGAGAAATAGTTGCATAAAAATCACGGTTTTTATCATAAATACCTGTATTTATGAAATCTGTAAGCACTTTATTTACATTAGATGCACAAATAAGTTTTCCTATTGGCACGCCCATTTTCTTAGCATAATATGCAGCAAGTATATTTCCAAAGTTTCCTGTAGGAACTACAACATTTAAAGGTTCGCCCATTTTTAGTTCACCTTGTGATGCAAGTAAAGAATATGAAGATACATAGTATACAATCTGTGGAACAAGCCTTCCCCAGTTGATTGAGTTAGCACTTGAAAAGCTCATGCCACCATCTTTTAATGACTGAACTACTTCACTATTTGTGAAAATTTGTTTTACTCCACTTTGACAATCATCGAAATTACCCTTTACAGCACAAACTGTTACATTATCACCTTCTTGTGTTACCATCTGACGCTTCTGCATTTCGCTTACGCCTTCCTCAGGATAAAAGACCATAATCTGCGTACCTTCTACGTCTTTAAATCCTTCAAGTGCTGCTTTTCCTGTATCGCCTGATGTAGCAACAAGTATTACAATCTTTGAATCCAATTTTAACTTCTTTACTGATGTTGTCAAGAAGTATGGAAGAATCTGAAGAGCCATATCTTTAAATGCACAAGTTGGACCATGCCAAAGTTCAAGCATATATGTTCCATCAAATAAATGTGCTATTTCAGCAATATTTTCAGTGTCAAAATTTTTAGAAGAATAAGCACTTTCTGTACAATATACTAATTCAGCTTCTGTAAAATCTGTAAGATATTTAGAAAATACAAATGCTGCTCTTTTTGCATAAGACAATTCAGACAATGAAGAAAGCTCTTCTAAAGAAATCTCAGGAATTGACTCCGGAACAAAAAGTCCTCCGTCTTCTGATATTCCTCGTGATATTGCCTCAGCACTTTCTACACGGATATTACTGTTTCTTGTACTTTTATAATACATACTATACCACCCTTTTTATGAGAAATTACATTTACAATAAGCGTTAACTAAAAAATAACACTATATTGCTAATATAAACTCTGATAATTTTTAAAATATCATATCCAGCCCAGTGGCATCAAATGCGTTTTCCAGATAATCTATGGAAACTACTTTGCCAGATTTTAAAACGACCCCTGCTATGTCATATCTCGGCTGAAGAAAACTTTCATGTTCAATATCATAATTTATTGCTGTACAAATAATTCTCTTCTGCTGTCCTGATGTAACAGATTCTATACCCTTTACTGCACCTGATGACTTTCGTGTTTTTACTTCTACAAAAACACGATATTCATTATTTTCTGCAATAATATCAATCTCGCCGCCTGAAATTCTATAGTTTCTGCAAACTATTTTATAACCGTTTTTTTGTAAAAAAGTACAGACAGCTTCTTCACCAATTCGTCCTATTTCAGTCGTTTTCATTTTTTAAAGATAATTTTTTTAAAAATGACGGACGATGCACAGGAGATATACCATATTCTGAAATTGCTGCATAATGTGCTTTAGTGCCATATCCTTTATGTTTTGCAAAACCATATTGAGGATACTCTTTATCAATTTCTTTCAATGCTCTATCTCTTGATACTTTAGCAAGTATTGAAGCGGCAGCAATACTTGCTGAAGTAGCATCACCCTGTACAATTGCTCTTAATGACATTTCAAGTTCAGGTAATCTGTTGCCATCTATTAAAGTTAAAGAAATTTCTTGTGACAATCCTGTAACAGCTCTTTGCATTGCAAGCATTGTAGCTCCTAAAATATTATATTTTTCAATTTCTTCTACACTTGCCTTAGCAATACAATATGATATTGCTGAATCACAAATTTTATCAAAAATTATTTCTCTTTTCTTTTCAGATAATTTTTTGCTGTCATTTATTCCATCAATCTTAATTTCTGGATTTAATATTACTGCTGCTGCATATACGTCTCCAGCAAGAGGTCCTCTTCCTGCTTCATCAACTCCACATAAAACAGGATATGTTTTTCTCAGTTCTGCATCGTATTCATATAATTGTTCTGTTGTTTTTTTAATAATTTGCTTTGCCACTTTTATTCCTCCGGCAACTCTAATGTCAATTTGCCAAGCTTGCCGCCTCTGAATTCATCAAAAACCATTATTGCAGCTCTTTCATAATTGACTTCGCCACCACGAATAAGCATTCCTCTATGTAATCCTATCTCTGTAAGTAACTCAAATCCATCTTTCTTTTTGGATAAATCGACTTTATATCGTTCCTGTACTGCTTCAGGATATTTACGAGCTAAGCTTTCCAATAAAAGCATTGCAAGAGACTCTAAATCCATAATGTTATCATTTATAGCCCCTGTAAAAGCAAGATTTCTCGCTACATTCTGGTCATCAAATTTAGGCCACAATACACCTGGCATATCTAAAAGTTCCATATTAGTATCAATTTTTACCCACTGTTTTGTACGTGTAACACCAGGCCTATCTTCTACTTTTGCCTTTTTAGATTGTGCAATGCAATTGATAAAAGAAGACTTACCGACATTCGGAATACCCAAAATCATCAAACGAATAGGAGCTCCTGTCATACCAGAATTATTTCTTTTTTCTAACAATGAGGCTAACACTTTTTCTCTTACTGTGGGAATAAAGTTTTTTACACCATATCCTGTCTTGCAATCTATAGCAAGCGTCGTATACCCTCTTTTTTCATAATAAGAAATCCATTTTGAAGTAGCTGACTGGTCAGCCATTCCGGACTTATTAAGAAGCATAATTTTGGGTTTATCACCTACAAAACGATTTATATCAGGATTTTTACTGCTTAATGGTATTCGGGCATCTAAAATCTCTACTACAGCATCAACAAGAGAAATATTTGAACAAATCATACGACGTGTCTTTGTCATATGACCAGGAAACCATTGAATATTTTTCATATAAATTTCAGACATAACACAATTCTTTCCTTCTTATTTTATATAAATAGCTATTTTTATTTATTCGTAAATGCCACCAAAGGAAGAAAATGGAGAAAAACGAAAGATAGCTTTTCCTAATATCTGTTCTTCTGAGACAAATCCCACATTTGGATGGCGGCTGTCAGAAGAATGCTGTCGATTATCTCCCATTACAAATAAATAACCATCTGGAACAGTAATCGGATAATCAAATGCTCCTTCATCATTTATTGTCAAATTATTGATATATGGTTCTTCAATAACTACCCCATTAAGTGTA
>JAFTWL010000199.1 GCA_017465305.1 Ruminococcus sp. | reverse complement strand
GCCTGGAATGTATCCATTTTTTCAACATAGTTGTCATTATTATCTACAGTAGTGCCGGCTGAGCCACCATTAACAGTAGTTACTGAACTATTAGGTTTAGTATCATTATTTGCAGTAGTTGAACTGTTGTTATTTCCACCAGAAGGAGTTGAGCCACCAGTTGAACCACCGTTGCTTCCAGTAGATGCTGAACCACCATTAGAGCCATTGGAGTTGCCATTAGAAACATTTACAGGAACATTAACTACTTGTGTAACAACCTGACCATTAGCCTGAGTGACAGTTTGACCTTTAGCATCTGTAACAGGTGCATAAGAAGTAACAGTTCCAGCAACGTTTGTAGTTGCATTATTAGAACCAGCTTCTGTTGGGTCTTGTGTATCGTTGCCAGATGAATTAGCACCCCATGAGAACTGAAGTTCCTGTCTCATAAATTCAGTAGAATCTACAGCAACTTCTTCACCTTTAGATTTTTCTTTTTTATCAGATTTTGAATTATCCTCAGATTTTGAGGATTCTTCATTAGAATCAATAGAATTGTTTTTAGCTGTAGTAGAAGAAGAATCTTTACTATTATTACAGCCAACAGCAGTCATCCCCATTAAACATGCCAGAAGAAATGCCGCAATTTTTATGCGATTTGATTTCATATTGAATATTCCTTTCTATTTTATATTATAATATTACCTATAAGTAAATATTAGTAAAAAACATGTCATACTCCCATATCTTATGCCTTACATATATTATACATAAAACCAGATACTTTTTGCTCTGTAAACGAGCATATTCTATGTGTCCCATAGAAAATATAATGTTATTGTTTGATAATAACAACAGTTTACATTATACATTAAAATTTGATTATTGTCAAGTATTTTAAATGATATTATTTTTCATGCATAATAGGATATATTTTGCTTTAATGACCTATAAAATATAAATAAATCTATAATCTTATTATATCAGAAGTCCTATAAAAATGCAATCCTTTATACCTTTATGTACTCTGAAAGTTTTGTGAAAGTATGTTGATAATTACTATTTTTTGATTTTTATTATTTATTTTCTGCTTCTTTTTCATATTTTATTAAATTTTCAATGCAGCTTTCAAAAGAAACACCATACCAATATTTATCCTGCTCAGGAGTTGTTGCACGTATAGAGTCAACAGTGAATTTAACAGCAATTTCAATTGCTGATTGCAAGTTAAAACCTTTTACAATAGCACCAGAAATAATGCTTGAGAAAATATCGCCTGTGCCGTGTACAGATTGTGGAATATGTTCTTCAAAAGCAGAATAGAAGCAATCTTTTTCATTGTCATAAGCAACAGCACCATGTAATCCGTCGCCATACTGAATACCTGTAAGAATAGCTGTTTTAATATCATCTGCACAGAGTTTTTTAAGAATATCCTTTACATAGTTTTCATTATATTCTGTTTTATATGGAATATCAAGCATAAAGCTGGCTTCCGTCATATTAGGAACAATAACATCTGCTTTTTTACAAAGTGCTTTCATTTCGATTGCAAAATCCTTATTAAATCCAGTGTAAAAGTTTCCGTTATCTCCTAAAACAGGGTCAACGATAATTTTAGTATCTTCTTTTTTCTTTTTAAATATATCAAAGAAATCAGAAACAATCTGAATTTGTTTAATAGAACCAAGATAGCCTGTAGTAATTCCATCAAAAGTAATATTTAACTTGTCCCAGTGGGATGCTATTTCAGGTATATCATCTGTTAAGTCTCTGAAAGTATAGCCTGTAAATCCTCCTGTATGTGT
>JAFTWL010000198.1 GCA_017465305.1 Ruminococcus sp. | reverse complement strand
GATAGCGAACTTCAGGTAACTAAAGCAGTACTTGATTTTTCTGGAGCAGAAAAAAACGGAATAATTCATGCAGATATAAAAAATATTAGTACAAAAATTTCAAGGTATTTGCCTAATATTCATGTTTCAGAAGAAGATGATACAGAATCATATTATAAATCACTTATTCCAGTTTTGTATTATGCTGATTTAAACGCTTCTGGAATACAAAACTATGACTATCAGATTTGTATTCCTCCAGGACAGACTGTAAAAGTTGACTATATGCTTACAAATCAGGATAAAATAGAGATTCAAGCAATGCAACAAAATTGTGAAAAAGAATCTTTGTATGTTACTGTATCAGGTTCTTTAAATCAAAAATCAACTTATATTCCATTAGAAATTAAAGAGTAAAATTTTAATAATTGAGATGAATTTTATAGTGAAAATTATGCATTTATTTATTGTATAACTTGCAATTAAATTCAGAACAATTATATAATTATAAATCCCTCAATAATTTACGCCACTTCGTGGCACTTCACTTTTAAGAGGACATATAAAACAAAAATAGTTGAAATAAAAGAAAAGTCACCCCCATGAGGGGGAAAGCATTCTGTTAAACAAATAACAGTATCACAGCGGCTGGGGGCGGACAATGGTCAAGCTGATTCAGCTTGTTAATATTTTCAGGAGGTGTGTGTTTTGAATACACAGGAAAAATTAAATGCGTCTGTAATGGGAACATATGGACGTTTTCCAGTAGTACTTGAGCAGGGTAGCAACTGTACAAGTAAAGATGAAAACGGAAAAGAATATTTGGACTTTGGAAGTGGAATCGGTACAAGTTCACTTGGTTATTGTAATGAAGCATGGGCTGATGCTGTATGTAATCAGGTTCGTACTATTCAGCATACTTCTAACTTGTATTATACTGCTGTACAGGCTGAATTTGCTGAAATGCTGTGTAGTGCAACAGGTTATAAAAAAGTATTCTTTGGAAATAGCGGTGCTGAAGCTAATGAATGCGCTATAAAGCTTGCAAGAAAATACAGCTTTGACAAGTACGGCAAAGGTCGTCATACAATTATTACATTAGTAAATTCATTTCATGGTCGTACAATGGGAACACTTTCTGCTACAGGGCAGGATGTATTTCATAATTATTTCTTTCCGTTTCCAGAAGGATTTGACTATGTGAAGGCAAATGATATTGATGATTTAAAGAATCATTTAGATGGCACTGTTTGTGCTGTAATGATGGAATATGTGCAGGGTGAAGGCGGTGTAAATGCTCTTGAACAGTCATTTGTAGATGCTGTTTATGAACTTTGTTCAGAGCGTGATATACTTGTTATTGCTGATGAGGTACAAACAGGAGCAGGACGTACAGGCACACTTCTTGCAGGTGAACAGTTCGGACATCAGGCTGACATTACAACAATGGCAAAGGGCATAGCAGGTGGTCTTCCTATAGGTGCTTGCCTTGCAAATGAGAAATGTGCTGATGTTCTTGGCAAGGGAACACATGGTTCTACATTTGGCGGAAATCCTGTATGCTGTGCCGGTGGTATTGCTGTATTGAAAACTATAACAGCTGAAGGATTTTTACAGTCTGTAAAAGAAAAAGCTGAATATCTGCGTACAAAGATTGCTGAAATTCCTGGTGTTGCAGGTGTCAGTGGCCTTGGTATGATGATAGGTATTTCACTTAAGGATAAAACATCTTTAGATGTTGCAAATGCAGCACTTGAAAAGGGATTGCTTGTACTTACAGCTAAGGATAAAGTACGTCTTTTGCCACCGCTTGTAATTTCTTATGAAGAGATAGACAAAGGCATTGAAATACTTAAATCAGTATTGTAGAATCAAAATGATGGCAAATAATAAAAATAAAATAATTTTATTATAATATAATTAAAATGGAATGAGAGGTATTTTATTATGAAACACTTATTGAAAATGCTCGATTTGAGCAGTGAAGAAATTTTTGAAATTTTAAATCTTGCTGACCAGCTGAAATATGAGCTGAAGCACAATATACCACACCCATATCTCAAGGGCAAGGCTCTGGGGCTTATATTCCAGAAGGCATCTACACGTACACGTGTTTCTTTTGAGACTGGTATGTATCAGCTTGGCGGTCACGCATTGTTTTTGTCTGCTGATGATTTGCAGATTGGACGTGGAGAACCTGTACAGGATACAGCACGTGTACTGTCACGTTATCTTGATGGCATTATGATTCGTACTTTTGAGCAGAAAGAAGTAGAGGATTTAGCTGAATACGGTAGTATTCCTATAATAAATGGTCTTACTGATTTCAGCCATCCTTGTCAGGTACTTGCTGATTTGATGACTATACGTGAATTCAAGAATAGTTTTGATGATTTGAAGATGTGCTTTATTGGTGATGGAAATAACATGGCTAATTCTCTTATTGTTGGTGCATTAAAGGTTGGCATGAGTGTATCTATTGCTTGCCCTGATGGTTACCGTCCTGACGCACAGATTCTTGAATTTGTAAAGGAATATGGTGATAAATTTTCTATGACAGATAAGCCACTTGAAGCTGCAAAGGATGCTGATGTACTTATTACAGATGTATGGTCATCTATGGGAATGGAAGAAGAAATTGAAAAGCGTAAGATTGCATTTAAGGGATATCAGATAAACGATGAAGTTATGGCACAGGCAAAACCTGATGCAATGGTATTACACTGCCTGCCGGCACATCGTGAAGAAGAAATAACTGCTCGTGTATTCGAAGCACATGCAAATGAAATTTTTGAAGAAGCAGAAAACAGACTTCATGCGCAAAAAGCCGTTATGGTCAAGCTGATGAAATAATTTTGATTTAATTTTTATGATATGAGGGTTATTGGAATGAAAAATAAAATTTTTAGTTTAATTGCAGCCGGAGCATTATTTTTAACAGGATGCGGAAGCAGTGATAAACAAAATGATAGCATTAGTGATAGTGTTAAAAGTACAGAAACTTCTGAGTTGGTTCATTCTAAAAGTGGCTATAGTATAATGGCTGACAGAGACATTGATGAAAATTTTGATGTATTTCAGTTTAAGTGTGGAATGACAACAAAAGAAATGCAGTTAATAGGATTTAATACTCTTGAACCTTCTGGAATAGATATGGATTCTTTGCAGATATTCAATACTAATCCAGATGTAAATTCGTTTGGTTATGAGGGTGGGACTGTATCACTTGGAGATGAAAGAGCATCGACTTATGACAAAATTGATTATTATTCATTTGGTCATATGTTGTTCAATGGTGAGACAGGAGAATTATATTCTATAGTTTATACTGTTGGTGTTTCCGATGAAGATAAAGCAATTAAAACAGTAAATAATCTTGTTGACAAATATAATAATGGAAGCAGTGAAGAACTGAAAGAAAATTCTTATATGATTAAGAATGTTGAAGAGCTTAACGGCGATTTGATTATTACTTATGGTAAGAATGGAAATGATATTTCTGTTATATCTGTTTATATTTACAACGAGGATTATAATAACAGACAAGATTGTTTCAAGCAGGGAATAAAAATTGATAATTGATAACGGATATAAATTCGTTGATTAAGTGATTTGCATAAAATAAAAAAGTCATGCTGAAATTAAAAACAGCATGACTTTTCATTTTAAGATTTGGACTCCAGTTTGATTTCGATTTCTTTTACTATGTCGCTCATATTTACATTAAGAGCATTAGAAATACGATAAAGAGTTTCAAGAGTAGGTTTTCGCTCACCACGTTCTATGGCGCTTAAATGTGTTCTGCCAATGTCGGCAAGACCACTTACTACTTCTTGAGAGAGTCCTTTTCTTTTCCTGAATTCAGCGATGGCCTGTCCTACAATAACAGGGTCTAAAGTAGGAATATACAATGATTCACCTCATTATTTTATAATTTTCCCCTGTTTGTATTACATCCTCTTTATCTTATAATAAACGTTTTTTGTGACATGTTAGAATACATATGTTTGATTCATACGAATTTATATTATATAACAAAAAATAATATATGGTTTATTTATAATTACAATGAAAAAGTGCTTATTTATCTAATGAAATTTGTTTTATTGGTCTTTTTATATTTAATATAGTTTGATTATGCAAAATCACCAAAAAAACGAGAAAAATCTTGAGAGAAATATGCTTGACAAAATCAAAAAAGCATGATATAATAATAAAGCTGTCACACAAGAACACAGCGAGTTAAGAAAAAACGAGTCCGTGAGCGGGAATACCTGGGAAGGAAAACGAGTTCACAAAAAGTTAACTTGACAAAAGCGAAAAAGTGTGATATAATGAATGAGTTGCTGAAGGGAACGGAAGCAACGAGAATACAGAAAAGCTTAGGCTTGGAAGTATAAAAAGAAAAACATATACTACATGGACTTAAAAGAATGTTCAAAAATGTTCACAAAAAGTTCACTTGACAAAAAGAAAGAAACATGATATAATATAAAAGTTGCAGCGGACAGACAGAACGCTGAAACAAAGAACAGTATCTTGAAAATTGAACAATGCACTACAAGTACAAAACCCTTGAAGATTCCAATTGAGAGATTGGGAAACAAGAGAAGTCAGAAAAGACTAAAAAATCGAACGGTAATTGCGAGCGAATCGTAATTGTCAGGAAAGATATTAACTGTTTCGGCAGTGTATATACAAACTTACTAAAGAGTTTGATCCTGGCTCAGGACGAACGCTGGCGGCACGCCTAACACCTGCAAGTCGAACGGAGATATATGCTTCGGTATATATCTTAGTGGCGGACGGGTGAGTAACACGTGAGTAACCTGCCTCTAAGAGAGGGATAGCTTCTAGAAATGGATGGTAATACCTCATAACATAGTGAAATCGCATGGTTTTGCTATCAAAGATTTATCGCTTAGAGATGGACTCGCGTCTGATTAGATAGTTGGTGAGGTAACGGCTCACCAAGTCGACGATCAGTAGCCGGACTGAGAGGTTGAACGGCCACATTGGGACTGAGACACG
>JAFTWL010000197.1 GCA_017465305.1 Ruminococcus sp. | reverse complement strand
TCCCTGACGTACAGGTTCTTTTGTCTGTGCAGCGGCGGCGGCTATTGGAGCAGAACCTAATCCAGCTTCATTTGAAAAAATACCACGTGCTACGCCCTTTTGTAATGCAATCATCATAGCCCCTAAAGCTCCGCCTGCTGCTGCATCAAGCCCAAATGCTCCACGTATAACTTCAACTACAGCTGCTGGAACTTTTGTAATATTTAAGATGATTATCAATAATGCACATATAATGTATAATACCGCCATAAATGGGACAACAATCTGAGATACACTTGAAATTCTCTTTAATCCACCAATAATAACAAGTGCAGTACAAACAGTTACAATTATCCCTGCAATCACTGTTGCAAATGTATAATCATGTTCAAATAAACTAAATGCAGTATTAGAATCAAAAAAATTATTTACAGCAGATGTTATTCCGTTAATCTGTGTAATCGTTCCAATTCCAAGTAATCCGGCTAATACCCCGAATACTGCAAAAAGTTTTGCAAGCCACTTCCATTTTTCTCCCATTCCATTTTCAATATAATAAAATGGTCCACCAAGATATTTTCCTTGTTTATCAACAGTACGATATTTAATAGCTAAAAATCCTTCTGCATATTTTGTAGCCATTCCGAATAAAGCTGCTACAATCATCCAGAATAATGCTCCAGGACCTCCAACTGCCAATGCTGTAGCAACACCAACAATATTTCCTGTACCAATAGTAGCTGATAATGCTGTACATAATGCAGCAAAACTTGAAACTTCACCTTCTCCATCATCTTCATTTTTAATCATAAATTTTAATGCCTTACTAAGACGACGAATTTGCAGGCCACGACATCGGATTGTAAGCCAAACCCCACATACCATAATTAAAATTATTAAAGGAATACCCCATACCCAGTCATCAATAGTTTTAATTATCTGATTGATATTATCCATTTAATATAGCATCTCCTTATAAATGCAAATTTACATGTACAACTGTACATGCAGAAAATACAATTACAAGTATATCATAATTTATATGTAAAGTCAATTAAAATTTATTTTTCTAAATAATCTATTATATATCTACAATGACATTCTACCCTAACTGAAGAGGTGGAAGGATTCTTGCTGGCTTTTCAATAAAAACAGGACGTAAAATTTTTACGTCCTGCTTAAATAAAATATTATATATTACTTGTTTACTTTACGTGCATATTCAGGAAGAATCTGTGGAGAAAGCTTTGTAGGATTAATACCTGCTTCATTAAGTTCTTTCTGGAATGCGTCAATATGGTCTAATGTAAGGTTACCAACAGTAACATCCTTCGCTTTCTTAGCTGCATATATACCAGCATTTCTACCAAATACGATAACATCAAGCAAAGAGTTACCCATCAGTCTGTTTCTACCATGTACACCGCCAGCTGCTTCACCTGCAACGAACAAGTTTGGTACATTTGTTTCGCTTGTTGCGTCTACATCTACACCACCGTTCTGATAGTGAAGTGTTGGGTAAACAATGATAGGCTGCTTACGGATATCAATACCATACTTGCCGAACATACGAAGCATTGCAGGAATTCTCTTTTCGATTGTTCCTTCGCCATTCTTCAGTTCAATCATTGGTGTATCAAGCCATACACCCTGACCCTCTGGAGTAGAAACCTGATTGCCACGCTTACATTCACGAATAATAGAAGCTGCTGCAACGTCACGAGTTTCCAGTGGGTGCATGAATACTTCACCATTTACATTTACAAGCTTTGCACCAAGAGAACGTACCTTTTCAGTTACCAAAGCACCAAAAATCTGTTCTGGGAATGCTGCACCTGTTGGGTGATACTGTAATGTATCCTGATAAAGAAGCTTTGCACCTACACGGTATGCAAGTACAAGACCATCAGCTGTTGCACCATAATGGTTAGATGTTGGGAATCCCTGATAGTGCATTCTTCCTGCACCACCTGTAGCAAGGATTACAACCTTTGCCTTAGCAACAAGAATTTCTTTTGTTTCCATGTTCATGAGAACAGCACCAGCACACTGACCCTTATCATCCATAATAAGTTCAATTGCTGTTGTGAAATCAATTACAGGAATTTCACGGTTTAATACTTCATCACGAAGTGTACGCATAATTTCAGCACCAGAATAGTCCTTAGCTGCGTGCATTCTCTTTCTGGAAGTACCACCACCATGTGTAGTAACCATGTTACCTTCTGCATCCTTATCGAATTCAACGCCCATTTCATTCAGCCATTTAATACAATATGGAGCATCTGTAACAAGCTTATAAACCAAGTCTTTCTTTGCTGCAAAGTGACCACCACCAAAAGCATCTAAGAAGTGCTGTGCTGGAGAGTCGTTTGGCTTATCAGCAGCTTGAATGCCGCCTTCTGCCATCATAGTATTTGCATCACCGATTCTGAGCTTAGTAACAATCATAACCTTTGCACCAGCGTTATCTGCTTCAATTGCAGCAGAAGCACCGGCACCACCGCCACCGATAATCAAAACATCTGTTTCATAATCAGGACATGACAAGTCAGGACGGTTTTCTAAGAGACGGCTCTTACCTTCTAAAAGTTCAATCAATTCCAAAGGAGCTTTTTCTCCCTTGTTTGGACCAACAGTAATTGTACCAAACTGGTCATCACGATAGTCAGGGTGATAAGTCTTTAACAAATCATCCTTTTCCTGTGCAGTCATTCTTCTTGGTTCGAGAGCTGCATTTGCTTCTCTTGCAGCTTCCACCTTTTTGATGGATTCCAGCATTTCTTCTGTATACATTTGCAGTTCCTCCCTTACTTTTCAATATCACGTGTATTGTATTTTTCACGAATTGCACTATCATCAAGTGCCATCATTGCCTGAATAGCATCTTCACACTTACCTGTTGCAATTTCGTCTACACGGTCAGCCAAGTGTTCACAAGCTGGAGCAATATACTTACCATTCAAACGTCTTGCAAGCATTGCAACCTGTGGATGAGAAATTCCAGCAGGACAACGAGATGAACAGCATCCACACATTACACAGTCGAAAGATTCTTCAGCACACTTTTCGTATTCGCCACGCTGTGCATAAGCGATATACTGCATAACATTCAATTCCTGTGTACAGCTATTAGTACATGAATTACAACCAATACAAGAATAGATTTCAGGATACAACTGCATCATAATCTGTTCAGTTGGCTTGATTTCTTCAATATTATAATTTTCCTTAATAAGTGGATAGAATGGGAGCTGTGTAAGATACATTCCATCTTGCACCTGTGTTGAACAAGCAAGACATACCTTTAACTCTCTATCACCCTTTATTCTATAAACAGTTGCACAAGCACCGCAGAAACCATTACGACATCCGCAACCTCTTACAAGAGTATAGCCAGCGTATTCAAAAGCTTTCATAATGGTCAAACTTGCCGGAACCTCGTACTTCTTGCCCATAATGAAAACATTAACCATTTGTTCCATATGAATTCTCCTTTTCAATTAATATTCATTTGGCAGTTCATCGAGCTGGTCAAAACGGAATACCGGACCATCCTTGCAGACGTATTTATTACCGATATTACAACGACCGCATTTGCCAATTGCACACTTCATACGAAGTTCCATTGTTGTGTAAACCTGAGATTCTTCAAATCCCATTTTCTTCAAACCATCCAATGTGAATTTAATCATAATCGGAGGTCCGCAAATTAAAACTGTACGGCTTAAATCAGGTTTAAGCTCTTCAACGAAACTTGGGATAAATCCAACATGTCCATCCCAGCCTTCCTGTGGACGGTCAATTGTCAGGTCTACCTTAACATTTTCATCTGCCATCCATTCGTCAATAATTTCCTGATAGTCAACGAGGTCATCAGCAGAACGAGAACCATAGATAATATGTACACTGCCATAGTTTTCTTTCTTATCACGAACATAATTGATTACAGAACGAAGTGGAGCCAAACCGATACCACCAGCGATAAAGAGCAAATCCTTACCTTTCAGGTCTGATTCAACAGGGAATCCATTTCCATATGGTCCACGGATTGTAATCTGCTGACCTACTTCCATCATATGAAGCCAGCTTGTCAGACATCCACATTTTTTAATACTAAATTCCATGAATTCAGTATTTGTTGGAGAAGAAGTAATTGAGAACATACCTTCACCAACACCCGGAATCGAGAGCATTGCACACTGACCCGGAATATGTTCAAAAACTTTCTTACCATCGAGACCAACGACACGGAAAGTCTTAACATCTGGTGTATCAACACGAATATCAGTAACTACACCAATCTTCGGAATTAAAGTTTCTTCCCTCATCATTATCCCTCCAGTGTCTTCATAACTTTCACAATATTCATTGAAATCGGACAGCTTCTCATACATCTGCCACAGCCAACACAGCCAAATACGCCATTATTGTTTGCTGGATAATATACAAGCTTATGCATAAAACGCTGACGGAATCTTTGCATTTGTGTTGTTCTTGTGTTACCATGTGCACAAAGTGTAAAATCTGAATACATACAGCTATCCCAGCAACGGAAACGCTTTACACCATGACCTGTATCATAGTCACGAATATCATAACACTGACATGTCGGACATACAAATGTACAAGTTCCACAAGCAAGACAAGATTCTGAAAGGCTTTCCCATTTATCAGAATCAAACAACGCACTGAGCTTATCTCCACCGAATGCATCAGTAGACAGATTAGAAAGAGGAAGCTTTTCTACGATTTCTCTTGTTGCAGCCTTTACAGCATCAGCTGCTGTATCTTCTGCATCTTCGAGCATTGAAAGAGAATCAAGAAGTGCCTGACCCTTTTCAGTGTTTGCTTTAAGCAAAAGAGAATCTTCTGTTTTCCAGCATGAAATATCACCTGCTGGCTCAGCAGCGTCAATTCCGAATGCTTTACAGAAACAAGTTTCTGTTGGACGGCTACAAGCTAATGTCATAACAACACCATGTTCACGTCTGCTTGCATAATAGCTGTCAACAGGGTCAACAAGATAAACACTGTCAAGAATTTCAAAACTTTTTGCATCACAGGCACGAACACCAAATACAACAAAGTCTTCAGCTTCTTTACGTGTATCAATAACTTCGATTTTTTTGCCTTCTACTTTAAAAGATGCCATATCTTCTACCTGTGGGAAGAAGAAATCCTTTGCACTACGAACAGTATTAGTTGCTTCACTTAATTTTGCACCTTCTGTCCATGCTGTATATTTAGCACCCTTCTCTGTATCTACTGGCAAATATAAGCTCTTTGAAGCTGCAATTGCAGCAAAAAGTTCATCTAATTTTGTAAGAGCAATCTTTTTCATTATTTGCCAGCCTCCTTTGTATAAATAATACTTGGTTCGCAATCATCCATTGTAAAGTTTACAAGTGGAGCACGACTTCCAGCTTCAGCACCTGCCTGATATTCGCCATAACATTCATTCATTTCTTTAATAAACTTACGGTTCAGCAAATGCAGTAGAATATGCTGTGGACATACTCTTGAACATTCACCACAGTCAGTACATCTGCCTGCTACGTGGAATGCACGAATAATATGGAACATATTTTCTTCAAATGAATCAGCAGCAGCCTTCTGGGAAATACCTGAAGCAGGGTTATCAAATACGCACTTTTCACAACTACAAGCAGGGCAGATATTACGGCAGGCATTACAACGGATACACTTTGAAAGTTCACCTCTCCAGAATTCAAAACGCTGTTCTGGTGTCATAGCTTCAAGCTTTTCAACCATATCAAAACGTCCGCAATCTGGATTTTCTTCTCCATTTTCACCAAGCATTTCATCAAATACAACTACCTGATGGCTCTTACATGAAAGACAACGTTCACCTAAACATTCTTTTTTATTCAAATCAAGGTCACCATAAAGAGTCTTTACTTTAATCTGGTCACCTTCTGTTTCGATGCCAAGAATACCTTCAGCACCTTTTTCACGAAGCTTATCTTCTGCAACTTTACCATCACAAGGAACACCTATAATGTATACATTTTCACGGATTACACGGTGTTCAGTAAGAAGCTGATTGAAACTATACGAATCACAAGGTTTCAGAAAAACAAGTGTTTTTCCCTCTTGTCTTAAAAACTTAATTAAATATTTAGACAGATTGCTTGCACAGAAATCATTATAAACAAATGCCTCCAATGATTCTACTGTCTGAAATACTGCTGGTGTCGGGTCATATGCAAATTCACCGTTTTTCCAGCCAAGCACACGAACAACTGTTCCGTCTGCTAATAATTCGGAGGCTCTTTTTTTCATTACTTCTTGCATCTCAGATCCTCCAGTCTCTTATTTTCGCCGAGTGCTGTGATTGTTTCTACAAATTCATTCATTGTAGCTGCAAACTTCGCACCTTCAGCAGCAGATACCCATTCTACACGAGTTCTTCCCTTTTCAATACCAAGATAGCTCAGCATTGAGAAAAGCATTGTCATTCTTCTACGTGCATAGTAGTTACCTGTTGTATAGTGACAGTCACCTGGGTGACAACCACAGAGAATAACTCCATCTGCACCACGCTGGAATGCACGAAGAATAAACATAGGATTTACACGGCAAGAACATGGTACACGGATAATTTTTACATCTGCTGGATAGTTAGCACGGTTTGTACCTGCTAAATCTGCACCAGCATAAGAACACCAGTTGCAGCAAAAAGCTACAATCTTTGGTCTGAATTCATTATTTACTTGCATATTGCGTCTACCTCCGCCATAATTTGACTGGTTGAGAAGCCCTTCAAATCCATTGCACCTGATGGACAGGCAACTGTACATGCACCACAGCCCTGACAAACTGCTTCATTAACAGATGCTACACGACGAATCATAGAACCGTCCTGTCTTCTGCTGAAGTCCTTGTCAGCATATGTAATTGCACCATAAGGACATACATTTGCACAGCTTGAGCAACCATTACACATCATCTCATTTGAATGAGCAACGCAAGGGTTACATGAAAGCTTATCCTTTGCAAGCAGACCGATTACCTTAGAAGCAGCTGCACCTGCCTGAGCAACAGTTTCAGGAATATCCTTAGGACCCTGACATACACCAGAGAGGAATACGCCAGCTGTAGGAGATTCTACAGGACGAAGCTTTGCATGTGCTTCTGTAAAGAAGTCATTTGTATCCATACTTGCTGTAAGCATTGTTGCAAGAGGACGAGCACTCTTATCTGGTTCAATAGCAGCAGCCAGAACAACCATATCAGCTTTAACATGGAGCTGTTCATTGGAAATAAGGTCTGATGCCTGTACCATCAAAGAACCATCTGCCTGAGGAGCAACTTTACCTACCATACCCTTGATGTAGTGTACGCCATACTGCTCAACTGCTCTACGATAAAATTCATCATAGTTTTTACCTGGAGTACGAACATCAATGTAAAATACATAAACATCTGTATCAGGATACTTTTCACGACAGAGCATAGCATGCTTTGCAGTATACATACAGCAAATCTTAGAACAATATTCCTTACCACATCCATGTGATGAACCAGATTCACGGCTTCCTACACACTGTACAAATACAATTGTCTTAGGCTGCTTACCATCAGAAAGACGCTGGAGATGACCATCTGTTGGACCGTCAGCTTTAAGAATACGCTCAAATTCAAGAGAAGTTACAACATCCTTGCTCTGAGAATATGCAAACTCATCATAACCATCAATTTTAATAGGATTATAACCTGTTGCAGCTACGATTGCACCATACTTTTCTTCTACAATAGTTTCCTTCTGCTCATAATCAATTGCACCTGCTGAACATACAGTGGAACAAAGTCCGCACTTGCCCTTTGTCAGCTTTATACAACGATTTTTATCAAGAACAGCAACATTAGGAATTGCCTGTGCAAAAGGAATATAAGCTGCATGACGATTGCTCAATCCAAGATTATATTCATCAGGAACATTCTTTACAGGACACTTTTCAGTACAAACTCCACATCCTGTACATTTATTTTCATCAACAAATCTTGCTTTTCTGCGAATCTTTACAGAGAAATTACCAACGAAACCTGTTACAGCTTCAACTTCACTGTACGAGTAAATTGTAATATTTTCATTCTGTGCACATTCTACCATCTTTGGTGTGAGAATACATGAAGAACAGTCCAACGTAGGGAATGTCTTATCAATCTGTGTCATCTTACCACCGATAGTTGGTTCTTTTTCAACGATGTCAACTGGATATCCTGCGTCTGCAATATCAAGAGCAGTCTGAATACCAGCAATACCACCACCGATTACAAGTGCACGTTTAACAACTGGGCTTTCACCTGCAATAAGAGGAGCGTTCAGTTGTACTTTTGCAATAGCTGCACGACCAAGTACAATTGCCTTTGCTGTGCCAGCTTCCATATCTTTATGAATCCATGAACACTGTTCACGAATATTTGCGACTTCAAGCAGATAAGGGTTCAAACCAGCAGCAGAAACTGCCTTACGGAATGTTGCTTCGTGCATTCTTGGAGAACAAGAACATACAACAACACCTTCCAGCTTGTATTCTTTAATCGCATCTTTAATTATGTTTTGTCCTGCCTCTGAGCACATATATGGGTAATCTGTTGCATATACAACAGCTGGTTCTTTTCCCAGTGTTTCGGCTACTGTTTTTACATCAACAGTTCCGGCAATATTTGTACCGCAGTGGCATACAAAAACACCAATTCTCCGCATTGCCTATGCCTCCTTATTTGCTGTATTTTCTGAATGCACTTACAATTGCCTGCTGTGGAAGTTCTTCGTCCAACATTTCAGGAACTTGCTGTGGCTTCAGATGATTTTGTCCCTGCTGACGTATAACAGCTAATCTAACTGCTTCAACGAGCTTTGCAGGTTCTACGTCACGTGGGCAACGTTCAATACAAGCAAAGCATGAGAGACATTTATAAATAGATTCTGACTTCATAAGGGTTTCAATATCGCCCTTTTCCACCATGTATACAAACTGATGTGGATGATATTCCATTGCATCATAAGATGGACAAGTGCCGGAGCATTTACCACAACGCATACACTTTAATGGATTAACTCCGCTGGCTGTCAGAACCTGTTCTTTTAAATCTGCCATAATTGCCCTCCTTATTTTAATCCAAGTGCTTCTGCGAGCAACTCTGTAAAGTATACAACAGGAACATCACTGCCACTATTCTTTGTAAGATTATATAGACAAAGAGGACAGGCTGTAATAACCATATCTGCACCGTATTCAGAAGCACTGTTCATTACTAAACTACTTCTGTTTTCTGCAACAGACTTTTCTTCCATTGTCATATAACCACCGCAACATTCATTACGATATGGATAAAGCACTGGTGTTGCACCAATAGCTTTAATAAAATCTTCTAAAATTTTTGGATTTTCAGGATTATCCATCTGCATTACTTTACCTGGACGTAACAAAAGACATCCATAATAAGCAGCAATTTTCTTACCCTTAAGAGGATTTTTAACTGCTTTAGCAACATTATCGAAACCGATTTTGTCACGCAATACTTCTAAATAATGAAGAACTTCTGTTTCTCCATTATATGGTTCTTCCAACTTCATATAGTTGTTAGCCTTCATAACAATGTTACTGTCTGTTTGCATATCATGATTTACTTGCTTGATAACATTGTGACAAGCAGAACAGAGAGTTACAAGCGGCTGACCCTTTTCTTTGGCAGAAGCAAGTGCACGAATAGAAGAAAGCTTCGTTGCAATTTCATTTTTTGCCATTGGGTAAACACCACCGCAGCATTGCCAATCAGGAAGTTCTTCCAGTGAGAACCCCAGAGCTTCTGCTGAGATTCTTGCATACCGGTCAAGCTCCTTGGCCTTCGTTTTCAGCGTACAGCCAGGAAAATAACTGAATGTCATAGCAAAACTACCTTTCCTACGAAATTATGTGTACATAAACACATCAAACCATTTGCTCCGGATGGAACACTTCGTCAAATCTTTCTGCTGTAAGGAATCCAAGTTCTACACAAGCTTCCTTAAGAGAAATATTGTCTTTAAACGCCTTTTTAGCTGTTTTTGCAGCATTTTCATAACCGATATAAGGGTTAAGAGCTGTTACAAGCATCAAGGAATTATGCAAATTGTGGTGCATTTTTTCCTTGTTTGCACGAATACCACAAGCACAGTTATTATTAAAGGAAACAATTGCTTCAGCCAGAAGGCGTGCAGACTGAAGGAAATTGTAAATACAAACAGGCATAAATACATTAAGTTCAAAATTGCCCTGAGAAGCAGCCATACCAACAGCTACATCATTACCCATAACCTGAACAGCAACCATAGTAACAGCTTCACACTGAGTAGGATTAACTTTACCAGGCATGATAGAAGAACCAGGTTCATTTTCAGGGATAAAGATTTCTCCTAAACCATCACGTGGACCACTTGCGAGCCAGCGAACGTCATTAGCAATCTTCATCATATCAGCAGCAAGAGCTTTCAATGCACCATGAGCAAATACTATTTCATCTTTACTTGTAAGAGCATGGAATTTATTTTCTGCTGTTTCAAACTTCTTTCCGGTTATTTCAGAAACAGCTGCTGCTACTTCTTTATCAAAACCAGAAGGTGTATTTAAGCCAGTGCCAACTGCTGTGCCACCAAGTGCAAGACTCTTAAGGTGTGAAAGTGCAGTTGTCAGCATTTCCTTATCTTTTTCAAGTGAACTTCTCCAACCGCTGATTTCCTGTGAGAAAGAAATAGGAGTTGCATCCTGCAAGTGAGTACGTCCACTCTTAACAATTCCCTGATTTTCTTCTTCCAGACGCTTAAATGTATTTATCAGCAAATCAATAGCTGGGAAGAGCTTATCCTCAATAGCAATAACAGCTGAAATGTGCATTGCTGTTGGGAATGTATCATTTGATGACTGACTCATATTAACGTCATCATTTGGATGGAGCAACTTAGCTCCTGCAATTTCATTACCACGATTAGCAATAACTTCATTTGCATTCATGTTTGACTGTGTACCACTACCTGTCTGCCAAACAACGAGTGGGAAATGACTGTTCAAAGAACCAGACATAACTTCATCACAAGCAGCTGATATAGCAGCGAGTTTTTCATCAGTCATCTTTTCAGGCTTCAGCTTATGATTAGCTATAGCAGCAGCCTTTTTTAAAATACCAAAAGCATGAGTAATTTCTCTTGGCATTGTTTCAATGTCAACACCAATTAAGAAATTTTCATGGCTACGCTGTGTCTGAGCTGCCCAATATCTGTCAGCTGGAACTTTTACTTCTCCCATTGAGTCATGTTCAATACGATATTCCATTTTTCTCTCCTAATTTATAAATTTTAATAATAAGCGTGAAACTTTCACACAATTTAGCAGTGCATTTTAAAACTGAAACTTATAAAATAAGCACTATTATCACTGCTTTTATACATAGCTTCTATTGTATCACAATTATTGAATTTATTCAAG
>JAFTWL010000196.1 GCA_017465305.1 Ruminococcus sp. | reverse complement strand
TCTATAGGTTGTATTATACTTTCCAATTTATTTTCTCTGTTATACTCTTCTATCTGCTCAAATGTGAAACTATCTTCCAGTGTATAACCACAAGCCATAGTACGGACTAATCCTGTCATAATAGCCCCACTATTTAAAGCTTGTCCAATATCAGAAATAAGTGTACGTATATATGTACCCTTTCCGCAGTGTACAGAAATTTCTGCTGTCTGTTCTGCTTGATTAAAAGAAATAAGCTTAATATATTTTATATAAACTTTTCTCTTCGGACGTTCAACTGTCATACCTTTTCTGGCTAACTCATAAAGTCGTTTGCCATTTACAGATACTGCTGAGTACATAGGAGGCTCCTGCATTATGTCACCAACAAACTGAGGCAATATATTTTCAAGATTTTCTTTTGTTACTCTCTGAGCATTCTTGAATTGTTCCACATTGCCCCATACATCCTGAGTATCAGATATACAGCCAAATTTCATTACTGCATTATATGCTTTTTCCTGATACGGCATAATATCACAGGCCTTGGTTGCTGTTCCTATCATTACAGGCAAAACACCTGTCGCCATCGGGTCAAGTGTACCAGTATGACCGATACGCTTAATTTTTAATATACCTCTTAATTTACCCACAACATCAAATGAAGTAAAATCCTGAGGTTTATTTACACATATTATACCATTCAACATAATTTCAAACTGAATCAGCTTGACCATTGTCCCTCCCTGCATTTTATACTACATTTATTTTTTATCAAGCTGAATCAGCTTGACCATTGTCCCTCCCTGCATTTTATACTACATTTATTTTTTATCAAGCTGAATCAGCTTGACCATTGTCCGCCCCTGTATTTTATGCTACATTTATCTTCTTTTCAATACTGTCCCCCTCACGGGGGCGACAAACTTTTATTTTAACTATTAAAGAAAAATAAGTGTTCCACGTGGAACAAGCTGAATCAGATATTTCAACTATTTTCGAATTATATTAAACGTTGCAACGCTGAACAGCAGTATCTTTTTTTCTTTTGCTTACTTTTCTTTTTTCAGCAAGCTGAATCAGCTTGACCATTGTCCGTCCCTGTATTTTATACTACATTTATTTTTTATCAAGCTGAATCAGCTTGACCATTGTCCGCCCCTGTATTTTATGCTATATTTATCTTTTATCAATACTGTCCCCCTCACGGGGGCGACAAACTTTTATTTTAACTATTAACATTGCACTGCCGAATTAGCTAAGCTTGTTCCGCAATTGCATCTAAAAGACTTTTTATAATATCATTTTCATATCCGATTATACGACATCCAGCAGCTTTAGCATGTCCACCGCCACCAAATTGCTGACATATTTCTGAAACATTTATATCAGAGACAGAACGCATTGATATTTTAAATACATTCGGCTCTACTTCTTTCATAAATATCCCTATCTTTGTTTTTTCAAACTGCATAGGAAAATTTGCAAGTCCTGCATAATCGCTCTTACTGAAATTATTTTCTTCTATCATCTTGTTTGTTAAAACTGATATAGTACAATTATAATCCCTGTATATCTTAACTGTTTTTGCTAGCATTGCTTCCAAACGTATCTGACTAAAACTTTTTTCTACAAATATATGATGATTTATATTTGCTATATATTCACGGTCAAGAAGCTCTAAAAGTTCAGATGCTACCCTCAATGTTTTAGGTGATGTATTAGAGTATCGAAAACAACCTGTATCAGTTTCCATTCCAACATAAATACATTTTGCTATTTCTTCTGTAATCTCAATCATATCTCTGATTTGCATAACTTTTACTACATCATAAATTATCTCACATGCTGATGAAGCTTTTGTGTCAAGGCATAAGCGATAAGCATAATTTTTATTTGATACATGATGGTCTATACACAAACCTATTCTATATGAATAATCATCAAAATATGTTCCAAGCATTTTTGCATCTGCCATATCTACTGTTACAACTATATCAGGCTTTACACGCTCAGGAACATAGTTCAGTTTTGGAATTAAAAATTCAAATTTTTCTGGTATTGGGTCACTACATTTTACAACGACCTTTACACCTATTTGCTGTAAAGCTGATGCAAGTGCATATCCTGCACCTATACAGTCACCATCTGGATTTTCATGAATTAAAATGTGTACACATCTTCTGTCTTTTAATGTTTCAACAACATCTAATGGTGTAACTCTCATTTGTATATTCCTTTCCAATCAAAAATTTGAAGAATCATCTTCAACGTGAGGCTGTATCTGATTTAATTTTTGATTTATCTCTGCACTATGTGCGATGGATGTATCAGCTATAAAATGCAATGATGGACTTCTTCTTATTTTAAGTCTGTGAAGAAGTTCCCTTTTAATATATCCTGACGCACTTTCAAGGCCTTTACATGACTGTTTAGCTGTTTCTATTCCTGAAAGGCTTGAAACATAGACTTTACAATTTGAAAGGTCTCCGGCAAGTTCAACCCTCACTATTGTTAATAAAGGGTCTATTCTTGGGTCTTTAAGTTCCCTTAGCAATGCTGTTAATTCTCTAAGAATATCTTCTTCTGTTCTTCCTGTTCTGAAATTCGCCATATTTCCCTCCCGAGCTGAGTCAGCTCGACCACATTACCCCCCCAGCCGTTATGATACTCTTATCTGTTTTACAGAAAGCTTTCCCCCTCCGGGGGTGGTATTACTTTTATTTTAAATATTTTCGTTTTATATGCTTTCCCTGAAAGGGCAGATGCCACAAAGTGACGGAGGGGTCAAATACAATTCACCCAATACCGCACCTGGGGGCTATGACAGTATCATAAATATTTTAAATTCGTTTTATTTGGGGTATCGCCTGCGGAGGTTCTCCGCCAAGCTGAAGCCAGCTTGACCGCTGTCCGCCCCTGTATTTTATGCTGCATTTATTTTTTATCAATACTGTCCCCCTCACGGGGGCAATTTCACTTGTATTTTAACTATTTTCGTTTTATATGCCTTCCCTGAAAGGGCAGATGCCACAAAGTGACGGAGGGGTCAAATACAATTCACCCAATACCGCACCTGGGGGCTATGACAGTATCATAAATATTTTAAATTCGTTTTATTTGGGGTATC
>JAFTWL010000195.1 GCA_017465305.1 Ruminococcus sp. | reverse complement strand
TGCAACAAGAAGATACGTTTTATTATCATTTTTTAACTCATCTAAAAGATTATAAACTCTTTGTGCCATTCTCATCATAGATTCACCACCATTATAGCTATCTATGAAATTCATCTTTGCAATTTTAAATTTATCTCCATCTCTTGGGGTTGATTCATATTTTCCAAAATTTTGTTCTTTAAGTCTGATTTCTTCTCTCATTGGAATAGCAGTTATTTCAGAAATATGATATGCTGTATCCTTTGCACGAATTAAAGGAGAATATAAAATTTCATCTATACTATAATTATCATGCAATATTTTATTACCAAGTTCAATAGCCTGCTGATGCCCTTTTTCTGTTAATTCAATATCAGTTGCACCACAAATTTTGTTTTCAACATTCCAAACAGTTTGTCCATGTCTGGCAAAATATAAATATGACATAATTTAAAAACTCCCTATCATTTAAACTTAACTTTAAATTTATTATATATAAAATATCCTATTATCGCACCTAATGTATTATTAAAAACATCATCAAATTCACATAATCCTCTTCCTGTTATAAGTTGTATAATCTCAATAAATATAGAAAAGGAACAAGCAATAACAAAAATATATTTAACCTTTCTAACCTTACGACTTATTACAGGTAACATAAATCCAAGTGGCATAAGCATAAGAATATTACAAATTATCTGATTCAAAAAAAATAATCTATATGGTCCAAAAAGAAATTCCCTATATTCCCAGAATAAATTTAAATTATATCTTATATCCTTAGATTCACGATTTATAAGTGTAATCCATAAGACACAAAATATATACGGGAAAAATGCTATTTTACATATTTTAACTACATTTTCATTTGCCATTAAATGCGATAGCTTTTTCAATATATTTCTCATATTCTACTCCATAAATTATAATTGTTTTAATTTTATCATATAAAAATCAAAAATACAAGATTTAAACAAAAGAAAAATCATTAAAATATTTTTAATATAAAAAATTAGCAACATCCAACTTTATATCAAGCAGGATATTGCTAAAAAATTAAATATCAAACATATTTATTTTTATTCAACAGTTACACTTTTAGCAAGATTTCGAGGCTTATCAACATCAAATCCTTTTGCAACAGAAATATAATATCCAAGGAGCTGCAATGGTACAACTGAAAGACTTCCTGCAAAAAGTGAATCTGTTTTAGGAATATATACTGTAAAGTCAGCAGTATCCTCCATACTATAATTGCCATATGTAGTAAGCCCCATTAAATAAGCTCCTCGACTCTTAACTTCAACCATATTACTTACTGTTTTTTCATATAGATCCTGCTGTGTTAACACGCCAATAACAAGAATTCCATCTTCAATAAGACTTATTGGTCCATGCTTCAATTCTCCTGCTGCATACGCTTCAGAATGAATATAACTTATTTCTTTCATTTTAAGGCTACCTTCAAGCGATATAGCATAATCAATACCTCTTCCAATAAAGAAAGCATCTTTTGAAGAAGAAACTTTTGCACTAAACCATTGTATCCTCTCTTTATCTTCAAGAATTTTTTCTATTTTAGCAGGTATTTTATAAATTTCAGAAATAAGTTCAGAATATCTTTCCTGAGTAATTTCTTCTCTTGCTGATGCAAATTCAATGGCAAGCAAATAAGCTGCTATAAGCTGCGTACTATATGCTTTAGTAGTTGCAACAGAAATTTCAGGACCTGCAAGAGTATAAAAAACATTATCTGCTTCTCTTGCAATAGATGAGCCGACAACATTTACAATTCCAAGAGTTTTTATTCCTTTATCTTTAGCTTCACGAAGAGCTGCAAGACTGTCAGCTGTTTCTCCTGATTGACTTATAATTATTACAAGACTATCTTTTACAAGCGTCATTTTTCTGTATCTGAACTCTGATGCAAGTTCAACACGAACAGGAATAGTAGTAAGCTCCTCAATTACATATTGTGCAACCATTCCAACATGATACGCTGAACCACAAGCTACAATATATATCTGACTTATATTCTTCATTTCTTCAGAAGTTAAGCCTATACTCTCAAAACTAATCTTTCCGTCTTTAACAACAGAATTTATTGTATCACGAACTACTTTTGGTTGCTCGTAAATTTCTTTTAACATAAAATGTTCATATCCGCTTTTTTCAGCAGCTTCAGCATCCCATTTAATTTCAGTCAACTCTTTTGTAATTTCTTCACGGTCTATGTTATAGAAAGTTACATTCCCCTTTTCAAGCCTTGCAATCTCAAGATTTCCTATATAGTAAACATTTCTTGTATATTTTAAAATTGCTGGAACATCAGAAGCAACATATGTTTCACCATCAGAAATTCCAATAATCATAGGGCTGTCTTTACGTGCAGTGTAAATTTCACCAGGTAAATCTTTAAACATAACACAAAGTGCATAAGACCCTCTTATTCTCATCATAGCTCTTGCAATAGAATCAACAGCACCAAGACTATATTTTTTATAATAATAATCAATAAGTTTTACAGCAACTTCAGTATCAGTTTGTGAAATAAAAGCATATCCTGATTTTATAAGCTTTTCCCTTAACTCCTGATAATTTTCTATAATGCCATTGTGTACAGCTATTACATTTTCATCATCGCTACAATGAGGATGTGCATTTAAACTGGAAGGTTCTCCGTGTGTAGCCCATCGTGTATGACCAATACCGCAACTTCCTTTTACAGCTTTTCCATTATCAGTCATTTCAGATAATACTTTTAATTTACCTTTTGCTTTTACAATTTCAGCATCTTCATCACCATTACGAACGGCTATACCAGATGAATCATATCCTCTGTATTCCAATTTTGACAGTCCATCAAGCAGAATTGGTGC
>JAFTWL010000194.1 GCA_017465305.1 Ruminococcus sp. | reverse complement strand
TTCTTAACACCAGAAACCTTGGCAAATATAACTGGCATATTTACAACACCTTCTACAGTGCTAAAACTAGGTCTGTACTTCAATTCCTGCTGCCACAATATCTCTATCTCTTCATACATTGTCCTCAATGTAACAGAAACTGCTTTACTATACTGGTGATTTCTATACATTCCCGAATCTGTATACATCAGTGTATCCAGTTCTCTTTCAGCATGATATGCTGCTGTACCTATTCTGACATATGAATTTCTATCAGGAAATGAATCTATATTAAGCTTTTCAGGGTAATATACATTATATAAGAGTTTATCATTTATGATATTCATATTATCATTTAAATTTGGATTAAATATAATTACATCTATTGGAAGATGTGTAAGAAATTTAATAAAAATTGCTTCCTTACTATTTTGACATACACCAAATTTTATAAAGCAGGATACTTCTTTATTTTTCCAGTTGCTGAAAAGCTCATATTGAAAACGTCTATACCAGCAAATTACATATATTGCAATATTGACAAGTTTCATAAGCGTCATATTTTTATCTTCAGATAATTCTTTAAAAACATCAATAAACGCTTTGCGAAGAATAGAATTCATAGTAGCATCACTATAATTATATATCTTTGTTGACAAGTCCATCATCATTTGTTCCACATTCTGATAAATACCTCTTTTTACAGTATTTATCTCATCTGGAACTGGTGGTGATATAGAATTTTCAACTATAACAACTTTTCTTTTCTGATTTAAAAGTTCTGTATGAAACTGTATAAGCTCACTTTGAAATGTAAGTTTATCTTCAACTCCATTCATCTGACAAAAACAATTATAAAAAAATGACTTATCTATTCCACGCTTTGAATATGGAGTTGCAATATCTGCCAGAATATTTCCACTCATCCAGGCATTGGTGCAATTATTGATAATGGATTTATCTCCATAAAGCCTCTCATCATTTAATTTTTTCTGTATACTCTCTCTTACATATTTAATATTATATTCTTTGGGAAATTCAGTCATTTCATTCAGTACAAGTTTATCTGATAATTTTGAATCACTATCCAGTTTAAGATAATTTTCATCGCCATTATATTCAAGAACAACTATATCACAACCAGAAGAAGATAAAATTGAAAACAGAATCAATTCATACCGTGTTATATCACCTTCATAAAGCACTTTCGGAACAGTATTTTCACCTAATTTATTTATAATACGCTCAAACTTATAGTAAAGCCAGCACATGATTTTTATATAAGCATTTTTAAGCATATTTTCATTTTTGCCTGATTTACGCATATTATCCAAAGAATCATATATAGCTGTAGCAACACTATTTCTTTGAGTTATATTCATTCTAGGAAGCCACTTTTTTAAACTTTCTCCTATAAATCCAATATTCATTTGAAATGACGTTCCCATCATTTCATTATAATAGGACAAATTTTTTTCATCAGGATTTTGTATTCTTCCTTCTACAACAACGCCAGAAGTTCTTGCTGCATTATAATATTTAGTTATAAAATTTTCAATTTCAGAACAATAACCACATATCCTATAAAAATAAACACCTTTTTCAGGTCTTTTATTAAGGTCAAGAAAAAAATCATCTGTTTTATTGATTTTATTATGTTTAAACATATATCATTTCACCCTTTATGCCTAATTAAGTGTAAATCTTAAACCTGTACCTACTAAGTCACCTATAAGCAGTAAAAACAAGTATAACCGGAAAATTAAAAAATTTTAAGATATTTTTTTATTATCCGAAATTTTTAATAAACTCTCTTTCCGCTTTATTGTTATTATATCATAGTATATTAAACATGTCAAATATTATAGAAAAATTTTCAGTATTTTATTATCTGCTTTTATACTTAATATATTTTAATATGTAAATCCTTTTATAAATTTATTTATACATTCATAACTTACAGCCAGATTTATATTCTGACCTTCATCAATTCCTGCTGTACTTATCCCTATAACTTCTCCATACATATTTAAAACAGCCCCTCCAGAACTGCCATGAGAAATAGGTGCTGTAAATTGAATCATATCAACATTATCAATTTTTCTGAATCCTGATATAATTCCATCTGATACAGAATTAAATAATCCTAATGGACTCCCAATTGCAACAACTTTTTGTCCTCTAGCCAATTTATTTATACCATTATATACGGGTATTGGTTTCAATTTTTTATTTATTCTTATTATTGCAAGGTCAAAAACAGAATTATATTTAATCACTTCATCAGTATCATATAAATTATCATCCTCTTCTATTCTAACAACATAGAATCTTCCATTTTTTATTACATGATTATTTGTCAATATATACCCATCTTTACCAATCATAATTCCCGAACCTGTACCAGCTATTTTTCCTCCAGAATCAATAACAGCAATCATAACTACAGAAGACGCAAATCCTGCAAGTTCTTCATAATTTTTTTCTACATATTCATCATATTTCTTTGTTTTAATTACAGAATTATTTGAAGTAATAACTTTATCAGGAGTTTTATTTGTATTTGTATTTTTCAAACTTGAATCATTTAAATTTGAAAAAGAGGATTTTTTTCTCGTTCTCTCCGGAATTGTTACTTTTATAAATGACTGTTTTCCTTGTAATGATTCTTTTAAAGGTAAAGTTGTTTTTCCACTAGAGCAGGATTTGCATAAATTCTCAGGACAAAATTTAGGTATATCAATATCAGAAAATTTACCCAAAACAAACTTTTTTGAAAGTTTAAGTTTTTCTTCTGTCTTACCAATATCTTTTTTACTCTGAATCAATAGCACATCACATCCAATCAATGTAAGCATATAAAAAAATAAATATTCCTGACGACTTTCAATATTATCAGCAACTATTTTTAATGATTTTTCTATATCCCATGATTCTATAAATTCCGAAAAAAAACTATCAAGCCATATCATCATTTTTATTGCATAGTTTTTTTCAATTGAAGTGTTTATATCTTTTTTACCTAAGCAAAATAATTTAAATGTCTGATTAAAAGCCTCTGATAAAAATTTGCTGAATAAATTACTTGCATTTGTTTTAGTTAAAAGAACATTTCTTCCGCTATTATACCATTTTTCGTAACATTCAGAATAATCTTTTACAATCTCAGGAGAAATTGATTTTGGCAATGAAGATATTCTTTTATATACTAAAGTACCATTGTCCATTTTTTTATAAAGTATATTATCCATATTTTCAATTTCTTTAATTAAAACTTCATTTGCTCCAACTGCACGCACAAAATAAACATCTTTAAACCATGAATCACTTCTACCTCTTATATTCATAAATGAATTTATAGATAAAACATTTACTACATTATGTCTGAATTCAAACATTGTAAATCACATCCTATAATTTGTTTAATCTAAATTAATCCCACCAAAAATACCAGACTGTAGAATTCATCAATGTTACTGCTAATTCTTCCAAAGACCCTACTCCTTGGTCAACAATATCATTGCAAAAAGCATATTGCTCTTTAGCAAGTTTAAAAGCTTCTTCTGCATCTGTAATTGGTTCTGGTACACTTATTTCTAATACATCTCTACTGATAAGTG
>JAFTWL010000193.1 GCA_017465305.1 Ruminococcus sp. | reverse complement strand
GGGCATAAAGAAAAATTTAAACAGATGTTTCCAGAAGTTGATATGCTTACATTATCAGCGACGCCGATTCCACGTACACTTAATATGGCTATGAGCGGTATACGTGATATGTCAGTAATAGCTGAACCGCCACAAGACCGTTATCCTGTACAGACTTATGTCATGGAGTGGAATCTCGGAGTATTAGTTCAGGCTATAAGAAGAGAGTTAAAGCGTGGCGGGCAGGTTTATTATATACATAACAGAGTTGAAACTATGCAATTTACAGCAGCAAAATTACAGGAAATGTTACCGGAAGCAAGAATTGCTGTTGCAAACGGACAGATGGAAGAGGCAAATCTTTCAAAGATATGGCAGCAGCTCATTGATTATGAGATAGATATTTTAGTGTGTACTACTATAATTGAAACGGGAGTTGATGTTCCGAATGTAAATACACTTATTATTGAAGATTCGGACAGATTTGGATTATCTCAGTTATATCAGTTAAGGGGTCGTGTTGGACGTTCAAATCGTCGTGGATATGCTTATTTTACATTTAAAAAGGATAAAGTTCTGTCTGAAGTTTCTGTGAAACGTTTAAATGCTATGAGAGAATTTACTCAGTTTGGAAGTGGTTTTCATATTGCCATGCGTGATTTGGAAATACGTGGAGCAGGCAGCATTTTAGGTGGAAGACAGCATGGACATATGGAAGCTGTAGGATATGATATGTATCTGAAATTACTTAGCGAGGCCATAGCTGAAGAACGTGGCGAACCTGTAAAATCCACATCTGAATGTGCAATAGATATTCAGATTGACGCACATATACCTGAAACATATATTGAAAGCCTGAGACAGAGGCTTGATATTTACAGAAAGATAGCATCTTTAAAGACAAAAGAAGAGGAGTTTGATTTACTGGATGAACTTGTTGACAGATACGGGGAACCTCCTAAAGCAATTTTAGGTTTGATTTCTGTTTCATTGCTCAGAAACAGTGCATCAGAGTTGGGAATTACTGAAATATCTCAAAGAAATGGCTCTCTGTATTTTTATATCAATACTCCTACTCAGAATCAGATAACAGCATTAGCTATAAAATACAGAGGAAAAATTATATTTAACAGCCTTAAACGTCCGTATATAGGTGTAAAAATAGACCCGAAAATCAAGCCTATGGAAATGATGAGAGAAGTTATATGCTGTATGGAAGATGCTGAAAATAAAAACAGTTAAAATGCGAGTAAAATTATGTCCGAAGAGGAAAAGTTTTTTGTGGAATAGGTAATAGTGTCGTAGTGAATGGGGGAATGTGGTTAATTTGGTTCAGCTTGCGTACATAAATCAGAAATAAGATTTGTGCAATTTGTATATAGACAGCAAGTGAAAAGTATGTTATAATAAGTCATGAGTAGAAAAAAGAATTTTGTTGTTTAGCAAAATATTATGTCAACATTTTTGTTGGAGGAGATAGAAATGAAACTAAAAAAAATAATTGCGGCAGCATTTACTGCTTCTATTGCAGTCGGTGCAGTTTCTGTTATGAGTTTTTCAACGGTTTCTGCTGCTGTTGAAGATGTTGAAGCTACATTAAAAGGAAATGCAGGTAGCTATCAGTTTTACGGTGTAGGCAATGCTTCAAACAGCAGTAATGTTAAAAGTCATCCGGCTGAAATTACTGGAGATGGTTCATACACAATTTCATGGGATGTTGAACCACCTACAAATGGAACTATTACTGATTTGTATATAGATATTGTTTCCGAAGAAGAACCCGCTTTTACAAAAACAAACTATAGCAATATGAATATCAATATAACCAGCCTTCGTATTGATGGAAAGTCAATTTCAGATTATACTATGTCTGCTGATGCTGTTCAGGAAGTCTTTGAAAATGGTAAAGGTATTACAAGAATTTATTTAAATCATTCAGATTCTACTTTTACTGTTAACGATTTGCCTGCAAGTTCCACTATAAGTTCTAATATTGAAATAACATTTATGCTTACAGGTATAGACCCAGTTGAAACAACTACAACAACTACTACATCAGACACTACAACTACAACAACTACTGTTGTAAGTGAAACAAAGCCTTCACAGATAAATAATAATACACCTTCTGGTGGTTCTTCAAGCAATGGCGGTTCAAGTAGCTCAGGTGGTAATAGTTCAGATATTGCAGCTAATGCAAATGTAACTACAACTCCTGACGTTGGTATTGGAGCAGTTTTTGTTGGCGGTGCAGCAGCGGCAGCTCTTGCAATTGCAGCAATTACTTTGAAGAAACGTAAGTAATTTTAATTTTACATAATAAAAAAGAGGAATCCATATATGGATTCCTCTTTTTTAATTGATATAAATTTTTATTCTTCTTCAGAATTAGATTTTGCAGCAGCTTCGCTGTCACAGCAACAATCTGTTTCATCATCGATGCAGGCATCTGCATCACAGCAAGTCTCACAAAGAGGTTCTTCTGTTCCGTCGCATCCGCAGTCAGCACCTGCTGAACATTCATCAGTACCAGCTAATTCACAGCCACATGAATTTGACTTTTTCTTTTTTGTTAAAATAAGAACAGTGCCAAAGATAACAGCAGCAGTTGCCAGCATAATAGATATAATTGTACGTGTTTTCATAAAAAGTACCTCATTTCTCCGCAGAATATAATAGAGTATTGTTATATTGCCTGCTTTTACTTCTGCGGTTTGTAAAAGCTAAAGCTTATCCTTATTATATCATTATTTTTTACAAAATACAAGTATTTTATTTAATTAACATGAGTCTAATAAAAAATTGATAGAAAAAAGTTTTTAAAATATTTTATAATTGAAGTAATTAAAGACTATTTTTAAGTGTTTTAATTTTATTTTATTTTTTGCTAATAAAAATACTTGTAACCGCTATAGCAATAATTCCAGCATCAATACTAATTTTTGAACCGACGTTATCAAAGGTTTTTGTAGCGGAGCTAATACTTTTCTTTAAATTATTAGAATTACTACTTTGTTCCTTGGTTGCATTGAGTTAATTTGTTGTTGTTTCAATTTTGGTGGAAGTTGTTGTATCAGTTGTAACTAGAGATATTTCTTTATTTTCTTTTTTATAAAGATTTCTCCTAAATAATTTTTTTACTAATTTATCTTATGTTTATATTTTATCATATCTCACTAAAAAAATAAACAATAAACTAATAAAAAAGTGTAAACTATACAAAAGAATTAGGCTGTTTTTGTTATTTAAAAAATTCAAAATGCAGTGAATTATATAATTAATTTTTATAATTACTGTTTTATTATAAATTTCCTGTTAGGTACATTAGAATTGAAATTGCAACTTGAGGAGCAGTTTCACATCTTAAAATGCGTTCTCCAAGCCATACGGAGTGAAGACCTTCTTTTTTTGCTCTTTCTGCTTCTTCAGGGTCAAACCCACCTTCGCTTCCAATAAATACAGCTATGTTTTTACATCCTGTAAGAGGCAGTTCAGAAAAACGAATACCACCATTTTCATAGAGCATTACTGCACAATCAGCGGTTTTCATTTCCTCAATTGCCTTTGAAAATGAATAAAGTCCTGAAATTTCAGGAATGCAACCTCTTCCGGATTGCTTTGAGGCAGATTCAGCAATTTTTTGCAGGCGTGGAAGTTTTTTTTCAAATTCTTTTTCTGTAGGTCTTGCAACACAACGCTGTGTAAGAACAGGAACTATTCTTGATACTCCAAGTTCAATTGATTTCTGTACGATTTGAGCGAATTTATCAGATTTAGGGAATGCTTGATAAAGTGTTACAAATACAGACGGCTCAGAAGCACATAATTTTTTATTTTCAGCTTTAAGAAAAACAGTATCAGAAGTAATATTTGATATAATACATTCATAATCTGTCCCATTTGCACAGACAGTAATAGAATCACCAATTTTCATTCTTAAAGAACGTCCGATATGACGTGCATCTTCACCTGTAATTCTTATATCTGATTCATCAATTGTTTCAAGAAAAAAACGTGGCATAGGATAACCTCCAATAAAAATTTTTTGCTGTATAAAGCAAAAAAGATATTTAATGTTTGTGCAATTTGTACAAACAAATTATCATAAGTTGACTTTTCAAAAGAAATGTGATAATCTAAAAAAGAATCTTATACTTTACGCTGTTTAAAAGCAAATAAATTAAGAATTTACAAAAGGTATTTGCAGAATATTTCAGCGTTTAGTATTAAATATAGAAAGGAAAATGATATTATGAAACTTTTCAGATTGGTTAGCATAATGATTTGTTTTGTTATGTTGCTTGTAAGTTTTACTGGATGTGAAAATAAAAAAGAATCTCAGTCAGTTTCCCAGCCGGAAGTGAAAATGGAAGATTTACCATATGGGGCTACTATGCAGACAGATGAAACAAATTATCCATTTACTATAAGTTATGATAAGAGATTTTTTGAGCCTGAGGAAATAAAGGCAATAACAGACTATTTTTATTCAATAGAGACAAAAGATGAAGAAGTTTATAAAAACAGAACAGTATCATCATATATGGATTATATTGTAGAACAGATGTATCAGAATCTGATAGGAATTGATGGAATTATGATACAGCAGAATGATGAATATAATAAAGCTGCTGGCGGCGAATTTACAATTGCAGAGGTTGAGATTTCAGATTATGATGATGCAACTGAAGAGGGAAGTGACCTTTATAATCTCTATGAAATGCTTAATGTATTAAACAATGATGAGAAATATACTGATGAGCATATTACGAATAGTAAATATTTCAAATACAATATAACTTTACAAGGACCTGAAAGAAAAGCAACACAAAGCGACAGAACAATGTTTATTGTCTGTGAAGACGGAACTTATAAAGTATGTCCATAAAAAGTAATTTTAATTTTTATCTTTGTTTTTGATTTTTTTCTTTTTAATCTTTTTATCTTTAGAGTTAAACAATTCTTTATAATTGTTTTTCATACTTGAAAAATGGCGATAGAAAAGTATAAAAATAACTATCATAGAAATTATATATACAATAGTTACTATAATTAAGGAAAGTGATAAGGTTGTAATCATAAAATATAAATTCCTTTCAATTGATTCTTTTAATTATAGTATAATGCACATTTTTAATATTGTCAATGTAAGTATAATTATTGTATTTGTGAATGTTGTTAAATTAAATTTAGTTTTTTGCTTGAAATGACAAAAAAAATGTGTTATAATAAATTGTTCATTATTCCTGTAACATTTTAAGAACTTGTACTGATATGAATATTCACATATTTTTATGATTTATAATTCAAAAATTTCAGGATATTTTATTTGTATATGTTCGTATAAATGCAGGGATTGAAAAAAATTTTTAGGAGGAAACCAATGGCGAATTCAACATCTCTCGCAAATACTGGCAAGTCATTATCAGCAGCCAGTATCGGGCAGGGTTTGAAAAATTGGGTTGTTGGAAAAAGAATGTATTTCGTTGCATTTTTTATTCCTGTTATCCTGACATACCTTGCCTATCTATTGTTCGGATTATATCCAGCTGGAAAATATTCCGTACTATGTCTTGACCTGAATGGTCAGTATGTTTATTTCTTTGAAGCCCTCCGTGATGCCTTTTGGGGTGACGGAAGTATTTTCTATGACTGGGCAAGAAACTTGTCCGGTAACTACATGGGAATTATAGGCTACTACCTTGCAAGTCCGTTTACACTTATTGTTATGCTTCTGCCAGAAAAGTTCATGCTTGGCAGCCTGCTCATAATGCAGTTATGTAAACTTGGTGCGGCAAGTGTTACATTCAGTTATTTCCTGCAAAAACGTCGTGGATTGAGTTCACTTCACTCACTGTTTTTCTCAGTAGTGTACTCAATGATGGCATATGCAGTAATTCAGCTTATTGACCCTATGTGGCTCGATGGAATTGTATTCTTACCGCTTATCATGGCAGGACTTGAATATCTTGTTGATGACGGAAGAAAAATCAATTATGCAATTCCGCTTGCAATTATGTTCGTTGCAAACTTCTATATCGGATACATGATTGCTATATTTACAGCGCTTTACTATTTCTTTTATCTTTTCTTTGGTTCAGATACAAAGAAAAAGCCTGTTGACTATCTTAAAATAACAGGAAGAATGGGTATTGCAACATTAGCTGGATTGCTGTGTGCATTGTTTATGATTTTACCTGTATATTTTGCATTGCAGCAAGGTAAATTTGAATTTACAGACCCAGACTATTCCATGCAGTTCCAGTTTGATTTAATTGACCTTATTCCACAGCTTTTGCCGGCACAGTATGACTCAGTAAACGTTGACGGAAGCCCTGAAATTTATTCTGGAATTCTTACAGTAATTTTATTGCCACTTTTCTATGCTAACGGAAAAATCAATCTTAAAAAGAAAATAGGATATACTTTACTTCTGTTATGTATGGTATTTAGCATGTATATCAAGCCTATTGATATGATGTGGCACGGTGGACAAGTTCCTAACTGGCTCCCATTCCGTTATTCCTTCCTTGTTTCTTTTATACTCATTACAATGGCAGCAACTGCTTTTTCAAAACTCAAAGACATAAAGGTTGGTGTACTTGGTGCAGTTTTCTTTGGTATGATGGTATTGTTGCTTGTCATATCTAAGCTTGGATATGAACATATTGATACAATTAAATCAATATGGGTTTCAATTGCACTTGTAGGTATATATTTAATAATTTTGTATTTCCTCAGAGGAAATATGCACGATGGTGCAAAACGATTTGGAAATGTGCTTTTGAGCGTTATCATGCTTGTTGCTGTAGGTGCGGAAGCTACTTATAACGCTACAGATTCCATGAAGAAGATTCATAAGGAAGTTGCATACTCTACACGTGATTCATGGGGAAGCTTTGTTCAGAGCGGACGTGACACTGTTGATATGCTTGAAGAATATGATGATGGACTTTATCGTTCTGAAAAAACATATTATCGTTGTGTAAACGATAATGGAGCTTTTGGACTAAGAGGTATATCTCATTCAAGTTCTGTAATGAATACAAGAATAATCAACTTTATTGAAACAATGGGTTATTGTACACACAGCTATTATACACGTTATAATGGTAATACACCTATTGCTGACTCACTTCTTGGAATTAAATATGTTCTCAATAAAGAAACTGAAACTGGCAGATATCTTAATTCAGCATATAAGCCTGTTGAAGGTCTTAAGCATGACTATGTAGATGAAAGTAATAAAGAGCATACTATTCAGGTATATGAGAATCCAAATGCTCTTTCTATCGGTTATATGGTAAATGATGATATTACAAGTATCGGACATCTTGGTAGCGATAATCCATTCAACAGCCAGAATATATTCCTGAGTACTATTACAGGAAATACAGAATTCACAGAGGATGGAAGTGGATTCTTAAGCAACCGTGAATATTATACACCTATTCAGCTTAACGGCGACCCTATATTAAATAATGTAACAACATCTCCATATGGAGATCAGACTTGTTATACTGCTGAGTCAACAGGTG
>JAFTWL010000192.1 GCA_017465305.1 Ruminococcus sp. | reverse complement strand
TAGCTCCATGTTCTGTTCAGGAAATGGTTGATATGGTAACTCTTGCTTTTGATAAAGCTGATGAGTACAGAATTCCTGTAATGATTCTTGCTGATGGTTTATTAGGTCAGATGATGGAACCTGTTACATTCCCTGAACCAAGAACATCTCTTCCTGATAAGTCAGACTGGGCTACTAATGGCCATAAAAATGAACGTAAACATCATATAATTAACTCTCTTTATCTGGATGCTCCTCTATTGGAAGCACAAGTAAGAAAACGTTTTGAAAGATATGCTTTAATTGAAGAAACTGAAACAGATGCTGAATTATATGAGTGCGAAGATGCTGAAATAGTTGTAACTGCTTATGGTGCTTCTGCACGTGTTGCTAAATCAGCTGTAACTATGGCTCGTCGTGAAGGTATTAAAGCAGGTTTGTTCCGTCCTAAGACATTATGGCCATTCCCTAAAAAAGAATTACAGAAGGCAACTGCAAATGCAAAACAAATTCTTGATGTTGAAATGTCAATGGGTCAAATGGTAGACGATGTAAAACTTGCTACAGAGTGCAAATTACCAGTTGCATTCTTCGGCAGAACCGGCGGTGTAATTCCTACACCTGCTGAAGTACTTTCTGAAATTAAAAAACTTGCAGGAGGTGTAAAGTAATGGCTGTTGTTTTTGAAAGACCAAAGGCTCTTTTAGATGTTCCTACTCATTTCTGTCCAGGGTGCGGACATGGTATTGTACATCGTTTAGTATGTGAAGTACTTGATGAAATGGCAATTGAAGGCGATACTATTTGTGTTGTACCTGTAGGCTGTTCTGTTATGTCCTATGATTATTTTGGTTGTGATGCAATTGAAGCACCACATGGAAGAGCTCCAGCAGTTGCTACAGGTGTAAAACGTACAAACCCTGACAAATTTGTATTTACTTATCAGGGAGACGGCGATTTAGCTGCAATCGGTACTGCTGAAACTGTACACGCAGGAACAAGAGGCGAAAATATTGTAATTGTTTTCATAAACAATACTACTTATGGTATGACAGGCGGACAGATGGCTCCAACTACTTTACCTGGTCAGGTAACTCAGACTACACCTTTCGGACGTGATACATCTGTAGCAGGCTTCCCTATTAGAATTTGTGAGCTTATGGCAACACTCAGCGGTGTTGCACTTGCACAGCGTGTTGCTATTGACAGTGTTCCTCATATACGTGAGGCAAAACGTGCTATCAGAAAAGGTTTTGAAAATCAAAAGGAAAAACGTGGTTTATCTATCATTGAAGTACTTTCTACTTGTCCTACAAACTGGGGTCTTTCTCCTCAGGAATCTATGAACTTCGTAAAAGAAAAAATGATTCCATATTATCCACTTGGTGTTTATAAAGATGTTACAGCAGAGGAGGATAAAAAGTAAAATGACAACAGAAATTATTTTAGCTGGTTTTGGCGGACAAGGTATCCTGTTTGCCGGTAAAATTCTCGCATACTGCGGTCTTATGGATGAAAAGGAACTTTCATGGCTCCCTTCTTATGGCCCTGAAATGCGTGGTGGTACTGCTAACTGTTCAGTTTGTATTTCCGATGAGCCTATAGGTTCTCCACTTGTTACTGCTCCTGATTGCCTTATTGCAATGAATGGACCTTCTTATACAAAATTTATCGACGCTGTAAAACCAAATGGTTTAGTACTCGTAGATAATTCTGTGGTAGATGCTGTATGTACAAGAGATGATATTAAAGTTATAGCACTTCCCGCCACTGATATGGCTACAAATGAAGGATTAAACGGTTCTGCAAATATGATTCTTTTAGGAAGAATGCTCGCAGAAACAGGTCTTTTCTCTATTGATGTTGTACAAAAAGCAATGGAAAAATGCATTCCCCCAAAACGTGCACATTTAATTGAAGCAAATATGAAGGCAATTCAAATTGGATTGCAGAGTAAATCTTAATTAAAATTATTTTTGATATAGATTGGAGCTTATTGCTATGAAAAGTACAGCTTTTCTTTCAGCAGATATACTCATTCCAAAAAGCAACATTGATATGAAAAAATGGGCTGTTATCGCCTGTGACCAGTTTACAAGTGAACCTGAATACTGGGAAAAAGCATACAAGATTACAAATGATTCTCCATCTTCATTAAATCTTATTCTTCCTGAAATTTATCTTGAAGATAATGATGTAGATAAACGTATTGATGATATACATAAGTCAATGGATTCTTACCTTGACAGCAATCTATTTAATGTATTTGAAGATGCAATGATTTATGTTGAAAGAACTCAAAGTAATGGTGTTTTACGTCAAGGCATTATAGGAAAAATTGACCTTGAAAAATATGATTTTTCAAAAGGAAGTTCTTCTGAAGTTCGTGCTACAGAAGCTACTGTAATTGAACGTATTCCTCCAAGAATTAAAGTAAGACAAGGTGCATCATTGGAACTTCCTCATATTATGATACTCATTGATGACCCTGATAATACTGTGATTGAACCACTCTCAAATGAACATCTTGAAAAGCTATATGATACTGATTTAATGCTTGATGGTGGAAGTATCAAAGGTTATCTTGTAAGCAAAGAATTTCAATTAAAAGTTAATGAAGCATTATCTGCTCTCGCTGAACCTGAAGCTTTTCAAAAAAAATATAATATTGATAATAAGCCAGTGCTGTTATATGCTATGGGTGACGGAAATCATTCTCTTGCAACCGCCAAAGCATTTTATGAAAATTTAAAAGCTGAAAATCCTGATAAAGATTTATCTAATCATCCTGCAAGATATGCTCTTGCTGAAATTGTAAATCTTCATAGTCCTGCTCTTAAATTCGAAGCAATTCACAGATTAGTTTTTGATATAGATTGTGACAAGCTTATTAGCGATATGACAAAATCACTATCACTTTCTGAAAATGAAGGAACTCAAAAATTCAGCTATTTCTATAATGGAATAGAAAAAACTGTTTACATTGGTAATACTTCTTCTAACCTAACTGTTGGCTCGCTTCAAAATTTTCTTGATAAATGGATTAAAGAAAACGGCGGAAAAATTGATTATATTCATGGTGATGATACTGTAAAAAAACTTGCTGAAAGAAATAATGGCATTGCTTTTATATTACCTGATATGAATAAGTCAGAATTGTTTCCAACAGTCATCAAAGACGGTGCTCTACCAAGAAAAACTTTTTCTATGGGACATGCTACTGATAAAAGATATTATATTGAAACAAGAAAAATTATTTGATTTTTAAATATTAAAAAGCGTTCTGTTTTGTTTAATCATACAGAACGCTTTTATTTTTTAGTAAAGTTTATTTTAAAGGGACAATAATCTATTATATGATTTAGAATTACTTTTTATGTTTATGATATGCATTTTTTAACTTTTCAGAAAACTCCTGAAAACGATATTTTTCCTCCAATTTCAAATGTGGAAAAGCCATATGAAGACGTTTTCTTGATGAATTTTTCTTATCAATAAGATTCTGATACTTCTCTTTAAGTTCTTCAAGTTCTTTATTATGTGATTCTTCAAATGATTTTTTATGCTTTTCTGCATTTTCTTTTCCATCTATAGCCAAGTCAGCAAGTTTTTCGCCCATATGGTCAGATATATTTCTCATACGAAGAGATATTTGCTCAAATAAACGCAATTCAGTGCGAATATTTTTAATTTGAACTATAGTACAAATTAAATCAGATATAAAGCAAACACCTGATATTATTAAAATTATCCATCCTAATTTTACAGGAATAATCATTACTAATTTTTCTATAAGAGGATGCACAACTCTAACTATTAAAATACAAGCTAATGCCCACATAATAGAAAATCGTATACATACATAACCTTTTATATTAAATGGCTCTTTACTATAATCCCACCACTTTTCATGAAAAATTTTTTCTAAAACAAAACCTGTTATAAACTCCAAAACAGAGGTTAATATAAATGAACCTAAAAACAAAATAAATAAATTCTCTTTTAGTGGCATCAAAGATAGTATTACAATCAGAACACCAAAACCATAAATCGGACAGACAGGTCCATTTAAAAATCCTCGGTTTGTGAACTTACCTGTAGTAAGTGTACAAAATATCACTTCTGCACACCATCCAAATATACTATAAATCACAAAATAATACAAATAAGGATAACATATATTTAATATGTCCAAAATAATCACCTCGTACTTGATTTTTTTCTTAAATAATAGTATAATAATATTATTGTCCTAAAATAAAAACAGAAAGGAGTATTTATATTTGAAACGACTTTATTTTATATGTAATCTTCATTCAGGAAAAGCTGCTATAAGCAATTATCTGGGTAAAATTATTAATCGCTTTACAGAATCTAACTATGAAGTAGTAGTACACCCTACACAATATAGTGGTGATGGTATTGAAAGTGCTAAATACGCTTGTCAAAATAACTTTGATTTAATCGTATGTTCAGGCGGTGACGGAACACTTAACGAAGTAATCCAAGGATGCATGCTTAGCTCTAATAAAATTTCTATAGGATATATTCCAAATGGTTCTACAAATGATTTTGCAAGAGGAATTGGCATTCCAATATCTCCAATGGAAGCAGTAGAAAATATTTTAAATGGAAAACCACTATTCTGTGATGTAGGAAGTTTCAATGAAAAATATTTCACATATATAGCTGCTTTCGGAGCATTTACGGAAATTTCTTATCAAACACCTCAGCAATATAAAAATGTACTTGGACATGCTGCGTATATTTTAAGCGGTATTGCAAGACTTCCACATATCAAAGCAACAAGAATGAGAATAGAATATGATAATATAGTCCTTGAAGATAACTATCTTTATGGAATGGTGACAAATTCTACTTCTGTTGCTAATTTATTATCTCTTTCAGATGTAGAATGGGATGATGGATTATTTGAGGTTACACTTATTAAAAAGCCTACAAATCTATTACATTTTCAAAAAATTATATCATCTCTTGCAAATGGCTTGCAACTCGAATCTGAAAAGCAGTATATTGATTATTTCCGTGCTTCTAATATCAAAGTCACAAATTTAGAAGATGATGATGTTGCCTGGACAATTGACGGTGAATACGGTGGAAATAAACGAGTAAACGAAATTAAAAATCACCATAAAGCTATTTCATTTTTAATGGATATGGATACCTGAAATATATGCAAATAAATTATTATAATGGCATGAGAACAGGAATAAAATTTCTTATAATAAAATAAATAAAACATATTATAATAACAGCTGGTAAAATCCATCTTTTCCTTGGAATAATATGAATTGATATCCCAAAGCATTTTAATACTTTTTCTATATAAAAAAGAATTGATACTAAAATTAAAAAAACTAAAACTGCATTATTTCGTATAGCATTTAATAAATTGCCATGAAGCAATGAAAGTACTGCTCTTGTATTTCCGCATCCCGGGCAATAAATATTAAATAATTTAAAAAACACACAATCAGGCATATAATTTGGTATTTTAAAAATTATAGGTCGTATAATAATTATTAAAAGTATTATAATAATAGGCGTTGTGATTATTGCACAACGTCTTTTTTTTGACGATATTTTCATTTAAACCTACCTGCAAACTTATTTATATTTTATCATTTTAATTATAATAACAAAAAAATATATAAAAGTCAAGGATTTTAAAATTCAATATTTTTGTATAAAATATATAATTTAAATTTATACTAATATTATCATGATAACTGATTTAAACCAAATTATATAAATTAAATAACAGGAGGTAATCCAATGGAAAAAATAAAACAACGAATTAGTTTCTTAGGTACAATTATAACAATTATCTTTTCATCCATATTAGTAAGGC
>JAFTWL010000191.1 GCA_017465305.1 Ruminococcus sp. | reverse complement strand
TATTTATAATTGCAATTATAAGATTTGTATTTTTCTTTTTATCAGAAAAAGCTCTGATAATTTTTTCACTGATATTAGTTATTATTACTTTTATATTTATTAAATTCTATATACCCATATGGTTTAAAAGCTTAAAATACATTGTTACAGATAACTGTATAACCATAAATTGCGGTGTCTTTGTTTACCATGAAAAAACTATTATTATTGATTCACTACAGTCAAGCACGTTAATTCAAACGCCTTTATCAAAATACACATGCTTTCATTTTTTACCACTTAATGCTTATGGAGGAAGAATAATTATTGCCTTCCTAAACAGGCAAGACATCGCTGAAATATGTGCATACATTTTTAAAAACACTTGCAATCCTTATTCCTCTAAATCCCCTTAATCATAGGAGAACTATTATTATGTATCATGAACACCCAATAAAAATATTACGCTATACAGCAAAAAACTTATGGCTTTTGATTTTTCCTCTTATACGTGGAATAAAATTTTTCCCATTCTCAACAAAAGAAATTGCAAGCTGGATTAGTGGAGCATGGTTTGACCTTTTTATATGCGGACTTATACTTATGTATGGAATACTTCGATGGTATTACTGTGGATTTAATTACAGTAAACAAACTATTCGTTTTCAATGTGGCATCTTTATAAAAAAGGAAATAGAAATTCCATGCAATCGCATTACAGTAGCAACTATTGAACGTCCATTTTATCTTATTCCACTAAAAGCAGTTATTTTACGTATTCATACAGGAAGTGAACCTGATGTTAAACTGATTATTCATAAATCACAGATAATAAAATTACAATACAAAATACCTATTTTAAAAATAATTTCTATTCCTGAACAGCAGCATAATTTAAAACCTTTACATTTATTTTTATTCTCTTTTCTGTTTTCAAGCAGTCTGTCAGGTGCCGTTTACGCAGCAGCAGTATTTGTACAAGGAGGAAGAATTACAAGAGACATTTTTCAAGAATTACAATTAGAAGAACTTTTTGAAACAATTACTACAAAAGCATCTTTTTACTTTCAAGGTATTCCCAAAATTGCTATTTCTTTGGGCATTTTAATTTTATCTGCATGGTTATTATCATTTTTATTAAACTTATTTAGATATTATCATTTTAAATTTTATTGTGGAAATGATACTTTTTCTGTACGTATGGGCTTTCTCTCATATAGAAAATATTATATAAAACGTGGGGAAGTGTATTACGCCGATATTCGTCAAAATCTTATTATGAAATTATGCAATATGCAGTCTATATATATAAATTGTCCTGGATATGGAAACTTTAAACGTGAGTTTCCTGTATTAGTTCCTCTTTTAATTAAAAAATATACTCCAGAATTTTTAAAAGCTCTTATTCCTGATATTAAAATATCATCTGATAAATACAAATGTCATTCAAGTAAACGAGCTATATTTATGTTTGTATGGCAACCTCTTTTATCAATAGTTATTATAGTCTGCATTGTACTTTTCATTATTCCATATTTGTATGAACTTGAAAGCATATTATATTTTTTTATGTTTATGGCATTAGTTCCAAGCTGCTGGATTTTAATTATTCGTATTGTGTCTGTTTTTAATACAGAAATATGTATAGATGAAAATCATATATGGCTACATTATAGCAAAGGTTCTATTTTTCATACTGTTGTTGCTTCAAAAAATCGTTTAGTTAAAATAAATATAACACAAACGTGGTTTAATAAACGCAAAGATTTATGTAATGTTACTTTTTACTTTCAAGGTCAGCATAAGAAAAAACATAAAATTATAGGTGTTTCCAGAAAAGAAATAGATAACTTGATGGAAAAGCTAACTTTTAGAAAATAAACTATTGACTTAATAATGGATTTGTGATATTATAAAAAGGTAATTGTAAGTGATTTACAAAAAACTAATAGAAAGGTCGTCCTATTAAGTGAAAAAAAGATTTTTAAAAGTTACAGCTCTTTGCACAGGAATACTTTGTATATCAATAGCAGGATTTTCATTAGTTAAAGATATTTCTGTTACTGCTTGTGCAGAAGAAATCACTGCATCAGGAACTATTGAAAATTTAGAATGGTGTATAAGTAATAATGTTTTAACTATATCCGGCGAAGGAGATATGCCAAATATTAGACCTTGGAAAAAATATTATCCTCATACAATTATAATAAAAGAAGGGGTTACAAGTATTTGTGAATGGGCGTTCGCAAATATGTCAAATGTTACAAATGTACAATTACCATCAACTTTAAAGAAAATTGGAGATTGCGCATTTAATGAAACTAGATTATTAAAATCTATACAAGTTCCTGACAACGTTGAGGATATAGGAAAATGGGTTTTTGCAAATACTGATTTAGAGTACGCAACATTAGGAAATAATATTACTTCTATTAAAGAATATACATTTAGTGGCTGTAGAAAATTAAAAGAAATTACTATTCCAGATACAATCACTGAAATTGGAAAAGATGCTTTTTATTATTGTGATAAATTATCTTCTATCAATATTCCTCAAAATTTAAAACAAATCGGAGAAAATGCTTTCAAAATGTCTGGAATAGAATCAATAACAATATCATCAGAAACAAAATATGAAACTGGTGTTTTTTCTGATTGCCGACAACTCAAAACAATTTCAACAGATTCTACACTTACTGAAATTCCTGATAACTTTTTAAGCAATTGTGTATCTCTGTCTGATGTATCAAATATTTTAGGAGAAAACACTCTATCCATTGGTCAGGAAGCTTTTTCAAATTGTAATATTACAGAAGTAACAATTCCCAATAGTGTTCAAACTATTGGAAATGGTGCTTTCAGAGTATGTAAATCCTTGAAAAAAGTTACTCTCCCAGAAAATTGTTCAGTTATTCCATATGAAATGTTTTCTGATTGCAAAAAACTATCAGATATTATATTGCCTGATTCTATTGAAACTATAGGAAATAATGCTTTTAAAAATTGCAAATCATTGCAACAAATAACATTGCCAGAAAATATTTTATCCATTGGAGACAGTGCTTTTCAAAATTGCGACTTAACATCAATTACTCTTCCAGAAAATTTAAAATCAATAGGTTCTCTTGCTTTTGCAGTAAATAAAACATTTAAAAATATTATTATTCCAGATTCTGTAGAAACTATATATTCAGATTCATTTACAAATACTGAATCTCTTACAATTGGTGCATCTGCAAAAATTCAATATAATTATTCCAATGATAGCGTTTACACCCTTAATAATAAACAGATAAAAATAAATTGTTTTAAAGATGCTTCTACATTAAAAGAACTAATAGTAAATGAAAATAATCCATATTACTGCTCTGAAGACAGCGTTTTATACAATAAAGATAAAAGTATTATATATGATGTAGCAGCAACTCATTGCTTTAAAAATGGAACAATGATAATTCCATCATCTGTATTAAAAATAGATAATATTTTGAACTCTAAAAATATACGAAAATTTGAAGTAGAAGAGGAAAATACAACTTTTTCTTCTATAGACAGTGCATTAACAAGCAAAGATAAAAAAACATTGATACAGTATCCCAATGGCAGAAAAGAACGTGACTACATTATACCTGAACCTATTCAAACTATTACAGAAAATGCATTTTACATGTCAAATTTATCAAGTGTTGTATTTTCTGATTCTGTTACAAGTATACAATCATGGGCATTTCTTAAAAGTAATATAGCTTCCATTTCTTTTTCTGAAACATTAAATGAAATAAAAGATTATGCTTTTTATTATTCAAAAACTCCTATTTTAAGTATTCCTAAATCTGTTTCAAAAATTGGAAGCAACATTTGTTCAAGTGACACTAAAACAATTATTTTTGACTACAATGAAGAAGATTCTCCGGAAATTTCAAATACAATGACAAATATAAGTTCAATTTCTTATTACGCTTATGATAATAGTTGCATAGCAACACAATTTCCAAAACAATTTATTTCCCGTTCTGTACATGAAAAAGGTTTATGTGGAAAAAATTTAATCTGGGAATTAAATGGTGGGGATTTAGTTATTTCAGGAACTGGAAAAATGGATGAATATTCAGGAAAATCTTTTCCATGGTTAAATAAAAATATCTTAACAATCACAATTAAAGGCGAAAATATTACAGTTGCTCCTTATGCTTTTCAATATAACACAACTTTAAGTGATGTATATTTATCTGGTGTAACAAAAATAGGAGATTCAGCATTTTACAATTGTAAATCCCTTTTAAATGTGTTCATTGATGACAGTTCATCATATACTTATATTGCAAATCGAGCGTTTTATAACTGTAATAATCTACAAAAATTATCTTTTCCAAGAAACAACATCTATTATTGTTCAACTGCTTTTGAAAATAATTCTTCTATTACTCACCTTCACTGGTCAGGTTCTGATACAGATATTTCATTAGAAGAATTTACGGAGGCAGGAAAAAATAGAATTTTTCAAACTATATATAATGAAAAAACTGGTGGAACTATTTCCGACTGGTGTTATTCAAAAAATAATACTCTTGTACAGTTAGCAGAAAACTTATATAATACGCCATATATGGATAGCCTAAGAGAAAAATATTTTGAAAATATACTACATGAAAATAACTGCACTGTTGATTCAAGTGATAAAGATTTAATTAAAGCTATTTGCAATTACTTGAAAAATAATTCAGCTCCT
>JAFTWL010000190.1 GCA_017465305.1 Ruminococcus sp. | reverse complement strand
ATAAAGATATTTATGATTTGCTTGATGAAATAGAAAAAAATACATATAAAGATATTGAACAATTTTTTTGCAAGGACAATTTGTCAGATACAGATGATACAGACATGGTTTTATTTATGTATTATGTAAGAGATAATGCTGATGTTATGCGTGTACTTTTACGACAGGATGGCAGTAGTTCTATGATACACTTTTCTAAAATTCTTCATGCACATTACAGTAAAAAATGGTTTAATAGTATTATTTTTAATCCATTAGAAATTACATATCTATATGAATTTTTGTATAGTGGTATTTTAGGTGTAATCCAGAAGTGGCTTGATACAGGATGTAAGGATTCTCCTGAAGCTGTTGCAGATATAGTATGGCGGATTGTAAAAAGTGCCATATTCTGCAACAAAAACCATGCTTAGAATTTTTTTCAAAAAACCATTGCATTTTTTATAAAAATGAGGTATAATAAAATAAGCGAGCATATTTCAATAAAATATGCACGAGGGTCTTTTGACCGGATTTTTAATATTTTTGTAGGAGGAACTCTCAAATGTTAGTATCTGCAAAGGATATGATGAACAAGGCCAGAGACGGCAAATATGCTGTAGGCCAGTTCAACATCAATAATTTAGAATGGACAAAGGCAATTTTAAACACTGCACAGAAGTTGGAATCTCCAGTAATTCTGGGTGTTTCCGGTGGTGCTGGTAAGTACATGACTGGCTTTAAGACAGTTGCTGCAATGGTAAAGGCTATGGACGAATCTCTTGGAATTACTGTTCCAGTTGCTCTTCACCTTGACCATGGTACTTATGACCAGTGTTATGATTGCATTAAGGCTGGTTTTACTTCCATCATGTTCGATGGTTCTCATTTCCCAATTGAAGAAAACCTTGCAAAGACAAGCGAATTAGTTGCTGTTGCTCATAAACTCGGTCTTTCCATTGAAGCAGAAGTTGGTGCAATCGGCGGCGAAGAAGATGGCGTTGTTGGTAAGGGTGAATGTGCTGACCCACAGGAATGCAAGACTATTGCTGATTTAGGCGTAGATATTCTTGCTGCTGGTATTGGTAACATTCATGGTGTATATCCAGAAAACTGGGAAGGTCTTAGCTTTGAAACATTAGCTGCTGTAAAGGCTGCCGTAGGCGATATGCCACTTGTTCTTCATGGTGGTACAGGTATTCCTGATGAACAGATTCTTAAAGCAATCTCTCTTGGTGTTGCAAAAATCAATGTAAATACAGAGTGCCAGCTTGTATTTGCTGAAGCAACAAGAAAGTATATTGAAGAAGGCAAGGATTTAAAGGGTAAGGGATTTGACCCAAGAAAACTCCTCCTCCCTGGTTATGAAGCAATCATTGCAAAGGTTGAAGAAAAGATGAATCTCTTTGGTTCTGTAGGTAAAGCATTCTAAGATTTTTTGATTGTTTTGTTCATTTTGGCTGTATTTATATTTATTATGATATAGCCATAGGAAATTTCTACTTCTTAAATATGTATTTTAGTTTTTGCCACAGCTATTATAGGCTGTGGCATTTTTGTGCGACAAATAAGTTAAGATAATCTCATTTCAATTTATATAGAAATTTTGGTTGACAAACAGATTGAAATATACTATAATTATAAAGTGTATCAAAAACTTTATCTGAAAAGAAAAAGGAGTATAATAAATATGGCAATGAAAAAAATTTCTCGTTCAGGACATGATAAACTGACTGAAGAATTAGATTTTTTAGTAACTGTAAAACGTGCTGAAATGGCACAGAAATTAAAAGAAGCACGTGCACAGGGTGACCTTTCAGAAAACGCTGAATATGATGAAGCAAAGAATGAACAGGCAATTTTAGAAGCAAGAATTGCTGAAATTCAGTATACATTAGATAACTCAGAAGTAGTAGATGATGATGATATTTCAGTTGATGAAGTCGGACTTGGTTCTACTATAAAATTGCATGATTTCCGTATAGGAAAAGTTGAGACATTTCAGATTGTAAGCAGTAATGAAGCAAACTTTGCAGAACATAAAATTTCTGATGAATCTCCAATAGGTAAAGGAGCTATGAAAAAGAAAGTAGGAGATACTTTTATTATAGAAGCTCCAGCAGGAGAATTAAAGTTTGAAATACTTGAAATCAGTAAGTAATATTTGGAGATGAAAATTTATGGCAGAAGCTAATACAACACCTGTACAGGAACAGGATATTCATGAACAAAAGCAAGTGCGTTTAGATAAATTAAACGAACTTAAAGCTAATGATAAAAATCCATATACAATTACAAAGTATGATGTCACAGCAAAAGCGTTAGATATAAAGGCATCTTATGAAAAAACTGAAGCTGAAATAAAAGCTAAAACCGGCGATGATGAAGAAGCTTTTCAGGCTGCAATAGAGCCATTGAAAGAAAATGTTGTTTCAATTGCTGGAAGAATTATGAGCAAACGTGGTATGGGACGTGCTATTTTTATGGATTTACAGGATAGCACTGACCGTATTCAGGTATATGTAAGGGTAAATGATATAGGCAAAGAAACTTTTAAAGAATTTAAAAAGTGGGATATAGGCGATATTATAGGTATTAAGGGATTTGTATTCCGTACAAAAATGGGAGAAATCTCTGTACACGCTCTTGAAGTTCAGCTTCTTTCAAAGTCACTTTTGCCTCTTCCTGAAAAATGGCATGGTCTGAAAAATCAGGATACACGTTACCGTAAGCGTTATCTTGATTTAATTGTAAATCCTGATGTAAAGAAAACATTTGTTACAAGAAGCCTTATCATTCGTGAGATTAGAAATTATTTAGATAATCTCGGATATGTGGAAGTTGAAACACCTGTATTACTTCCAATTCAGATTGCAGCAGCAGCAAGACCATTTACGACTCATCATAATACACTTAATATGGATATGTTCTTGCGTATTGAAACAGAATTAAATCTTAAAAAGCTTATTGTAGGCGGATTTGACAGAGTTTATGAAGTGGGAAGAATTTTCAGAAATGAGGGAATGGATCCTTCTCACAACCCTGAATTTACTACAATTGAAATGTATCAGGCATATACTGACTATAAGGGCATGATGGATTTGATTGAAGATATGTATCGTAGTCTTGCAAAGAAAATTTGCGGAAAAGATATTATATCTTATCAGGGTGTTGATATTCGTCTTGGTGAGCCTTGGGAACGTCTTACAATGGCGGAAGCTGTTAAGAAATATGCTGGTGTATCATATGATGACTGGGCAACAGATGCTGATGCAAGGGAATGTGCTAAGAAGCACAATGTAGAAGTTGAAGAGGGTGAAAATGCTACAAAAGGTCATGTTCTTATTGCTTTCTTTGATGCTTTTGTAGAAGATAAACTTATCCAGCCAACAATTATTTATGATTATCCTGTTGAAAATTCTCCGCTTGCAAAGCGTAAGCCTGAAAATCCAGCATTTACGGAACGTTTTGAATACTTTATCTATGCAAGAGAAATGGGTAATGCTTTCTCTGAACTTAATGACCCTGTTGACCAGAAGGAACGTTTTATAAAGCAGGTTGAAGCAAGACGTGCTTTAGGCGACATGACTGGAGAAGTTGATGAAGATTTTGTAATGGCTCTTGAGTATGGTATGCCTCCAACAGGTGGACTTGGATTAGGACTTGATAGACTTGTTATGCTCCTTACAGATAGTGCGTCTATAAGAGATGTACTCTTATTCCCGACAATGAAGCCAATTTCAAAAAATAATTCTGCTGAGGAAACAGAAGAATAAAATTTATTATTTTTTATTGAGGTAATAAAGAAAGTATATTTATTATTAAAATAATAGAATCTTATAAATTTCACAAAAGCATACTTGAAGTGCATAAGCACAGGGTACAGACTGTAACTCTGTACCCTTGTTTTTTAGAAAGGTTTAATAATATGCATCCAAAAGAACGAGATACTAATCAAGTCAGTAAAAAAGCAGATAATACAGAAAAAGAACCTAAAAAAAGAAAAAGTTTTTCTGAAACTATTAAAGATATAGACGAAAAACAACGTCAGCAGGAAGAAGCTTTAGAAGAACGTCGTCAGAAAATCATAGCAGAACGCAGAAAACGTGAACAACAGGCATATGAAGAACGTATAAAACAGGAAAAAATAGAACTTATACGTCTTAAACAAGGTGTTATTGAGGAAAGTGAAATAATCCCCGAAATCTCAGATGAAAAAGTAAAACTTCCTTTTGGAAAGCGAATTTATAACTTTTTTTATCATAATAAATGGTGGCTTTGGATTACATTATTTCTTGTAGCTCTTGGAATTTATTTAATAGTTGACCTTGTTACAAGAGTAAAACCAGACTTAGCAATTATGATTCTTACAGATAATGAAAATTTCCAGATGAATACGCAGGCAATTTCCGAATATTTTGAACAGTTTACAGAAGATGAAAATGGTGACGGGAAAGTAAATGTAAGTATATATGCAATACCTGTTACAGACAATATAAATACTATGGATTATTATACTGGGGATGCAACACTTCTTTCAATGAAGCTTCAGGAAGGCGAGTCTGTAATGATTATTACAGATACAAAGGCAAATGCATATATAAATGGGGATGAAATACTGGCTCCTCTTAATGAATTGTATCCTAATAATAAAAATATAAGAGAGTATGGATATTATTTACGTAATACTGATTTTGCTGAAAAAATAGGTTATTCAGATGATGATGGACTTATTGATAGAGATATTTGTATAAGTCTCAGAGCTGTTAAAGATACAAGAAATGACAGCGTAGAAAATATGCAGAAAAATTATGATATAGCAAAAAAAGTTTTAGAACGTGTTATGGAAGATTTAGATAATACAGAACCACAAAAAAATTAAAAGGGAGTGATAGATTTGCAGATTGGTTGTCATCTTTCATCTTCAAAGGGTTACCTTGAAATGGGAAAATGTGCTGTTTCAATAGGAGCAACAACATTTGCGTTTTTTACAAGAAATCCACGTGGAGGTACAGCAAAAGAGATTAAAAAAGATGATGTTGAAGCTTATTTAAAATATGCTGAAGAGCATAATATTAAAAAAATTGTTGCTCATGCACCATATACATTGAATCTTTGCTCAGCTGATGCAAATGTGCGTCGTTTTGCAAATAGAATTCTTATAGATGACTTAAAACGTATGGAATATACTCCAAATCAATATTATAATTTTCATCCTGGAAGTCATGGAAAGCAAGGAACAGAAATAGGAATTGAACAAATTTCAGAAGCTTTAAATTCAGCTTTAAAACCAGAACAGACAACAACTGTGCTTTTAGAAACTATGGCAGGTAAAGGAACTGAAGTAGGTCGTAATTTTGAAGAATTGCGTGCTATAATTGATAGGGTTGAATTAAAGGATAAAATAGGCGTATGCTTTGATACTTGTCACGTGTGGGATGGAGGATATGATATTGTAAATAATCTTGATGGAGTGCTTGAAAACTTTGATAAAATTATCGGATTAAAATATCTTTGTGCAGTGCATCTTAATGATAGTATGAATCCTTTAGATTCTCATAAAGACCGTCATCATAAGATAGGACAAGGATATATTGGACTTGAATCTATTATAAGAATAATAAATCATGAGAGTTTAAGAAATTTACCTTTTATTCTTGAAACACCAAATGAACTTGATGGCTATGCAGCAGAAATATCTCTTTTGCGTTCAAATTATAAAATATAATATTTAAAATTATAATTAAATTTGATATCATTTGATATGTTTTTAAAAAATGATAATATAAGAAAGGAGGGACTTTTATGCCGGACAAAGGACAAAATATAACAATGGATTCATCTGAGTTACCATATAGTCTTGAGGCAGAACAAACGATATTAGGTTCTGTTCTAATAGATTCTTCGGTGTTATCTTTAGTACTTGAAAAAATAAAACCAGAATGTTTTTTTAAAGAACAACATCAGGCTTTATTTAAAATAATTATGCGAATGTTTACGTCTGGCGAAAAAGCAGATATTATTACTGTGCTTAATTCTGCTATGGAGGAAAGACTTTTTGAAACACCGGCAGAAGGTCGTTCCTATCTTGCTGCACTTATAAATATGGTTCCTTCAGTTGCAAATATTGAGAGCTATTGTGCAATTGTATCAGAAAAATATTATATACGTAGTTTAGCATTTGTAGCGAGAAATATTTTACAGGATATTCAAATGGGTGCAGGTGATGCACAAACTCTGCTTGATGTGGCTGAACAGCGTATTTTTGACATCAGACAGGGAAAAGATGTTCAGGGACTTGTAAAAGTAGGAGATGCTATATGCGAAGCATATGACCATATAGGAAAAATTGCAGGGCCTGACAAAGAAAAATACCTTGGTGCAAAAACAGGTTTTAAATATCTTGATACAATAACATCAGGACTTAATAAATCTGATTTAATTCTTGTAGCAGCTCGTCCAGGTATGGGAAAAACTTCTTTTGCTATGAATATTGCCACTAATGTAGCACGTCATGGAGAAAAAGAGGTGGTAATATTTTCTCTTGAAATGTCAAAGGAACAGCATGCAACAAGAATGCTTTCTACAGAATCACTTGTAGACTCTAATAAACTCAGAAGTGGGTTTCTTACTAATGATGACTGGGTAAGACTTGCAACAAGTGCTGGCGTGCTTAGTGGTTTACCTATGTATTTTGATGATACAGCAGGAATTACTGCACAGCAGATTAAAGCGAAATTGAGACGTATGAAGAATGTTGGGCTTGTTGTTATTGATTATTTACAGCTTATGACTTCTACATTGCGTACGGATAATCGTGTATTAGTTATCTCTGAAATAACAAGACAGCTTAAAATAATGGCAAAAGAATTAGATGTGCCTGTTATCCTTCTTTCACAGCTTTCACGTGGACCTGAAAGTCGTACAGATAAAAGGCCAATGCTTTCAGATTTGAGAGAATCAGGTTCAATTGAACAAGACGCTGATATAGTTTTGTTTCTGTATAGGGATGCATATTATAATAAAAATAGTCCAACACCGAATATATCAGAATGTATTGTAGCTAAAAACAGACATGGTGAAACAGGAACAGTAAATCTTGTCTGGGATGGACAATTTACTCGTTTTTCAAATGCGGAGCTTAGAAATGATGGTATTTAATAATAATGATAAATTGCTTGAAACGGCAGAAAAATTTATACAAGAACATAATATGATTCAGAAAAATGATATAATATGTTGTGCATTATCAGGTGGAGCAGATAGTGTTTGCCTGCTTCTTTGTCTTTTAGAACTTAGAAAAAGTTATGATTTTATACTTACAGCAGTCCATATAAACCATCAGTTAAGAGGTGATGAAAGCCTCAGGGATGTACATTTTTGTGAATCACTTTGTAAATCTCTCAATGTTCCGTTGCAGGTAGTTACTTGTGATGTAACTGGTTATGCTGAAAAAAATAAATGTTCAATAGAAACAGCTGCTCGAAAATGCAGATATGATGCTTTTGAATCACAGAAAGCTGATAAAATTGCAACAGCACATACAGCTTCTGATAATCTTGAAACATTTATACATCGTTTCATACGAGGAAGTGGATTAAAAGGGCTTACAAGTATACCTCCTGTGAGAGGAAAATACATTCGTCCATTGTTATGTATAACAAGAGAGCAGATTGAAAATTATATTCAGATACATAATCAGGATTTTGTGACTGACAGTACTAACCTTACAGATGAGTATACAAGAAATAAAATACGTCATAATATCATACCATTATGTAAAGAAATAAATAAATCTGTTGAGCATACTTCAATTGGAATGCTTTCTGCACTTCGTTCAGAACAGGAATATTTAAATTTGCAAGCACAAGAAGCTTTTAATATTTGTCTTAAAGATAAATATACACTTTCAGGACTTTCTGATTTTCATATTGCCATACAGAGAAGATGTATCATAATGTTTCTTGAAAATAATAACTTATCATATGACAGTGAAATAATAGATATATTATTAAGCCTATATAATACAGGCGGAAAGTATAATATATCAGGTGATATTTATGTTATTGGCAGAAAGGATTCTATATCTGTAGTTACTATTCCAAAAGAAAAGAATACAGTTCGTTGTGAATTGAATATTGGAATAAATCAGATTTTTCCACATTTTTTTGTAGAAGCATTACTTATTAGAAATGAAACTTATGTGAAAAATACTATTATTCATAAAAAGTCTACAAAAATACTTTTAGATTATGATAAAATAAAAGGGCATACGATATTACGCAGTCGTGTTTTTGGAGATAAAATACAGCTTTCAGGGCGTAATTTTACTTCTTCTGTAAAGAAGTTAATTCAATCTGATGTACCTGTTTCCAGAAGAAATACTGTTCATTTTCTTGCAGATGATATGGGAACTATATTTGTTGAATTTTGTGGAATTGCTGAAAGAGTAAAACCTGACGAAAATACGAAAACATTATTGGAAATCAAAATTTTGGAGGACGAAAATGGATATTCTGATTTCTGAAAAAGAACTTCAGAAGAGAGTAAAATTACTTGGTGAAGAAATTACAAAAGCATATGAGGGAAAACCACTGCTTATGCTCTGTATGCTTAAAGGTGCAAGTGTATTTTTTGCAGATTTGATTCGCAATGTATCTCTTCCACTTGAAATAGATTTTATGAGAGTTTCAAGCTATGAAAACTCAACAGAATCAAATGGAGAAGTAAAGTTTTTATTATATCCGTCACTTCCTCTTGCGAAATATCATGTGTTGCTTGTAGAAGATATTCTTGACACAGGTACAACATTGTATACAGTAATTCCAGAGCTTCTTAAACAAAATCCGCTTTCCCTTAAAATATGCACACTTCTTGATAAAAAAGAAAGACGGAAATTTCCTGTTGAAGCAGAATATGTTGGATTTTCTATTCCTGATGTATTTGTTGTAGGATATGGTCTGGATTATGCAGAAAAAGAACGTAATCTTCCGTATATCGGCAAGTATATATGATACAGGATGTATACAGTGTAAGAATAATTTTTGTTTAATTTGAAAAAGAATGGAGTGGAGTAATTGGCACCGAAAAAGGGAAAAGGTATTGGAGCATATATTCTTGTAACAGTATTATTGATACTTGTCGCTACTTTTTTCATAAGAAGTTTAAGAAATAATGAACCAGACATGGAATATTCTGAAGTAATGTCTTATTTTGATGATTATGAAGTAAAAGAGTATTCTCTTGATTTAGGTTCAGGACAATTAAAAATGATACTTCAGGATGACAGAAGAATCACATATGAAGTTCCAAATGTAAGCTTGTTTTTGGATGATGTAAATGAATACAGGGTTGAATATAATAAAAAGCATCCAAAAGAGCCACTTGTTTTAGATTATAAGAGAGCGTCAGATTCTTCATGGATTCTAACATTGATTCCTACATTATTATTACTTGCTATGGGAGTAGTATTATTTATTCTTATGATGCGTCAGGCAGGTGGCGGCGGAAAATATGCTTCTTTTGGCAAAGCAAATATTAAAAATCAGGCTAATACAAGAAAAGCTACATTTGCAGATGTTGCAGGTGCAGACGAAGAAAAGCACGAATTAGAAGAAATTGTAGATTTCTTGAAAAACCCTAAAAAGTATACAGATATTGGTGCAAGAATTCCAAAAGGTGTGTTACTTATGGGACCTCCTGGTACAGGTAAGACCTTGCTTGCAAGAGCTGTTGCTGGAGAAGCAGGCTGTCCGTTTTTCTCAATATCAGGTTCTGACTTTGTAGAAATGTTTGTAGGTGTTGGTGCTTCAAGAGTACGTGATTTATTTGAACAGGCAAAGAAAAACTCACCAGCTATTATTTTTATTGATGAGATTGATGCCGTAGGTCGTCACCGTGGAGCAGGTCTTGGCGGTGGTCATGATGAGCGTGAACAGACATTAAACCAGTTACTTGTTGAGATGGATGGTTTTACAGGAAAAGATAATGTAATCGTTATAGCTGCAACAAATAGACGTGATATACTTGACCCTGCATTACTGCGTCCAGGACGTTTTGACCGTCAGATTGTTGTAGGTTATCCTGATGTAAAGGGAAGAGAAGCAATTCTTAGAGTTCATACAAAGAATAAACCTCTTGCACCAGATGTGGAATTGAATACTATTGCAAAGTCTACAGTTGGATTTACAGGAGCAGACTTGGAGAACCTTGTAAATGAAGCTTCTTTGCTTGCAGCAAGACGTAACCGTAAAGCAATTACTATGGAAGAAATACAGGAAGCAACTATAAAAGTTATTGCAGGACCTGAAAAGAAATCTCATAAGGTTTCTGAAAAGGAAAAACGTCTTACAGCATATCATGAAGCAGGTCATGCAGTTTGTACCTATTATTGTGACCATCAGGATAAAGTTCATCAGGTGTCTATTATTCCTCGTGGTATGGCAGGCGGTTATACTATGTCATTGCCAGAGCAGGATAAATCTTTTGTATGTAAAAAGGAAATGGAAGAAAATATTATCACATTACTTGGTGGTAGAGTTGCTGAACAGCTTATACTTGATGATATTTCTACTGGTGCATCAAATGACCTCGAAAGAGCAACAGCAACAGCACGTAAGATGGTAACACGTTACGGCTTTAGCGAAAAAATGGGACCTATTGTCTATGGAAATGACCAGAATGAAGTTTTCTTAGGTAAGGATTTAGGTTCAACAAAAGATTATTCTGACCGTGTTGCAGGTGAGATTGATGATGAAGTTCGTAAGATTATAGAAACTGGATATGGAAAAGCAGCAAATATTCTTAGTGAACATATTGACCAATTACATCTGCTTGCAAAATATCTTATTATTCATGAAAAAATTGAAAGAGAAGATTTTGATAAACTTATGAATGGAAAGATGGAATCTTCAGCATTTGAAGATAATACACCTTCTGAAAAGCCTGAAGTTGAAATTGAAAAGTCAGAATTTGATTCTGAAAATGAATAATTAAAATAAAAAGGAGCTTAGAGCTCCTTTTTATTTTTGTAGTATTGAATTTATAATCTTATAGAGGTTGATTTAATGGTATTGGAATAGCTGGTGTTTCTTTTTTTTGAAATTGTTCTATTGTATGAATATGATTAGGTTTAGGGTTATTCTTCTGCATAAATGTAGCAGCAGTAAGAATAAGAGCAAAAAAATAATTGTGTTTTGTCATGTTGTAAGTTCCTTTCTTCCATGAATCGGGCGGCCGTTTTTAATCATATCATAAAAATTATATTCATGTCAATAAAGGAATATGATGTTTTATGTCGAATATTATTTAAAATTTAATTTTGTTATTTTACTTTAAAAAATAATTTACACAGAAATTCGTCATTCCAAAAACTATACCAATACAGCCAATAACAAAGAAAACTTTATCAGCTTTTCCACTTGCCGGAAATAGTCCAAGGCTGAATTGACCAAACTTAGATGGATAAAATAATTGCACATCACGCCTGTTAAGTAAGTCCAAAATAATATGTGAACTCATACTTACAATAACATATCCTACAGCAGAAGGAATCATTATATAAACTGAAAATGATATAGCAGCAACTGCAATTACTGAGTGCATAAAGCTTCTGTGCGGCTGACGTTTTCCAAAAATACAAATTGCTAAAAATAATGCGAATCCTATTAAAAATTGCAGAATAGTAGAATTACTTTTTATTGCATTTATTATTCCAATATGGAATACAAAATTTAAAAGAAAAATAATAACTGCAGCAATGGCTACTGCTGTTAAAAGTCGTGAAAGCCCTTTATGACTATTAGAGGAACTTACATCTATGTCACATATGCAAGAACCTATTGAGGCCGTACCCATACAAATTAAAAATTCCTTCCAGTTATCAGGAGGAAGGATTAAAAGAGTTGCAGCTGTACCAACAGCACAATGTGTTTTAGAAGTCAAAGATTTCTCTCCTTTTTATAATATAATCCGGCTTATTATATCATAAAACTGCATTACTTTCAAGCGATTTATCAGAATATTTATATATAGTTCAGGAAAGATTTATAATTATTTTATTAAATTGAATTATTATATATTTATTTAAAAAGGTATTGACTTTATTGATGCAATACTGATATAATAATATTATATTAATGAAAAACGACATAATATTTCAATATAAGGAGTGACTTTTTATGAATTTTAAACGACATTCATTGTATGCATTTGCAATTTCTCTTTCCATGCTTACCGCTGTAACATTGCAGCCAGTTCCTATAAAGGCAAATGCAGAAGAAACATTTGCAAAAGTTGACACATGGACAGGCTTTATGCTCAGGGATATGGCAAATGGGAATTATCTTACTGTTATACAATCACCTGAACAAGTGCTTAATAATGTTACAAATTTTTCTGCTGATGGCGTAGGTGCATATAATATATGGTATTTTACAGAAGCCGAAGATGGATATTATACACTTAAATCTGCAACGCATGGTGGAATGTATTTTTTAACATCTGATGGAAAAGTCTACTAAAGATTAAGGAGACAACAGGCAGTTCAGATCAATATTTTGGATTAGTTCATGTATCGGATAAAGCTTATAAATTATATGCTTATGATGGGGAACTTTTAGGTACATATATTTTAGAACCTGTAACTGGCTTAAAAACAGGAGATGTTGACCGTAATGGTAAAGTAGATACTTTAGACCTTTCATTAGCCAAGTATGCAGTTTCAAATAGTTCAAAAGTTCCTTTTGCTGTTCGTGCTATTGCAGATGTAAATAATGATAGTGTTTTGAATGTTTATGATTTAAAAATTTTACAAGATTACATTCTTGCAAAAGGAGAATTAGAGAATACAGGAGTAAATTTACCTCAATGTACAATTTATCCTGAAATAGAAATTGGAGATACTAATATAACTATTGCTGATTTGCCAGCAGAGTATAAATCAGCTGCTGATTGGATTTGGGAAAATAGAATAGTTCGTGAAGAGTCTACTAAGAGAAGAAACACTATTTTTGACCAGATAGTTGCCGGAAAAGGAACATTGAATTTTGTAGTCAGATGGCAGTCATATAAGTCTATAACATTTGAACAGCGTAAGGAATTAGAGAAAAAAGTAGAAGAATCAGTGAACTCATGGACAGATTATTTAGTAGGATATGAAGACTGGCCATATTCTCATGTAGATGTTAAAATTGTTGGATGGGCAGTATTAGACCGTAGCTGTCTTTTAGATTTACAGCCTGATGAAATTGTATATGATACATTGATAAGTGATTATGACAGTCAATATGATACAGATAATGGTATAGAAACTATTCCTGATAAGTTACCAAGTGCTCCTGTTGAGTTATCAAGATTTGACCATTTTTATGATGAAAATTATGAATATCCAGGTGGACTGGACAAACGATTTGATATGTATCTCTGGGCTACTCAAGGTTTTCCTTCAATCGGGGGATGTGGGGGAGACTGGGGACAGAGATTATCTGATGATGCTTATTTGAATATGATTTCAGGAAGTGGATTACATGTTCTTACTCATGAAATAGGTCATGGTTTTGGAATTACTGATTTTTATGGCGGAGAAGGTGAATTAGATGGATTCCCACCGGGAGGATTCCTAGGTAGTGGCACTTCTATTATGATGGCAGGTTCATCTATGGAAATTACAGATTTTGATGGCTGGCTTTTGCGTTATATGTGGAGTCAGATTCATGATGAGGATGGCAGATTTAAGTATTAAAATTTATCCCACCTATATTTTTAGGTGGGATAATTTTTTATAATTTTATTGTTATTTTTGTTGAATAAGATTGCGATTTACTTTACAAGCCATCCTTGCTCAATCCAATGTTGATTATCTGCACTAATCTGTTTCTCTGTTTTTAATGTCTTTTTATGCATTATTTTACTCATAAAGAAAAACATTTTAACTTTCAGATTTTTTTGAACAGTTTTTACATTTTGATACTTTGATGCTAACTTTTTGATTTTTAACTTCATTTGTTGTTTACGTTTTTCAGATAGTTCTTCCCATATTACTCCCTCCATTAATCCAAATCCTAAGGTTTTAATAGATGAGACGCCCATCCATGTTAGGCTTGTAGCAACGTCCTTTTGTGCTGTGCCATTAGGAGCACCAATACTTTGTGTTAAAATTACAGCCCGCTTTTTAAACATTACTTTTTCTGGTCTATGAACCATCCAATGGCAGCAAAGATGGTCAAGTAATGCTTTTACTTGTCCTGGTGCATGCAGTGCATATACTGGATATGTAAACACCAACAAATCTGCTGCAAGAATAGCATTCCAAATCGGCATTATGTACTTTGCATGAGGACATAAATTTTCACTTTTGAAAAAACATGTTTTACAGCCACAACAAAAATGTGGAGCATCTTTGGGAAGATAAAATTCAGTAATAGTATTTTCACCGTCCAAAGAGTTCAAAAAGCACTCTTTTAAATGATAAGTACATCCTTTTATTTCTGTTCCATTTATCACAACAATTTTCATATAATATTTTTTCCTTAATATAAGTTTTTATTTAATTATACTATATTACATATGCATAGTCAATATAAAATAAAAAATTTTATATATAGTATAATTATAATTTTTTTAATTGAAATTTATAAAAAATAAATTAAGTATCAGATTTTAAAAATTCTGCATATACTACATGGTAGTACAAATGAAAATGGAGGTTTTATCTATGTGCGGAATTGTAGGAGTAATTACTTTAAAAGAAGATGCCAGAAAACAAGAAGCTGTACTTAAAAGAATGCAGTCTGTATTATCAAGAAGAGGACCTGACCAGGAGGGAATATTTCTTGATGAAAATTGCATAATGGCACATAAAAGACTTGCTGTCATTGATGTTTTAAATGGTATTCAGCCAATGCAATGCAAATATAAAGATGAAACATATACTATTGTTTATAATGGTGAGTTATATAATACTTCTGAGTTACGCCGTCAGCTTGAAAATAAGGGAATGAGTTTTAATACAACTTGTGACACTGAAGTAATTCTTAAATCATATGCTTATTGGGGTGAAGATTGTGTTTCTCATTTAAATGGAATCTTTTCTTTTGCTGTCTGGGAGCATAATAAAAAACGTTTGTTCATTGCAAGGGATAGAATAGGAGTAAAGCCTTTATTTTATGCTGAAATTCCTGATGGTTTTGTATTTGCCTCGGAGATTAAAGCATTGCTTGAGCATCCTGATGTACCACATGAAATTGATAAAAAAGGAATTTCTGAGCTTCTTCTTATGGGACCTGGACGAACTCCAGGCTATGGAGTATTTCGTACAATAAGAGAAGTTAAGCGTGCTTATGCAGGATATTATGATAAGGGAAAACTTGAATTAAAAGAATACTGGAAACTGAAAGCAGCACCACATACAGAAAATTTTGCACAGACGGCAGAGCATACACGTTATCTTGTGAAAGATGCTGTTCAAAGACAACTTGTATCTGATGTACCAATAGGAACTTTTTTATCAGGCGGACTTGACTCAAGTTTATTGTCTTCTCTTGCAAATGAAAATATGAAGAAAAATGGAGAAGTACTGCATACATTTTCAGTTGACTATCGTGATAATGACCAGTATTTTCAGAAAAGTCATTTTCAGCCCACGAGTGACCCTGAATATATAAGATGTATGGTGGATTATTTAGGATGTGAACATCATTGGACGGTGCTTGACACACCTGAGTTAGCACCTGCTTTATTAAAAGCTATGGAAGCAAGAGATTTGCCTGGTATGGCTGATGTAGATAGTTCATTATTGTTATTTTGCGGTGAAATTAAAAATAATGTTACTGTTGCACTTTCGGGTGAGTGTGCTGATGAAATTTTTGGAGGATATCCATGGTATCGTGACCCTAAAATAAGAATGACTGATGGATTTCCATGGGCTCAGAGTACAGCATATAGAATACAGTTCTTGCGTGATGATATTGCTGAAGTTCTTGATGGTGCAGATTATGTTTATAATGCTTATAAGGAAACAATAGAACGTGCTGATAAATTACCGGAGGATTCACCGCTTGAAAAGCGTATGCGTGAAATGATGCTTTTAAATTTAGACTGGTTTATGCAGACGCTTCTTGATAGAAAAGACCGTATGAGTATGTATAATTCTTTGGAAGTGCGTGTACCATTTTGTGATTATAGAATAGCTTCTTATCTTTATAATGTTCCATGGGAATTTAAAGATTATAATGGATATGAGAAGGGGCTTCTGCGTGAAGCAATGAAGTCATATTTGCCTGATAAAGTTTTATGGCGTAAAAAAAGTCCATATCCAAAAACGCATAATCCGAATTATCTTTCAGCAGTTACAAAAATGCTTGAAGATATGCTTAAAGAGCCAAAAGTTCCACTACTTCAGTTAGTAAAGAGGGAAAAACTTGAAGAACTTATGTATGGAAAAGAATCTATTCAGTGGTATGGTCAGCTTATGACTAAACCTCAGACTATAGCATATTTTGTACAATTGAATGCCTGGCTTTTAAAATATGATATAAAGATTGTACTATAAATAAAATGATAAACAAAACTGCCGCTATATTATACAAGTGATATAGCAGCAGTTTTATTTTATTTATTATAATTTATAAAGTTTGAAATTATATATTTTTGAAATGTAAAGTGACTGCTTAAAATATGTTTTAAAGTTTCAGAAATAAACGAAAAAAATAAATTGACAACATTAAAAATCTGGGTTATACTTAAATACGTAAACAGGTTATTATTTAATCTGTATTTAAATTATATCTATAGAGAGAATGATAATATCTTTATAGATAACAAAAGGAGGGGCTTCTGATTATGGAAGCAGTAAAGGATTTTTTATTTGGCAATAACTATGCTTATTTGTTGCAAATCGCAATTATCTTGCTGTCCACAAAGATACTTGGTTTGTTTACAAAGAAAATTAGTTTGCCACAGGTAGTAGGTGCATTGGCAGCCGGTGTAATTTTAGGTCCAATGGTTTTGGATGTTGTAGAACGTAGCTCTTTAATTGTGAGCCTTGCAGAACTTGGAGTTATTGCTCTTATGTTCAGTGCTGGCATGGAGACGGATATTGGAGAGTTGAAAAAAGCTGGTCTTGCATCTTTTGTAATCGCAATGTTTGGTGTTTTAGTTCCTCTTGCTGGTGGATTTGTTCTTGCACATTTCTTTAATACAGAACAAGACCCTGAAATGGCATCTTTAATGTGGCAGAATATTTTCATTGGTGTAATTATGACAGCGACATCTGTAAGTATTACCGTTGAAACTCTTAAAGAATTAGGTGCACTTAATTCACGAGCTGGAAATGCAATTTTAGGCGCAGCAGTAATTGATGATATTCTTGGAATCATTGCCCTGACAGTAGTTATAAGTCTTGGTGGCAAGACAGGCGGTGAAGCAGAGAAGACAATGGGCAGTGCATTAGTTGGTGAATTAGGTGGAGGAATTCTTGCTGTATTCCTGAATATAATCGGATTCTTTGCATTTGCAATTTTAGCAGCAGTAGTTTATCACAAATGGTTTAAAAAGTGGCGTGAAGCATCTCATGAAAATCTTCGTCGTCATATTATAGTTACATTTGCGTTCTGCTTACTTCTTTCCTATTGTGCAGAAGTATTATTTGGTGTTGCTGATATTACAGGTGCATTTGTTGCAGGATTAGCTGTATCAGGTCTTAAGAGAAATGAATACGTTGACAGTCGTTTCAGTACACTTTCATATATGTTATTATCACCGATTTTCTTTGCAAATATAGGTCTTGCAATGACATTAGATGGATTAACAGGAAAATTGATTGTCTTTATGGTTCTTCTTATGATAGTAGCACTTTTAACTAAAGTTATAGGTTGCGGTTTGGGTGCTAAAATAATGCGTTATACAGGAAAAGAAAGTCTTCAGATAGGAATAGGAATGATTTCCCGAGGAGAAGT